>JAFNAG010000026.1 GCA_017860135.1 Acidobacteriota bacterium
ATTTCCGAAATGGTGCCCGCGCCCACCGTCTTGCCGCCTTCGCGGATCGCGAACCGCAGACCCTTCTCCATCGCAATCGGCGTGATCAGTTTGATCGTCAGGTTCACGTTGTCGCCCGGCATCACCATCTCCGTCCCTCCCGGCAACTCCGCCACCCCCGTCACGTCCGTCGTCCGAAAGTAAAACTGCGGCCGATACCCGTTGAAAAACGGCGTGTGCCTCCCGCCTTCCTCCTTCGACAATATGTACACCTGCGACTTGAAATGCGTGTGCGGCGTGATGCTCCCCGGCGCCGCTATCACCTGCCCACGCTCCACTTCCTTCCGCTCCGTCCCCCGCAACAGCAATCCCACGTTGTCCCCGGCCATCCCCTCATCCAGCAGCTTCTTGAACATCTCCACGCCCGTCACCACCCGCTTCAGCGTCGGCCGGATCCCCACAATCTCTACCTCTTCCCCTACCTTCACCTTCCCCCGCTCCACTCTCCCCGTCGCCACCGTCCCCCGCCCCGATATCGTGAATATGTCCTCCACCGGCATCAAAAACGGCAGCTCCACATCCCGCTTCGGCAACGGTACGTAACTGTCCACCGCATCCATCAACGCCAATAGCTGCTTCTCCGCCTCCCCGTCCCCATCCAACGCCTTCAGCGCGCTCCCCCGCACCACCGGTACCTCATCCCCCGGAAATTCGTAGAACGTCAACAACTCCCGCATCTCCAGCTCTACCAGATCCAATAACTCCGGATCATCCACCATGTCGATCTTGTTCATGAATACCACGATGCACGGTACCCCCACCTGCCGCGCCAACAGCAGATGCTCCCGCGTCTGCGGCATCGGCCCGTCCGCCGCCGATACCACCAGGATCGCCCCGTCCATCTGCGCCGCCCCTGTGATCATGTTCTTGATGTAGTCCCATAATGTCGGTTCTTCGTCGAGTACTCCACGTGCGCCGTCGCAATCGTGATCCCCCGCGCCTTCTCCTCCGGCGCGTTGTCAATCGAGTCGAACGACCGGATCACCACCTTCGGATCCATCTTGTGCAATACCTGCGTGATCGCCGACGTCAACGTCGTCTTCCCGTGGTCAATGTGTCCGATCGTCCCGATATTGACGTGCGGCTTGCTCCGATCGAATTTTTCCTTCGCCATGGAATCCTCCAGCTTCCTGTCTATTTAAAGGCCAATTTTCCGCGGACCCGCGCGATGATCTCCTCGCTCACGGTCTTGGGCGCCTCTTCGTAGTGAGAGAAGTGCATGGAATAGGTAGCCCGCCCTTGGGTCATGGAGCGCAGGTCGGTGGAATACCCGAACATCTCCGAGAGCGGAACCTTGCATTTGATGATGGCAGAGCTGAGACGGGATTCTGTGCATTCGACCTGGCCTCTCCGGGCATGCAGATCGCCGGTCACAGCGCCCATGTACTCCTCGGGCACAACCACCTCGACGTTCATCATCGGCTCGAGCAGGACCGGTTTTGCATGCCTGGCCGCTTCCTTGAGGGCCATGGATCCTGCGATTTTGAACGCCATCTCCGAGGAATCCACTTCGTGATAGGAGCCGTCGAGCAGCCTCACCTTCACATCCACCATTTCGTAGCCGGCGAGCACTCCGGTTTCCAGTGCTTCGCGGATGCCCTGCTCCGCGGGGCCGACGTATTCGCGCGGTACGGCTCCGCCGACGATCTCATTTTCGAATTCAACGCCGGCTCCGGCTTGGTTCGGGCTGATCGCAATCTTGACATGTCCGTACTGGCCGCGGCCGCCCGTCTGGCGTATAAACCTGCCTTCCGCCTCCGCAGGCTGCCGGATCGTTTCTCGATAGGCGACCTGGGGTTTTCCTACGTTCGCCGCCACGCCGAATTCCCGCACCATGCGCTCCACCAGGATTTCAATGTGCAGTTCCCCCATCCCCTCGATGATCGTCTGGCCGGTGTCAGGATCGGTGTGGACCTTAAACGTGGGGTCCTCCCGGATCAGCTTGCCGAGAGCGATGGAAAGTTTCTCCTGATCCGCTTTGGTTTTGGGCTCTATCGCAACCGCAATGACCGGAGCCGGGAACTCGATCGCCTCCAGAACAATCGGGCGCCGTTTGTCGCAGATTGTGTCGCCGGTGCTTACGTTTTTCAGCCCCACGGCAGCGGCGATGTCCCCGCAGTACACTTCCTTGATCTCTTCGCGCTTGTTGGCGTGCATCTTCAAAAGGCGGCCCACACGTTCCGAGGAGTCCTTGGTGGAGTTGTAGATCGCGGCCCCCGTCTGCGCCTGCCCGGAGTAGACTCGGAAGAAAGCCAGTTGGCCGACGAACGGGTCGGTCATGATCTTGAAAACGAGCGCGGAAAAGGGCTCGCTATCCGCCGCCTTGCGCACCTGCGGTTCCTCGCCGTTTTGGGGAATGCCATGCACCGGAGGTATGTCCATGGGGGATGGCAGATAATCGACGATCGCATCGAGCAGCTGCTGGATGCCCTTGTTCTTGAAAGCCGCCCCGCAGAGAACCGGCACGAATTTCAGCTCGATGGTCCCTTTGCGGAGCGCGGCGCGCATTTCCGCCTCGGAAACCCGGGCGCCGCCGACGTATTTCTCCATAAGGCGCTCGTCGACATCGGCAAGCAACTCCAGCATCTGGTCGCGGTATGCGGCGACCTCCCCGTGATATTCCTCCGGAATCTCCTCGACCACGTAATCCGCGCCGAGGGTCTCCTCACGGAAGACGATCGCCTTTTGCCGGATCAGGTCGATCACGCCGCGGAATTGATCCTCCTTGCCGTAGGGCAGCTGAACAGCGATCGGGACTGCCTGGAGCCGGCTCCGGATCATGCTGAGCACGCGGGGAAAGTCCGCCCCCGGGCGGTCCATCTTGTTGACGAACCCGATGCGCGGCACCCGGTACTTGTCCGCCTGCCTCCAGACGGTCTCCGACTGCGGTTCCACCCCCTCCACTGCTCCGAACAGCGCCACCGCGCCATCCAGGACGCGCAGGCTGCGTTCGACTTCGGCAGTGAAGTCGACATGACCCGGAGTGTCGATGATGTTGATGCGACAATCGCCCCAGAAACAAGTGGTCGCAGCCGAGGTGATGGTGATGCCGCGTTCCTGTTCCTGCTCCATCCAGTCCATGGTGGCAGTGCCATCGTGCACTTCGCCCAGCTTGTGCGTAATACCTGTGTAGTAGAGGATCCGCTCGGTCGCAGTGGTCTTGCCCGCATCGATGTGCGCCATGATTCCAATATTGCGAATCCGCTCCAGCGGTACCATGCGTGCCACGGTTTTCAGCCTCACTACCACCGATAATGGGCAAACGCCTTGTTTGCCTCAGCCATGCGATGAGTATCCTCTCGCTTCTTGATTGCGCCGCCGCGGTTGTTGGATGCATCCAGGATCTCAGCCGCGAGCTTTTCGTGCATGGTCTTCTCACTGCGGGCGCGGGCATTGGAAATGAGCCAGCGGATCGCCAGGGAAGTGCGCCGATCCTGCGGCACCTCCACCGGAACCTGATACGTAGCCCCTCCTACCCGCCGCGACTTCACCTCCAGGACCGGTCTTACCGCATCCATGGCTTTTTTGAACACCTTGACCGGATCTTCCTTGGCGCGGTCCTTGATCGTGTCCAATGCACCGTAGAAAATGCCTTCGGCAACGCTCTTCTTCCCTCCGAACATCATGCAATTGATGAACTTGGTAATGAGAGTGCTGCTGTATACAGGATCCGGCAGGGTTTCCCGCTTCGGTACCTCTCTGCGCCTCGGCATACCTAAAGATCTCCTGCTACCCCTTTAATTAATGTTTCTTTTCCCTCCGGGACACGCGATGCTTTCCCGGAAAGCGAAACTCATCGGGCCTGGCAATTGCCATCCGAAGATTCTCGCAGGGCGTGAACCCGTCACCCTAAGACGGCTATTTGAAGGAGTGGTTAGCTTTTGGGCCGCTTGGCGCCATATTTGGAGCGGGAACGCTTGCGCTCCTGGACTCCGACTGAGTCCAAGGTTCCCCGCACCACATGGTAGCGCACCCCAGGGAGGTCCTTGACACGTCCACCGCGGATCAGAACGATGGAGTGTTCCTGCAGGTTGTGCCCGATACCGGGAATATAAGTCGTCACCTCGATCCCGTTCGTTAGCCGGACACGAGCAACTTTGCGAAGAGCAGAGTTCGGTTTCTTGGGTGTTGACGTGTACACCCGAGTGCATACTCCCCGCCGTTGCGGACTCCCTTGTAAAGCCGGACTCTTCGTCTTGTAACGAATCTTCTTTCGGCCAGATCGAACCAGCTGATTGAAGGTCGGCAAACTCTATTCTCCTTTACTCACTGCCATGGTGAAACAGTCACGACGCCCAACCATGGGCATAGCTTCTTCACCGTAGGGAAAACCGTACAAATCTAGCAAAGAGGGTCTTAACTGTCAAGCAAATAGCCAGTCTGCAAATCGGGCAGCGAACCTCCCCCCCGATTTCGCCCGCAGATCGGTCCAGCGCCGCCATGGAGCGGCGCCGCACACTGCCGCGACATCTTCTGATTCAGATTTCTTGGCTCAATCGGCGCCGACGCAGTTAAGTAAGTTGAGGATTCAGGCGGGCGAGTCGCCCAGGCACGCAGCCGACTGCGATCAGCCTGCCCCGTCAATGGAGGAAGCATGGGCAGCATGAACAAAGTCATTCTTATCGGACGGTTGGGGAGGGATCCGGAAGACCGGATGACAGCGGGCGGCACCCGTGTCGCCAACTTCTCACTGGCAACCAATCAGTTTCGGCCCGGGAATGGCAACGGCGCCGCACAAGAAACCACGGAGTGGCACCGCATAGTCGCCTTCGGGAAAGCAGCCGACCTATGCATTCAGTACCTGCACAAAGGCAACCAGGTGTGCATCGAAGGATCCATGCAGACTCGCTCCTGGGAGAAACCGGCGGGGGAAAAACACTACACTACCGAAGTGATTGCGTCCCGAGTGACATTCCTGGACGGAAAAAACAAGGCGAATGCTCCTCAGGTGGATTCTGCCGGCGAAGCGGAGGACTTCTGAGGGGTGTGGAACTCGAAATGCGGAATCCGGAATGCGAAGTGGATTCGTCATGGCCCGGTTCCTGTCGGACTTGCATGATGCGCCTTGGGCCAGCACCGCAACAGGGGGCAATTGGACACGGACGTCGGGATCGGCATCGGAATCGGCCCGGTGGCGATGACAAGCGGAGAACGGTTCCAGTGGATACCAGCATTCAGATGCGCCGGCCTCAGTTGCATATCCCTCAAATGTATACCTTCCCACTGCTTTCCGCATTTCCCATCCCGCATTCGAAGATTCGTAGTTGTTTAGCCAGCCCGAAGAAAACTGCCACGAATTCCACGAATTATCACGAGAGCCGCACCGTATGGCTCGCATCAAGGGAGATAATTCTTCGTGAGAATTCGTGAAATTCGTGGCTTTATTTGCAGACCTTCAACTGTTCCGAGCCGGCTAAACAATTACGAAAATTCCGCATTGGAAAAACCGGCGACGCGAGGTGCTATAATCTCCTGCATGCTCACAGTGGCACAAATTCCGCGCCGGCGGCGAGATATATCCAGATGGCTTCTGGCCTTGTATGTGATTTTTCTGTTTTTCTTCGCGATGGCAGGCATCGCATTCGGTGTTCTTGCGGGATATGAGTACAACCTGCCCAAGATCCAGAGCCTCGAGGATTTCCGCCCGGACGTAATTACCGATCTTTTTTCCGACGACAGCAAGGTGATTGGAGAATTCGCCATTGAGCGGCGCATCATCGTGCCGTTTGAGGAGATCCCCGCCAATCTCCAGCTCGCGATCCTGGCGGCAGAGGACGACCAGTTCTACAACCATTCCGGCGTCAACTATCTCGCCCTGCTCCGGGCCGTATATAAGGATGTAATCTCGATGAAGAGGGCGGAAGGAGCAAGCACGATTTCGCAGCAGCTTGCGCGCCTGCTCATGGGGAACATGGAAAAGACCTTTGATCGCAAGATCAAGGAGCTTCTCATTACCTGGAAGATCGAGAAGCGCTATTCCAAGCGACAGATTTTCACGCTCTATTGCAATCAGCACTATTTCGGACACGGCGCGTACGGAGTAGCAGCCGCCGCCGATACATATTTCGGCAAACAGCTGAAGGACCTGTCCCTGGAAGAGTGCGCCATGATCGCCGGGCTCCCGCGCAATGCCAGCTTGTACTCGCCGTTGCTGCATTCGGAGGCCGCACGTTCCCGTCGCAATTACATCCTGGACCGGATGGTGATCGAGGACATGATCCCCAAAGCAACGGCAGAGGAAGCGAAGGCCAGGCCGATTCTCCTGAAGCCGCGCACCCGCGACTCGGGATTGGCTCCCTATTTTGTCGAGTGGGTGCGACAGTCCCTTGCGGAGCGCTACACCACGGACGTTATCTGGCGAAAGGGCTTGCGGGTATTTACAACTCTGAACACAGAGATGCAGACAGCCGCCAACAAAGCCCTGAGTGAGGGATTGCGCAACATCGACAAAAGGAACGGGTGGCGCGGTCCCATCGACAACATGCTCGCCGGACCGTCAGCTCGAATGGAAACATATACTCATCCTGACTGGCGGGCGACGTTGCAGCCCGGCGACCTTGTGACGGGGCTGGTGGAGAATGTCGCCGATCCTGAGCTGACGGTCCGGATCGGCAAATACCGGGCTGTTCTCGGGCCGAAGGAAATCGCCTGGACCCGCGCTCCGGCGCCTTCAAAGATTCTCAAACCAGGAGACCTTGCGACCTTCAGGATCACCGCACTCGACGACACCGAAAAAACGGCAAGCGCGGTGCTGGATCAAATCCCTGCGGTGCAGGGAGCGTTGATCACGCTGGAAAACTCCACTGGGGAAATCAAGGCCATGGTCGGCGGATACGACTTCAGGACGAGCGAGTTCAACCGCGCTACTCAAGCCATGCGTCAGGTAGGGTCCACCTTCAAACCCATCGTTTACGCGACCGCCCTGGAAAAAGGCCTCGAGGCGTCGAGTACGGTCATCGACTCCCCGATCAGCTATACGGATGCGCTCGGCCGGCTCTGGAAACCGAATAATTATGACGGCAAGTTTAAAGGGGAGATCACATTGCGGGAGGCCTTGATTGAATCGCGCAACGTACCTACCATTAAAGTGGCCTCGCTCATCGGCATCAAGGATGTAATCGTGATGGCCCGCCGTTTCGGCCTGAGCGGGCCGATGGATCCCTATCTGCCCCTTGCCATCGGATCATGCGAAGCCACCCCGCTGGAAATGGCCGCGGCCTTCACCGTTTTTCCGAACCTGGGAATTCAGCCAACGCCCTACTTCGTGCGCAAGATTGAGGATTATGACAGGGTAAAAAAAGAGCAGGCAGAGCCTCGAACCCGCAGAGTACTCGATCCCGAAACCGCTCAGAAAATGCTGGGGTTGCTGCAGGATGTCGTTCAAGACGGAACTGCAAAAGCGGCAAGATCCCTGAACCGCCCCTTGGGGGGCAAGACCGGAACCACCGACAACTTCACAGACGCATGGTTTATCGGGTTCAGTCCGTCGACCACTACGGCAGTGTGGGTCGGCTTCGACTCCAAGAAATCCCTGGGGGACCGGGAAGCCGGAGCAGTGGTCTCCCTGCCGATCTGGATAGAATATATGCGCGAGGTCCTCAAGGACAAACCGGTAGAGCCTTTCCCCGCGGTGGAGATCCTTGCCGGCCAGGCAGCCAGCGACTCGAGCGGAATCAATCCGGATCGGCCGAAGAAGCTGTTCGTCGAGGACCTGCCGGGAACGGCCCCGCCGCAAAAGAAGTAATCTCACGGGAATGACGATGATATAGGCAGACGGATCTCAGCGGTCGCGGGAAACAATATAGTCGGGGATTGCCGTAAGTGCCGCGCGCGCCTCGCAGTCGGGGAAGCTCATGAGGTGTTTCTTCGCCTGGCGGGCATATTCCGAAGCCTTGTCCAGAACCCGGTCCGCCGTGCCGTAGTGCCGGATCAGATCCAGTATTGTATCGCGGTTCCGCCCGCCGAAGTCGTCCTCGCGAATGATCGAGCGGATCAGTTCCCGGTCCTGTGGCGTGCCGTCCTGCATGAGGTAAATCAGCGGCAGAGTGAGCTTGCCTTCTTTCAAATCGCTGCATACGGGTTTCCCCAGGGTGCTCTCGGTCGAGGTGAAGTCGAGTACGTCATCGACTAATTGAAAGGCCATGCCGACCTGGAGGCCGTAGAGCCTCAAATCCTCTTCCTGTTCCTCGGTTACCGACCCGAGAATCCCCCCGATCTGCGTGCATGCCGAGAAAAGCAAAGCCGTCTTGCGCATCGAAATCTCGAGGTGCTGCGCTTCCGTGATATCAGGGTTCCGGTTCATGCTCAGCTGAATCAATTCCCCTTCCACCATCTTGCGGGTGACGTCGGCAAGTAGATCCAGAATCCTGAAATGACGTTCACCAAGGGCCAATCCGAAGGAATTCATGAAGAGCCAGTCGCCCATGAGAACGGTGATCTCATTGCCCCAGCGGGCGTTCACGGAAGCACGGCCGCGTCGCACTTTCGCATCGTCGATGATATCGTCGTGCACCAGCGTCGCGGAGTGAACCATTTCGACGACCGCTCCGAGCCGGCAGCAGACAGGCTCTTCGAATCCGTTCAGCCGGGCACTCAGCAGAAGCAGGGCAGGGCGGATCCGTTTGCCTCCCGAACCGTGGATATAGCGTCCTATGGAATCCACGAGATGAATATTGGAGCTGGAGTGGCGTAATAGCTCCCGTTCCACCTCGGCCAGGCCTCTTTCAACCAGTTTGTAAAAGTCCCGTGGGTTCAAGCGTCACTCTTCGCGGCTCGTGTTTGCAAGGTCCTTGACCATTCCGCTCAGATATTATCACAGGTTGGCGGTCTCCGTCGTGAGAAGCCATTCAGAGCGGTCCAGGTGCTCCTGGCGCCTCGACGTCGGATGCGGGAAAACCGGGCGGTGGCGCAGATTCGCCGCAAAGCCCCGGCCGCCCGGCAATCCCCAGCGGAATCCTGATCCGGGACCTTGCGTCCGTCCCGTTCCGATCGCGGTGATGACACCCGCGAATGCGCCGATCCCCCCGAACAATATCACGCAGGTCGAGCAAGAGATACGGCATCCCGATTGGGGCGGGTGAACCGGAGCTCATGACGGATCCTGAAGCAGGCCTTCACTTGAGAGGGGAACCATTGGGCACATCCTCGGCAAACGTAGCCAGGATCGGCCGTTCCCCCGCCGTGGCGGCGAGCACCATCCCATCTGATACGATCCCCATCAACCTCGCCGGCTTGAGGTTTGCCACAAGGATGATCTTCCGGTGGATCAGGCTTGAGGGCTCATAGGCCCCGGCGATGCCCGCCACTACCTGCCTTACTTCGGTGCCGATATCCACCCGCATCCGAATCAGCTTGCGCGAACCTTCCACTCTTTCCGCCTCAAGGACCTCCCCGACTTTCATCTGAATCCTGGCAAAGTCCTCGATGCTTATCTTCGGCTCTTCGGCGGCAAGGGGTGCGGATGCGGGACCGGTTGGATTGGTCTTCTCTTCGGACATATCTTAGGTCTCTCCAATTTGAAATTCATGGAACATGCGGGTGTTTGCCCGGGACCCTGCTCATTCCCTGCCCGGCGAGGAGGGGCCCGGGCGTTCGAATTCCAGGTACGCGCGGGAAGCGGCTGCCATCACGTCCTTCAGAGCGACATGCTTCTCGAGCGCCAGGCGCCGGCAACTCTCGTATTCGGGAGCGAAATTCAACCGCGTGCCGGACACCGACGACACCTTGATCGTGACGGCCCCAAACTCCGTCTGCACCTGCTGAAATGCCCTGTCCAGAGTCCTGCGTTCGGCAAAAGTATAGCGGATTCCAATTGTAGTCGTTTCTGCGAAAATCAGGCCCGCCATTGCGTCCAGCTGCTCGGGGCTGCATAGGAGTGTAAGCTGCATGCCGGGCCGGTTTTTTTTCATCTGCGCCGCCACCACAGACACATCCAGGGCACCTGCCGCGAGGGCTCTTTCAAGAAAATGGCCATAGAGCTGCGGGCTCATGTCGTCGACGGAGGCTTCAATCACTGCAACCTGTCGGCGGACCGGTTCGCCGGGAGGCTGCGCGACTGGATTGCCCAGAGTGGCACGGAGCACGTTCGCCGCACCGGGGATTTCGCGGTCGCCCGCACCGTAACCGATCCGCTCCACGCACATGGGCGGCAGGGAGCCGAACGACTCCGCGAGCGCAACCAGGAGAGCAGCGCCGGTGGGGGTGGTCAGCTCTCCCGAAACAGCGTTGGTGTAGACCGGACACCCTTTGAGCAGCTCGACAGTGGCCGGCGCCGGCGCCGGATAGATGCCGTGCCGGCATTCCAGCGTGCCCTGCCCGACATTCACCGCAGCCGATATCACGCGCACCGGCATCAGCTCCTCAAGCGCGATCATGCTGCCGACGATATCGACGATCGAATCTATTGCACCCACCTCGTGGAAGTGGACATCGTCGGGAGGGCGGTTATGAATCCTGCCTTCCGCTTCGGCGAGTCTGTGAAATGCCGCGACCGATTTTCCCCGGACCGAACCGGACAGATCGCTGCCAGCGATCATCTCCCGTATTTCCTTGAAACTGCGGTGATGGTGGCTGTGAGCGCCGTGATCTTCGCAATGGACGTGGAACTTGGAGGCCCGGATGCCTGCGCGCGAACAAGGGTGGAGCGCAAGCGTATAGCCATGGAACGGCAGCCGGCGCAACTCCTCCTCCAGCCGCGCCAACTCGATCCCGAGATCCAACAGTGCCCCGAGGAGCATGTCGCCGCTGATGCCGGAGGAAGGTTCGAGATACAGGATCCGCCCCGGTCTGCAATCCATAGATGATGACCTTTCATTCGGCTGGGCTTGCTTCATGAGTTTCAAATCACTCGATAACGGCAGGAATGAAGACGGGATCCCTCATCCTGCAGGTCGACCAGAGTCTAGGGGTGACCGTAGAGGATGTCAAGAAGAGCCGCGGGAGCGGGCCGGGGCAATCCCGCTCTTCTCGCGATCATTCCCCGGATTCGGGGACAGCCATAGATTGCATTTGGGATCAGGAATCGAAACGGAACCAGCAAGGGATCCTCTACATTCCATATCCCGGCGCCACTCGTAAATGTCCCCGATGTCTTTTCCATACCTCAGGATTGCTGCAGCAGACATTGATTTGGCGGCATGAGTGGGGTATGTTTTCCACGCCGGCCCCGACGGGTGCTCAGGAGACGATATTTACAATGTTATCCACACTTACAAAGGAAATCGAGACACGGATCAAGGCAATCATCCGGGAGAAGTACGATGTCGCCTACGATTCCCTCACCTTCACTCTCCCTCCCCGCATCGAGATGGGGGAGCTGGCGCTCCCGATCGCTTTTGATCTGGCCCGCAAAGTCCGCCGCATTCCGCGGGATATCGCCCGGGAACTGGCTCTCGAGGCGCAGGCAATCCCGGGCATAGGGAAGGTGGCGGTCGCAGGTGCGGGGTATCTCAACTTCCACCTCGATCGTGCTCCATTCGCACTGCAACTCGCCCGGAGCATCGAAACGGGGCGGCATGGCCAGGCCCCACCAGGGGATGATGCGGGAAAGGTAATCGTCGAACACACCAACATCAATCCGAACAAAGCCGCGCACATCGGACACCTGCGCAACGCGGCGCTGGGCGATTCTTTTGTTCGCTGTCTCAGGTTTCTCGGCCGACAGGTTGAGGTGCAAAACTACCTGGACAATACCGGAGTGCAGGTAGCCGATGTGGTCGTCGGGCTGGAGCGGATGCAGGGAAAAACCCTTCGGGACGTCGCCGGCATGGAAGGCAAGTTCGACTACTTCTGCTGGGACGTATACGCGGCGGTCGCGAAGTTTTACGCCGAATCCGAGGAGAATCAGAAATGGCGCAGCCGGACCATGCAGGCGATCGAAGCCGGCAACAATCCGACAGCCGAGCTTGCCGAACACGTCGCCATGCGGATCGTGCGGGCTCATCTCGCAACGATGGCGCGCATCAACGTATATTACGATCTCCTGCCCCGTGAGAGCGAGATCCTTCACCTGCACTTCTGGGAGAAGGCTTTCCAGCAGTTGCGGGATCGCGGCGCGATGTATCATGTCCAGGAGGGGAAAAACCGCGGCTGCTGGGTGATGAAGACCAGTGGGGACGCCGAATCGGCCGGGTCCGGCGAAGAGCTGGAGGAGGACGAGAAGATTATCGTGCGCTCCGACGGCACCGTGACCTATGTCGGAAAGGATATCGCATACCAGCTGTGGAAATTCGGGCTGTTGGGCCTGGATTTCCATTACCGTCTCTTTCCTGCCTACGACCATCATCCGCTCTGGATCACGAGCGCCGGGGCCACGCCTGGGGAACACCCTCCCCGCTTCGGAGCCGGACAGCGCGTCTACAACGTGATCGATACCCGGCAATCCTATCTCCAGAACATCGTCCTGCAGGGCCTCAGGGCCCTCGGCTATGAGGAGCAGGCAGAAAATTCCATCCACTTTTCCTATGAGATGGTGGCCCTGAGTCCAGCCTGCTGCGAGGAACTCGGGTATGAACTCTCAGGGGAAGAGAAAAAACGCCCTTATGTGGAAGTCTCCGGCAGGAGAGGATTGGGAGTCAAGGCCGACGATTTACTGGACGCGCTCGCGGAAAAGGCCCTGGGGGAGGTGCGAGCCAGGCACGATCTCAGCGACGATCAGGCCGGGAAGATTGCCGGTGTGATCTCGGTCGGCGCTCTCCGCTATTTCCTTCTCCGCTTCGCGCGGACCACGGTGATTGCATTTGATTTCAAGGAAGCGCTCAGTTTCGATGGAGAAACGGGACCCTATGTCCAGTACGCGGTAGTGCGCGCCGGCAATATATTCCGCAAGCTCCAGGAGGCAGGTGGGGAAGCATCTTTTTCCGAAATCGATCCGGCCAGGCTCGGCAGCTTCCTGTCCGGCAACGATGACATCTGGGAACTGACCTACCAGGCTGCCCGGCTGCCCGAGGTGGTGCGCCAGGCAGCCGACTCGCTGGAGCTTTCGCAGCTCTGCAAATATGCATTTCATCTCGCACAAAGGTTCAATCTCTTCTATCATAAATATCGTATCCTGTCGGAAGCGGATACAGACAGGAAGATGCACCTGCTGTTCGTTGTGGACCTGGTGCGCCGCCAGTTGGCCAAGGCTCTTGACCTGCTGGGTTGCGAGGTTCCCTCTGTGATGTGAGGCGTGATGACGCTTTATTTCATGGCCTGGATGGTGGTCCTGGCGTTTCGGATTCAGGGGTTTGCACTGCCGCCGACTCTGACATCCTCGGACTGCATCACGGAATCGGAACTGAGAAGGTTGACTGCAGAGCAGAAAGTCGACAACCGCATCAAGAGATACCGCGAGATTTCGGAGCGCCTCCACAAAGCGGTGGAAACCGCCGCCCAGAAGCAGAAGTTCGAAGAAGCGCCCGGCGTGCTGAAGTGCTGGGTGGAGGTTCTGGCTGCTTCCCAGAAGGACGTCGAGGAAAACATCAATCGCAAGAAAAAATCCGGTGCTCTGATAGATTACGAGATTACCATCCGCAAATCGATCCTTGATATGGAGGATGTCCAGATCAAGGCGCCCTACAACCAGCAGGATGATTTTAACGCCTGGATTGCCCAGGCCACGACGACGCGCAAAAAGTTCGTCGACATACTTTTCCAGCGGTAAATCGCCGCCAAATCGAGAGCTGCCGATGATGCATCGGGAATGGACAGTCTGGATTTTTCTGGGCTGGTTGGCCCTGTCAGGCGGTCTTCAGGCAACGAGAGTCAAAGAGTTCCTGACGGCGCAGGAAATCGAGAAGATTCAGGATGCGCAGGAAATCGACGAGCGGGTCAAGGTGTACCTGGAGGCTGCCGCGTTGCGGCTGAAGACGGCGGCAGACAGGCTGGCGGGAAAGGAGTCCCTGCCCGGGGACCCGCTCGAGTTCTTCAGTGTCGAAGACATGCTCGACGGGTATTTCAGGATCCTGCGCGCCGTCATGATGAACATCGACGACGCCACCAGCAAGCCGGGCACGGACCCCAAGAAGACCGAGGCGGCTTTAAAAAACCTGAAAGCCTATACCGAGGCGGCTCTGGCACAACTCGTGGCTTTGAAGAAGGTCGCCGAGGACCAACGCCGGGAAGAAACATGGACACTTGTGGGCAAGGCGATAGAAATCAACAACGGCGCCCATGACGGCGCTGCAGAAGCCTTGTCCGTCAAGAAGCTTGGCGCCGCGGGCGCCCCCCGGTCCGCCTCGGGTTCGAATTTCTGATTCGCCTGTTGTCACCGTGCAAGTCCCGCCGCCACGGATCCCTGCAAGGTGTGAATGAGAACGATCGTTCCGCCGGCCGCAGCCGACAGATCCGGACCGGCGGCGCCGGCGAACTCCGGCCAGAAAATCCCTCCCTTCGGGACAATAAGGAACTGCCGCACACAACCCGGTTTTCCATCCTTCCATATGGACGCGATAATCGTCAACGGTTCATTGCCCGGATTCACCAGCCAGAGCCTCCCGCCCAGCCTCAGCAGCCAGGCGGCGGGAAAGGACCAGTCCGGACACAATCGCTCGGCTTCTACAGGCTGGCTGATTGCGCCTGCCTGTCCGGGTTCGCTGCCACGCGTTCCGACCACGGGCACGTCGCTGAGCGTTTCCCAGTGGCCACCCGCACCGACGCGCGCGGGGAATTCCCTGAGCGGCGACAACCCAAGAGTCGACGACGGGTTCACATAGACAGCCACCTGTGCGAGCAGGCGCCCTCCACGATCATACCCGCTCCAGATGGTGTGCGCGGGCAATCCCGTGGGATTAATAATCCAATAAGGATCTGCCGCGTCGAAGGCCTCTTCCTGTCCGAGGGACGGCCAGATCAGATGCGTTGTTGGCTGCGGGCGGACCGGAGTGTCGCCGTCGAAGAAATATTCCTGGCCTTTGGGAGTCACCTTCCCGTTTGCAACGTCCGTGCCGCCCCCGGGGGACGTATGAATGGCTCCAGCTCCCTGACGGTACGCGGATCCATCGAGTACGCTCCATACGCTGCCCATCACGGGGAGCCGCGCGTCTTTGCCGGCGACGAACCCTGCGGACGGATCGTCGCGGAGAGATTGGATCCCGGCCGTACCGGACCTCGGGAGGCTGGTTGAGGATCGGGACGTGGTTTCCGTCCGGTCGGCTGCCGGAGAGGATCGAGGTGTGTTGAGAGGAGCCGCGGCAGGCGTCTGGCCGCCGGCTTCCGGTGATGAAGCCGGCGCGTTTCCGACTTCAATCATCTCAACCAGAACCTCGACTGTTTGGTATTGCAGTCCGAGAGTCCCGGCAACCCACGCTTTCACGGATTCGGGTCTCAGGGCAGACGCCTGAAATGTCACAGGAAACCCCTGAGACTCTGTCGAGATCTCGGGGAGCTCGAGGGAAAGAGAACGCAGTATCTGCATGGCCCGGACAGCGGGCACCTTGCGGAAGTCGAATGAAATGGCCCCATCCTCGGACCTTTCCAGGCGAAAGCTCCCCGGGAGCCAGTCCGGCATCGGCGCCTGCTGCGGGACCAACGCCGCAGCCTGGCGGACTGTCGTATAGCGCGTGAAGATCGGCAAATGAAGTGCTCTGCCAACCGCCGTCGCCACCGATTCAGGACTTGACCCGGCTATAAAATTGAGGTTGCCGCTGACGGTTATGGTATCACCGCCACGGACCCCGACACCCGTCGCACACTCGAGTAACCTTTTCAGGCTCACGTTGGTCGCCTCAAGATCGACGTGAAGGTTTGGCCCGGCCGAGGTCAGAAATGCGGACAAGCTCCCCGGTTCGCCGGAATTGGCTACTACCCGCACGGATGCCGGCGCAATCCCGGGGTGCATCGCGCCGTTGGTGAGGCCCGGCTCGGCGAAAGTTGCAGTCTCCCCCGCGAGTACTTCGCGAACTGCCCCCCCTCCATCAATACTCACTCTTCCACCCCGGACGGTCACCTCGCCGACAGCCAGAACAGCTCCGGTCAGGACCTCGGAACTGCCGCGCGGAAACTGGAGTTTCGGCAGGGTCAAGTCCCGGAGCCGGAGCGTGAAGCTCCCTCCGCCCGCGGTCACGGTTCCTGCCGGCGTGCGCACCCGGAAATCCCCAGCTCCATCCCCGGCATCCGACCCGAGGGCTCCGCTCAGCATGATAAGGGGAGCGGGAGACGATCCTGGTCCGTCGGGAATGCGGGCAAGTGTCCCCTGTCGCAACACAAGCCTGCGGGAATCCGGCCATTGAATCTCCGCATCCGCCGGCATCCGATTCCGTAGCCAGTCTCCCGGATTCAGGAGTTTCCCGGCGGATGTGCGCACCCACTCCGGCGAGGTTGACGACAATACTTCAAGGCAATCGCCGGGATTGATTACTCTGGCGTACCCGATCCCCTCCCGGCTGGGGGTCAGCAGTCCAAACAGCACGACAGCGGCGAGCACAGCCGCGGCTGCGGGCAACCACTGTGAGGGTTTGCGCCGGTTCGATCGCCGCGCCGCCATAGTCGCCAATCTGCCGGTGGACGAGGCAGCAGCGTTGGTGACGCTTCGGACGAAATCTTCCCCCAGTGCCATGCGGCTCAGATAAGCGCGAAGGTACGAGCCCTGGAGGCGCCAGTGCCGTGCCAGCGAGCGGCACCGGGGACATTCCGCCAGATGGTGCTCGACCTCCGCGGCCTCCCGGGGCGAAAGTTCCCGATCCAGGAGTCGGGAGAGCATGGGGATCACCTTCTTACAGGTCATGATAGGTCGCTCCTGAGTTTGATACCTTCGAGCTTTTCCCGGATCATAGAGCGCACTCTGTAAAGCTTCTCACCGACCGCTGATACCGTCATCCCGAGAATGAGTGAGATCTCTTTGTACGACAGGTTGTTGATGTGCTTCATCACGAAGATCTCGCGATAGTCTTCCCGGAGGGACCACAGTGCCGCGATCAGGTCTTCCTCACAAAATTCAAAGCCGGGATCCGCAGTTACCGGAACCGATTGCATGGACACCTCTCGCTCCACTTCTCTCATCTGGTCAAGGGAGATCCAGCGCGGGCTCCGCCGGATGGCGTCAATGCTCTTGTTGCGGGCAATCTTCAGCAGCCAGACCTTGAAGCGGGCGCCGTCCCGCAGGCTTTCGAGGGATTGGAAGGCCTGGACAAAGGTTTCCTGGGCGATGTCCTCCGCCGTGGAGAAGTTGCCGACGTAGTTGTACGCCAGGCCCAGGACGGTATTCATGTACTCCCGCACCAGCCGCTCAAAGGCGCTGGAATCTCCCGCAATGCAGCGGCGCACGAGATCAGAGGTCGGATCCATTCCCTTCGCCTGTAGGACAGCTTGGGAGCGCTCGATATATAGTCGGCGCGGAGCGCCGATATTAGATTCAGATTTCCTCCCGTCCGAGGGAGGGGGCTTTCATCGATCAGAGTATAGCGCGAAAGGAGAGTGAGTGAGGCGGAGATTCTTCAGTTACGATGTCCAGCGCATTCTGCCCCCAACTTCATCCTCCGAGCGGTATCGCCCGGAGGCTGTCTCGCAGGGTGTAAGGGAGATCCTCCTGAAAGAAGCGGATGCCGGCAATCCCGACTGCTCCCGCTCCCAGGACACTGGGAATTTCATCCACATGGATACCGCCGAGTCCGAATACAGGGGCTGCAATGGCAGAACAAATACGTGCGAAGGATCGAAGGCCCATCGGCTTGCCGTAACGCATCTTGGAAGGAGTGGAGAAAACGGGTCCCACCAGGAGATAGTCGACTCCTCCCTCCGCAGCCAGTCTGGCCTCGCGCAGGGAGTGTGCCGATACTCCGAGAAGAAAGCCGCGGGGCAGATGTGTCCTTACGTCGGCGGGCAATATGCCGGCGGCAGGCAGATGCACCCCGTGCGCCCCCGCAGCGAGTGCGACGTCGATACGCCCGTTCACCAGGATCCTGCAGGGAGTATTTCGGGAAAGTCCGACCGCTTCACGGGTCAGGTCGAAAAGCTCCCGGCCGGTCATGTCTTTTTCACGAAGCTGAATGAAATCCGCCCCCCAGCCCATTGCCCGCTTAACGTGCAAGAAAAGCGCCCCGACGGACGGGTCCGGCAACTGATGGCGATCCGTGATGTAATAGAAGAGTGGCCGCCTAACGGGCAGTGAGCTTTTTCTGGCCCTTTGTGAAATTGACAATTTCTTGGAATCCGATCAGCAGGTTAATGATCCCGAGCCCGACCACGGTTACTTTCAAATACGGACTGAGCAGGACCGGCCGAAGATTGGGATAGCGATACAGGAAATAGTTGTTATCCCAGAAAGGAAGCCATGGCAGGAGCATCAGTCCGCTTCCGGTGGCCAGCCAGTAAGTGATGTGTACAAGGGAGTATACGAAGCCGAGCACTGCGCACACCCGTTCCAATGCCGAGCCGGGTGAAGTCTTGTTGCGGTTCTCAATACCGGGTTCGGGGGGGCCGTAGGAAACGCTAAGGGGCATGCCGTTCGAGACCGCTTTTCAGTTCATCGATTCGCTGGGCGACATCACGATACCCCGGATCGATCCCGAATATCGTGACAAAGCACTCCAGCGCCCGGTCCGTTTCCCCGGCCGCCGAATGTGCGACACCCATATCATACCGGAGGGCAATGGTCTCGTGCGAGGAAATATCCTTGATGTTCAAACCGGTCTGACACCATCGCATGGCGGACCGGGGCATGGCCTTGGCGAGGAAGCACATGCTCAGCATGCCGCAGCACCGAATCACGTCTTTGGGAGAACTCGCGGGGTCGAGAGCTTTCATCGCGCTCTGAAATTCCTTAATGGCCTCATCGAGCAGGCTCATTTCCCGATATGCAATTCCCATGTTGAAGTGGGTTTCGAAGTCCTCCCGCAGGATTTCCTGGTTCGTAAGGGAGTTTACCTCGGCCATGAGATCGGCAAACATGGCATTGGGTTGAAATTCCGCATCAGACTGTACCGCCATGCCGGTGGATCCGGATTGTGCCTTCGCCACAGGTGTCGTTTCCTCGGGGGCTGTCGAGAACTCCGCCGCCAGATCTTCTCCGGAAACATTCAAGATCTCCTGTCGTGCGGCGGCGGCCTCCAGATCCGCTTCCGGCGGAGCATACTCCGGTTCGGCAGCAACCGGCACTTCGTCTCCCCGGCTGCCGACTGACGGTTCCGGCGAACTGAACGGAATCGTGTGCAGGTCCGAAACAGAGACATTCTCGATACCGAGTTGCTGATAGCGCGGAGCCAGCTCCGGGTGGCCGGGATATGCCGCCGCAAGTTCCTCGAGCTTGGTGCGGGCTTCGTCGTTGAATCCCAGCCGGATATAAAAGTCGACTTCCTGCAGCTGCTCTTCTATCGACTCGGGAGTTGCCGGGACCGGCAGATCAGAAGGAAACTCCTCGGCAATCATCCCGGGTTCTGCGGGTGGCGCTATCTCCGCCGATGCTGCCCGCGGCGGCTCGTCTTTGAAGAATATCTCGGACAGGTCGCCTGAAAGGTCCACTTCCATTGCAGCAGGCGTGATCTTGTCCGGAGCAGCCGCCCGGGGCGTCTCCAGGCTGATTCCACGCTGCGCTGCGAAGGCAGCCACATTCAGGCCCCGAACCCAATCGGGCGCTATCCGCTCGGCTTCCGCCAAATACCTTTGAGCCCCATCCGGGTCTCCGCCCTTCTGGAGAGAAACCGACAAGAGGACGAGCTGTTCTGCAGCCGGCAGGCTCTCACCGGTTTCCCGGTAGAGCGAAATGAGCCGCAAGCGCATGTCTTTGTCGAGAGCGGAGTTCTGTTCCAGGTTCTTGAGGAGCTGAAGGGCTTTTTCCTTCATGCCGTAGTTGAGCAGCAGGTCGATTTCGACAAGGCTGGCCTGGGCATTTTCCTCAGGCTGCCCTCCGAGCGCATAGGAACCGTCGCCGGGCGAAAGGCTCCGGGCCGCTTCGCGCTCGGCCGCTTCCACCGCGGCGCGGGGCATGATATACAGCCTTCCCGGGTAGGCGAGTTCGAATATCTCGCGATGCTTTTTCAGATGCCGCGCATTGTCGGGAGTGATCTGGAGGACTCTTTCCAGCGTCTCCAGGGCATCTTCATCATTCCCGGTTTCGTGGTAGTGCTGCGCGATCTTCTCGAGGGTCGCCACATAGCGCGCCTCATCATTCGTGGCGGAGAAGATCTCCGCCAGCTTCTGCAGCGTTTCGATGTGGCTGGGATGGCTGCCGAGAATCTCCTCATAGGCTTCGACCAGCTTCTCGGTCTGCCTCTGATTGATCGCCACAGGCACAATTCGATCCAGGCAGTGCAATGCCCGGTCGGGATCCTGGTTTTCGAGGAACACCTTGCACAGCGGGAGGAAGTATTCGTAGCGGGATTCATCCGCATCCAAGACGGACAGGAAATACTGTTCGGCACGATCCCCATCCCCTGCGGCGAGATACGCGCGTCCAAGCACCTCCCGCAACGCCACGTCGTCCGGGGCGCTCTTAATGGACTCCTTGACCTGGTCCAGTGCCCCGCGGAGGTCATCCGCCTGCAGCGCCGTCTCGAGGAAGCCGCGGAGCGCGTCGGAACTTGCCAGGTTAATGGCAAGTGCGCGCTGGAAGGACGTCATCGCCGCTGGAATGTCGCCCGATTTCATCTGTGCGCGCGCGGCCCCGGCGAAATACAGGTGCGCCTTCTCCTTCGAGTCCTGTTCCAGATAGGTTTCTGCCAGCTTCAGTTGGATGCCGGCATTCATCGGGTCGATCTCGACGACCTTTTCGTACGCCGAGAAGGCCTCGCTCGTCTTACCCTGACGGGAGTAGAGTTCTGCGACCATCATATACTGGGCCCGGGCGTCCACGTTCATCCCCTGGCGCGCATAGAGTGAGGCCAGGAGCATGTTGACCTCGAGGTTGTTCGGGTCGCTGTTGAGTACTTTTTTGTAAACCGCAATCGCTTTCAGCAGGAAATTGTTGCGCGTGTAGCTGTCCGCGACCTGCAGAAAGATCTTGTTCGCCTCGCCGACCCTTCCCTGGCGCAAGTACAGGTCTCCGATTGTGTTGAGGGTCAGTACGTCTTCCGGGTCGACTTTAAGGATCTTGAGATACTCGTTGATTGCCTGGGAGATTTTCCCCTGCTGGACGTACCGTTCTCCTTCGCGCAGGATTCTTGTCTTGCTGTCACTGGCCATCATTCCCTCCCGCGGCCCGGACACCCTGGAACGTCCTTCGGTGGCAGGGAGATGGCCCGTACTGCAGGATTGCCCGCCGATGGAAATCGGTACCATACCCCTTGTTCCGGTCGAAGCCGTACTGCGGATACCCCGAGGCCAGCGCAAGCATCAACGCGTCGCGGCTCACCTTTGCGACAATGGATGCAGCCGCTATGGAGTAAGAGCGGGAGTCGCCGCCAACAATGCCGATGCACGGCATCTCGAGTCCGTGAAGGAAAAAGCCGTCCACGAGAACCATGTCGGGGGGAGTGGGCAGGTTGGCGACGGCTTGCAGCATGGCTTTGTAGGTAGCCTGGAGAATATTGATCCGGTCGATTTCGGATTCGGAGATCCACCCGAATCCCACCCCCAGCGCCTCGGCCTGAATTCGTTGCGCCAGGATCCGCCGCCTGCCTGCACTCAAGATTTTGGAATCGCGGAATGTGGTGTAATCCTCTTTCCCGTCGAGCACTACCGCCGCGGCCAGCACCGGTCCTGCAAGCGCCCCGCGCCCCACTTCGTCAACCCCTGCAATCAAGCGGAAGCCGTTGCTGCGCAGGGTTTTCTCAAAGTAGTCGTGGCTCCACATGGAGACTGAGTATTACTCCTCCGCCGGAACGCCTTTCGTCGGGCGCTCCCCTCTTCCTACCTCTTTCAGCCTGGCGGCCTTGCCCCGGCGCCCACGCAGGTAATACAGCCGGGCGCGTCGAACCTTCCCCTGTTTCACCACTTCCACCTTTTCGATGATGGGAGAGTGCAACGGGAATATACGTTCCACTCCGTAACCGGAAGAGACCTTCCGGACCGTAAACGTGGAGGATATGCCATGCCGTTTGATGCACAGTACGATGCCCTCGAAGATCTGGATGCGGTATTTGTCCCCTTCCTTGATCTTGACATGAACTCGTACCGTGTCACCGGAACGGAGTTTCGGAACATCCGTCCGCAACTGTGAATTATCGACCGCTTGCAGCAAGTTCATAACACACTCCTAGGGAATTATTTCTTGACCATCTCCGGTCGGCACTCCCGAGTTTTCTGTAATGCCCGCTCCTTGCGCCATTGGTCGATCCTGGCGTGATCGCCAGAAATGAGGACCTCGGGCACGGACATGCCGCGGAATTCGGCCGGACGCGTGTATTGCGGGTAATCCAGCAATCCGGTGCAGAAGCTCTCATTGACAGCGGATTCCTGGTTCCCCAGCGCCCCGGGCAGGAGTCGGACCACCGTATCGAGAATCACC
The DNA here is from genome assembly GCA_017860135.1 of Acidobacteriota bacterium. Classification (GTDB taxonomy): domain Bacteria; phylum Acidobacteriota; class UBA6911; order UBA6911; family UBA6911; genus JAFNAG01. The sequence goes on from JAFNAG010000026.1 coordinate 22,397, forward strand.
ATCGCGGGGATCTCTCCGCCTGTCAGGATAAAATCTCCAATGGAGACTTCCCTGTCCACGAGGCCGTCCACAACCCTCTGGTCTACACCCTCATATCGGCCGCAGATCAGGATTGCATGCGGAAATGCTGCGAACTCAGTCGCCATTTCCTGTGACCAGAGACGTCCCTGGGGCGACAGGAGAACCACCTGTGCTTTCCGGCCGTTTTCTCCTCCCCGGCAAAACTCAACCGCGGCGAACAAAGGCCCCGGCATCAACACCATCCCTTCGCCGCCCCCGTATGGACGGTCATCCACCTGACGATGCCTGTCGGCGGCAAAATCCCGCAGACTCACTACCCGCACATCGAGGATTCCCGAACGGCGCGCCCGGCGCAGGATTCCACAATCCAGGACGCCTTGGAACAGCTCCGGGAAAATAGTGATGATATCAAATCTCATTGATTCAGATCCATGAGTCCTTTGGGCAATTCCACAAGGATTTCCCGGCGCTCTATCGAGATCTGCCTGCAGATCGACCTCACCATCGGGACCAGGTACTCATTCTGTTCCCACCGCACGACGAGCTGGCTGTTGCCGGCAATCCTCATCACGGATGTCACTACCCCCAGATGCCTGCCTTGCGGATCCCGCAGCGTGCAGCCGACAAGGTCGTGATCCCAGAATGTGTTTTCGGGGAGGGAAATCGCCTGGCTGGCTTCCACCTGTACCCAGGAGCCCCGCAGTCTCTCCGCAGCAGAGATCGAATCGATGCCGGCGAATTTCAGGACTTGCCGGCCCTTGTGTTCCCATGAATTCTCCAGGGCCACACACTCCCTGGTACCATCCGGAAATTCCAGCCACACTTGATGTAAAAGGCTGAAGCGGGCGGGGTAGTCCGTATGCAGTTCAGCCAGGACCTCGCCGCGGTTTCCGCGAGCCCTGACAATTCGCGCGATCGAAATGTAGGATGGACGGGCGGTGGAATCCACTACTCCAGAATTTCCAGGACGAATCGCTTGCGGAGCTTCATACCCGCCGCACCCAGCAGGGTGCGGATGCACCTGGCTGTTCGCCCCTGTTTCCCGATAACCTTGCCCAGATCGCTCGGGGCCACGCGAAGCTCCAATACTGTTGTTTGTTCCCCCTCAACCTCCGTCACTTGCACCTGTTCTGGATTGTCTACAAGCGCCTTCGCGATCATTTCTACCAGTTCCTTCATGGCCGCCTCCGGGACGAAATCGCACAGCCGACACTTTGTGATCGAGAGCTATCCGGGGTACTGGCGCTGGACTACGGGCGCTCTTAGCTCGCGGGGGTCTGGGCGGGAGCCTTCTTGATCAGGGATCGCACTGTCTCCGAAGGCTGGGCCCCGCATGCAATCCAGTGACGAACCCGCTCCATATCGAGCTCGATTGCAGGGGGATTGGTGACCGGATTGTAATGTCCCACGATCTCAACAAAACTCCCGTCGCGAGCCTGCCGCTGCTCAGTAACCACGACACGATAAAACGGCTTCTTTTTTGCACCCATTCGAGTCAAGCGTATTCTTAACAAAACCCCTCCCCTTATAATAGGCAGTAAACGATTCTAATTCTGGCACATGACCTGAATGTATGCAATTGGTATTGCCGGTCTGGCGGGACCCCTTTTGCCGGATTACCCCGGGAAACGCATTCCTCGGAACATGCGGGGGACCATGCCACGACTCAGGCTTTTCATCATCTTTCGGGCTTCCAGATACTGCTTCAGCAACTGGTTGATTTCCTGCACCGGCCGGCCGCTGCCTCGCGCGATCCTCTTTTTGCGGCTGCCATTGAGAATGTGGTGGTGGTGGCGTTCTTGCGGTGTCATGGAGGAGATGATGGCATCGATGTGCACCAGTTCTTTCTCATCGACTTTCATCTGGCTGATCCCCCTCAGGGGGCCGATGTTCGGCAGCATCCCCATGATCTGTTCCAGGGAACCCAGCTTGCGAACCTGCTTGAGCTGGTCTCGAAAATCATCCAGTGTGAATTCCTCCTTGCGCAGCTTTTCGGCCATCTCGGCGGCGTCCCGCTCATCCACCACCTGCTCCGCCTTTTCGATCAGCGAGAGCACATCTCCCATTCCCAGGATACGCCCGGCGAGGCGGTCGGGGTAGAATGGCTCCAGCGCGTCCGCCTTTTCACCGGTCCCGACGAACTTGATAGGCCGCCCGGTAACGGTCTTGATCGACAGCGCAGCACCGCCCCGGGCATCTCCGTCCAGCTTGGTCAGGATGACGCCGGTCAGGCCGAGCCGGTCATGGAATTCCTTGGCACTCCGCACCGCATCCTGCCCGGTCATGGCATCGGCGACCAGGAGAATCTCCGCGGGCTGGGTTACCTTTCTGATGCGATCCAGTTCGGTCATCATCTCGTCGTCGATGTGCAGCCGCCCGGCAGTATCGATCAGAACCACATCATAGCCGGCATTGCGTGCGTGACGCAGCCCCTGCTCCGTGCGCGCGACGGGATCCTGGCTGCCAGGAAGATCG
>JAFNAG010000432.1 GCA_017860135.1 Acidobacteriota bacterium
ATCATTCGCCGCAGCCCGGTCCGACAGCCGGTGCAGACTGGCATCATGCCCATCGACGCGATGATCCCGATCGGGCGCGGCCAGCGCGAATTGATCATCGGTGACCGGTCAACCGGAAAGACGACCATCTGTATCGACACCATCATCAGCCAGGCGCGTCTCAACAAGGCGGCCGAAGCCTCCGGAGACAAAGAATACCGCCCGCTGTATTGCATCTATGTCGCGATCGGACAGAAGCAATCCAATGTCGCCCGGACCATTGCCGTCCTTGAACGGGCCGGCGCGATGCCCTACACCATCGTCCTGGCTTCCCCTGCTTCCGATTCTGCTGCCAGCCAGTACCTGGCCCCATTCGCCGGGGCGGCGATGGGCGAATGGTTCATGGATAACGGCATGGACGCCCTGATCATCTATGACGATCTTTCCAAGCACGCCGTCGCCTACCGGCAGATCTCCCTGGTGCTGAAGCGGCCTTCGGGTCGCGAGGCCTATCCGGGCGACGTATTCTACCTCCACAGCCGGCTGCTCGAACGGGCGGCGCGGGTCGGGGAAAAGTACGGCAACGGCTCGCTCACGGCCCTGCCAATCATTGAAACGCAGGCGGGGGACGTTTCCGCCTATATCCCCACCAACGTCATCTCCATCACGGATGGACAGATCTACTTGGAAACGGATCTGTTCTACCAGGGGGTCCGCCCTGCCATTTCGGTCGGCCTCTCCGTTTCCCGCGTCGGATCAGCGGCGCAGATCAAAGCGATGAAGCAGGTCGCCGGGCAGCTCAAGGGCGATCTGGCCCAGTTTCGCGAACTGGCGGCCTTCGCCCAGTTCGGCTCGGAACTGGATGCCAAGACCCAGGCGCAGATTGACCGCGGCAAACGCATCATGGAGATTTTCAAGCAACCCCAGTACAGTCCGATCCCCGTCGAGGTCCAGGTAGCGGTGATCTGGGCGGTCCAGAATGGGTACGTGGATGATGTGCCGGTAGGCCGGGTCAAGGAATTCCAGGCCAAGTGGACGGATTTCCTCAATACGCGGAAGTCGGACTTGCTCCGGGACATCTTCGAGCAGAAAACGCTGAGCGATGGCTTGAAGGCCCAGCTGAAAGGCGCGGCCGACCAGTTCAAACAGACCTGGAAGTGAGTGCGGCGTCGCCGTTGCCGCCGTCGATCCGCACGTGCAGCCAAGGGCGTCCGGGTCCCGGCTTTTGTCCCCCGGGAATTCCCGGGGAATCGGGATTTCCCGAGATCGAACTATGAAGAGCACACGGGAATTACGCCGAAGGATCCGGTCGATCGGCAACACGGCGCAGATCACCAGGGCGATGCAGATGGTGGCATCGTCGAAAATGCGCAAGGCCCAGCAGGCCGCCATCGCCGGACGCCCCTTCGTGCGGCTCTTGTACCGCATCCAGCGCGCGGTGGCAACGCACCTGGGGGAAATCAGCCATCCCTTGCTCGAGGTGCGTGAGGTCAGGAAACGCGCGATCATTCTGGTCGCTGCAGACAAGGGCCTGTGCGGGGCGCTGAACAGCAATCTGTTCCGCTTGGCCGCCCAGTACGACCCTCAGTCGACCATTTTCATCGCGGCTGGGCGCAAGGCAGGCCAGTTCGTAGCCCGATCTCAGAGGCAGATGGTCGCCGAGTTTCCCTATGGGGACTCGCCGCGTTTCCCCGAAGCCAGGGCGATTGCCGCCTGCGCCACCGACCTCTTCCGGAAAGGGGAGGTGGATCAAGTTCTGGTTATCACGACGGCTTTCATCAACACGCTGACCCAGCGCGCAGTCTGCCTGGAGTATCTTCCGATAGGCGAAATCCAGGCCATGCAGGTCCCGGGAATGAGATCCGTCAAAGAAGAGCGGCATACCCTGGCGACCGAGTTCCTGTTTGAGCCCAGTCCGCAGCATATCCTGGACTATCTCTTCTCGGGTTATCTCAACATCTTCATCTACCAGGTCCTGCTGACGGCAAAGGCCAGCGAGCAGAGCGCCCGGATGGTGTCGATGAAGAATGCCACGGAAAGTGCCGAGGACCTGATCAAGCAGTTGACACTCGAACTCAATCGGTTGCGCCAGGGCAACATCACGCAGGAGTTGCTGGAGATCGCGGGTGGCCAGGCCGGTTAAGCCGGCTTCCATGAGGCTGCAGAGTCTCAAAGACAGGTATGGATATGAACAAAGGCAGAATTGTTCAAGTCGTAGGTCCGGTCGTGGATGTCGAGTTCCCCCAGGAACTCCCCGCCATCTACAACGCACTGCAGGTTGAATACAGGGTTCAGAGCCAGCCGGCCAAACTGACTCTGGAGGTGCAGCAGCACCTCGGGGACAAGTGGGTCAGAGCCATCTCCATGTCCGGCACCGAAGGGCTCAAACGCGGCTTTGAAGTCACGGACACCGGCGGGCCAATATCAGTGCCCGTCGGCGAGGGCGTCATGGGCCGGGTGTTGGATGTAACCGGGAGCCCGGTGGACGAACGCGGGCCGATCCGGGCGGAGAAATACTACCCCATCCACCGTCAGCCGCCGCCGCTCGTGGATCAGTCGGTTTCGCCGGAAGTGCTCTCGACCGGCATCAAGGTCATCGACTTGATTTGCCCCTTCCTGAAGGGCGGGAAAGTGGGCGCATTCGGCGGTGCCGGTGTAGGCAAGACCGTGGTCATCATGGAACTGATCAACAACATCGCCAAGCTCCACGGCGGCGTCTCGGTCTTTGCCGGGGTTGGAGAACGCACCCGCGAGGGGAATGACCTCTACCACGAGATGTCCGAGGCGGGGGTCATCAAACAGGACAACCTGGCGGAGTCCAAGATCGCCCTGGTGTACGGACAGATGAACGAACCGCCGGGCGCGCGCCTGCGCGTGGCCCTGTCGGGGCTTGCCATCACCGAATACTTCCGCGACGAGAAGAACCAGGACGTGCTGCTTTTCATCGACAACATCTTCCGGTTTTCCCAGGCCGGCTCCGAGGTGTCGGCGTTGCTCGGGCGCACCGCCAGCGCCGTCGGTTACCAGCCGACCCTCGCCGCGGAGATGGGCAGCCTCCAGGAGCGCATCACCTCCACCAAGAAGGGGTCGATCACCTCCTTCCAGGCCGTGTATGTGCCGGCCGACGACCTGACGGACCCTGCGCCGGCCACGACCTTTGCCCACCTGGATGCGACGATCGTGTTGGAGCGCGCGATCTTCGAACTGGGCATTTACCCCGCGGTGGATCCGCTGGCCTCGACGTCCAGCGCCCTGGCGCCCGAGATCGTGGGCCAGGAACACTACGACGTCGCGCGCGGAGTGCAGAGGGTGCTTCAGCGCTATAAGGACCTCCAGGACATCATTGCGATCCTCGGCATGGACGAGCTCTCACCGGAAGACAAGGTCACGGTGATGCGCGCACGCAAGGTCCAGAGGTTCCTGAGCCAGCCGTTCAGCGTGGCGCAGGTTTTCACCGGGCGTGAGGGAAAACAAGTCCCGGTGGCGGACACGGTTCGCGGCTTCAAGGAGATTCTCGAGGGCAAACACGACGACGTGCCGGAAGGCGACTTCTATATGAAGGGTTCGATCGAGGAAGTCAGACAAAAAAGCTGAAGGCGGGCCGGGGCTGAGTGACGGAGAGCCCTCCCGCAGGATGCAACGCACGGCATAACATGGCCACTACTCAGAAATTGGAAATTGTCACACCCGACGGGGTTGCGTACTCCGAGGATGTCGAAATGGTCACCTTCACGGGAGTCGAAGGCGACCTCGGAATCCTCCCCGGGCACACCCCGCTCGTGACGCAATTGCAGCCGGGTGAAATGGTGGTGCTCCGGAGCGGCCGCGAGGAATTGCTCGCTGTAGGCGGGGGGCTGGTCGTGGTCACAGGAAAGCTCGTGGCCATTCTCACGGACATGGCGATTGCCGCCGACAAGATCGACGAAGCCAAAGTTGAAGAAGCGCGTCAACGCGCCGAAGCCCGCCTCCGGGAGAAGATCTCCGACGAAGAAGTCGCTTCCGTGAGCGCCTCCCTGGCTCGCTCCCTGGCGCAACTGCGCGTCAAGCGTCGCCGCCGCAGCTGATCCGGGACGCGACCCCGGCCTGAGCCGCATTCGACCTTGCAGCAGCGCTATAGGAATCTTGTCCGCGACTATCCCTGCGTGCGAGAGGCTGTCTGCGAGGTGAGTTCCCGACAGGAAATTCAGCCGAGGCGGTAAAGAGCGAGTAGAGCCGAAACGGAAATCGGGCCGCTAGCGACGTCGTGGCGCTCCGGCAAGTTCCTGAATCCCATCCGTGGAATGGCCCCATCGGTCCTGAGGAGAATCGAAAT
>JAFNAG010000138.1 GCA_017860135.1 Acidobacteriota bacterium
TCCGCGCCACTGCTGGCGCTCAATTGCCGCGTGGTTGCTCCAGGCGCGCCTGTCCCCGGGAGGGAGTCACCACCCGGATTGCGGGGCGAGCGGGCGGCGCCATTCCCTCTCCGAGATAGAAGCCGGGGTGCGGCGGCTGGTTGTATGCCACGTTCTGCCAGGCGATCGCCAGGCGGTACTGCGGATCATGCATCAAGGTGTACAACCGATGCTGTGTAGGCATCGCCGTTGTGTAAACGCGCAGTTCCCGGTTGTCGACTGTCCGCCAGATCACCTCTTCGCGCCAGTCGCCGAAAAGGTCGGCGCAAAGGGCGGGCGTGGCTTTGGTGCCGTTGTTGGCGGTGCATCCCTCCGCAGTCAACAGGTTGGTTTCCGTGCCGTCGGTCCAATTCCATTTGTTGATGATATTGCGATCGAGGAGTTCGCGCAGCAGATCGCCGTCCCACCAGACGGCAAAATTGCAGGAGGAAGGCTTCCTGTCGGTTATCCTCTCACCCGTGCACGAGTACAGCCCGTCGCTTGGAGCCGACCAGCACTGATAGCCTTTATACCTCGGATCGATGTTTGCCGCCATGCCTCTCCCCGCGTCCCTGTCTGACGGCAATCCCCAGATCAGAACTCCGGACTCGGCATTGCGAAAATCGCCTGCAGCGCTGACGGAAGGTGTTTCATGGACCTGGAACACCTCCAGACCGGGCCGGTCGGGATCGAGGTCGGAGAAGTGCAAGGCGTCGCCGTGCCCCCTGCCGGTGGAATACAGCCCCTTGCCGTCGTGGTCGATCACGCACGCGCCATACACAATCTCATCCTTGCCGTCACCATCAACATCCCCGACACTCAGTTGGTGATTGCCTTGTTCCCGGTACTGATCGTTGCCCGGGGTGCCGTCGTCGCTGTCAAAGGTCCAGATCCGGGTCAGCTTTCCGTCGCGCCAGTTCCAGGCTGCAAGCACGGTGCGGGTGTAATAACCGCGGCACATCACAACGCTGGGCCTCTCCCCGTCCAGATACGCCACGCCGGCGAGGAAGCGATCCACGCGGTTGCCGTAGTCGTCGCCCCAGGCTGCGACGTTTCCGCGAGGCGGAATGTAATCGGTCGTGGCCAGAGCCGCGCCTGTCTTTCCCTCGAACACAGTAAGAAATTCCGGGCCGTCGAGGACCTTGCCCTGCTTGTCGTTGTTATCGCGATTCACGTAGTCTGCCGAGGGATCGCCGATGACCCTGCCCTTTCCGTCCGTGGTACCGTCGGCGGTCTTGCAGACGATCTCGGCGAAGCCGTCGCCATCGAGGTCATAGACCATGAATTGGGTATAGTGGGCGCCCTCACGGATGTTCTTGCCGAGATTGATCTCCCACAGGAAGGTGCCGTCCAGGCGATACGCCTGCAGTATCGGCGGATCAGTGATCCCGGCCTGTGCGTTGTCACGGCTTCTCCCGGTCTGGTGCACTACGATTTCATACTCGCCGTCGCCATCCAGGTCGCCCGCGGAGGCATCGTTCGGCGTGTAACCATCCGGCGTTTTCAATGGGATGGACAGGTATGGGCGAACCGGCGGGTTGGCCGCCGGCCTGAACTCTCTGCCGGCCCTTTGCTCCCTGCCGTTGAATATCGAGCGGACAGAGTAGGCATTGGAGTCGGCAAGATCAACCCCGGTGTCCACGAAGCATGTCGGTCCGAGAATAGGGCTGCTGTTGAGTCTGACGGCAGCATGGCTGCCGGTCCGGCGATACAGGTTGAATGCGGTGTTTTCAGGATCGGTGCCCAACAATCGCCAGCTGATCCAGACGTTGCCGTCGCCCATGTTGACTGCGACCACGCCGCGCCCCAGGTTTTCCATCTGCCGACGCGGCCTGACCGTGGAGCCCATAAGCATCATCGCGAGAATGGCAACTGCGGCACAGATTTTCGCAAATAACTTCATCTTGTGATCCTCATGGGCATTCCGGAATGGGCAGCTTTGGCAATGCCGGGCGGGTGACAGGCTTGGTCTGATCTGACAGTTCGGCAAAGGGAAATGACGCCGCCGGCTCGCCACGCTGCATTCTATACATAGCGACATAATTGCGGAACACAATTCCAGGCAGACGGCGCTTACGCGGCAACCCGGATCGATCAGATTGTCACCACAGGGCCCTTATGACGACTGCATCGTTCACAGCGATTGGAAACTGAAGCGAGCCGGTTTTCCGGGGAGCCCCTGCGGCGTCTTGCGACGCCTTTCGATGGAATGAGAAACTTTGATGCGGCGAGCAAGGCAAATCGGACAACCTTCGGGATCGAAATCGGGATCAGGATCGCTGTCGTCTCAGAACTGATTTCCATCGCAGACATATCGTGGATCGTGACCTCGAATGCCGATATCGATTGCGATCCCTATTCCGATCCCAACCCCGATGATGCCGCACTTGAACTTGGAGCAGTCTGGAATGAAGTTTCCGGAGAGCACGGCGGATTATGCGCAGGATCAGGAATTTTCTTGCTCCTCCACCGCAGTCGCGCTAGAAATGCGGATAACGGAGGATTCATCCCATGCCTAGAATCGGAAGAATCACCATCATTGCAATCGTCGCGGCCTGCCCGGCATTGCTCTCGGCCCAGGTCGGCACGCTGGCGATTAAAGCGGTCAACAGACTGCAGATTGCACGCCCAAGCGAGACCATCGAACTGTCTTCCAAGGACCTGGCGGCCCTCGGCGCCAAAGACCTGACAATGATTCATGTCAAGGACGCGGCCGGCAAAGAACTGTTGTGTCAGGCAGTAGACACCGACGGCGACTACACGCCTGACCTGCTGATTTTTCAGGCCGACTTCGCAGGCCTACGGGCGCTTCGTGCGCGAGCGTTTCGATGATTTCGCATGGGAAAACGACCGGATCGCCCACCGGATGTACGGCAAGGCCCTGGAAACCTGGGTGCGCGAACCATTGACCAGCAGCACCGTCGACATCTGGTCCAAATACCATACAGACACCGGTGAGGGAGCGGACCTTTACTCCGCGGGCCCGAGCCGCGGTTGCGGGGGCAACGGACTGTGGGCGGAAGACAAGCTCTGGGTATCGAAAAACTTCGTCCACTCGCGCGTGCTGGCCAACGGGCCGATCCGCGTGCTATTCGAGCTGAGCTACGAGCCCTTCCAGGCAGGCGGAAACCAGGTGGCGGAAGTCAAGCGCATCAGCCTGGACGCTGGGCAGAACCTGGACCATTTTCGCAGTTATTACAAGCTGCAGAGCGGCAGCGCGTCCCTGACCACCGGCATCGGGCTCAAGAAAGCCGCCGGTGAGGTGAAGGAGTTTCATGCCGAGAGCGGTTGGCTTGCCAAATGGGAAGCGATGGCCAAGGGCATGGGCAACCAGGGTCTGGCGATCATCGTCGATCCCAAGACTCTCGTCAGGCAAATCGAAGACAACCTGAACCTCCTGTTGCTCTCCAAGGTCGGCGCCGACAATGTCGCCTCCTACCGGGCAGGCTTCTGCTGGGACAAATCGGGGCAGTGCGCCGATTTCGCAGCCTGGAAGGCATATGTCGACAGGTTCGCCCAGGGACTGGCGTCGCCCATCCAGATAAGCATCTCGGACAAGTGAACCTGGAGCCGTATGGGCGCGTACCAAAAACAACGAACTGCAACAGCCGCCGCAGCCATCGCGGTCATATCTTTTTGCCTGGCCGGATTGTCTGCTGCAGGCTCCCTGGCACTGCCTCCACGACAGGACCCTGCCGCGACTGAAAAACCGGCCTCCTTGCTCACGTCCAGGTATTCCCGGGAATTTCTGGCCCGACAGTTCGCCGCAAACCGCAATTGGCGGCCCTTTCCCGCCGCGGAAGACCGGACAGCCTGGGATGCGCTGCTTGCCCAACCGCTCAATCAGCAGCGCATGGTTTTTCTGGTAAAGGCAGCCGAAGGATTGCAGGGCAAACCCTGGCCGGCTCTGCCCGCGACGCTCTATATGGAGTACGCCAGAACCGGCAACCGGTCCCGATTTGAGCAGGCCTATTTCCAGCGGCGCGAGAACCTGGGTACCCTGGTTCTGGCCGAGTGTTTCGAACACAGGGGCCGCTTTCTTGATGAGATCGCCAACGGCCTGTGGGTGATCAGTGAGGAGGCCACCTGGTGTCTGCCGGCCCACGCCGCGAGACTCCCGAAGGACGTTCTGCACCGCCAGGATCTCGAAAGCGTCGACCTGTTTGCCGCCGAAACAGCGATGACCCTGGCAACGGCCCGCTACCTCTTGCGCCGGGAAATGGAGGCGCTCTCTCCGGCGTTGACCGATCGCATCGGCCGCGAGGTGCTGCGGCGCGTCGTGCAGCCGGTTGAGTCCGGCGACGGCTTCGGGAGTTCCTGGTGGCTGGACGGCAGGAACAACTGGTCTCCGTGGTGCGCGTCGAATGTACTGGGAGCCGGCCTGCTGCTGATCGAGGATCCGCAACGTCTCGCCGGGCTGGCGCACCGGATGATGGGAGTTGCCGACCGTTTCATCGATCGTTACGGGTCGGACGGTGGCTGCGATGAAGGCCCGGGCTATTGGAACGAGGCAGCCGGCGCGCTGGTGGTGCTGCTGGAATTGCTCCATTCCCGCACCGCGGGCGCCGTCAGCATCTATGACCATGTCAAGGTTGCTGCCATGGGTGATTTTATCGTCCATGCACGGCTCGCAGGGCCATGGTTTTACAGTTACGCCGATGCCGATGCGAAAACCACGCCGCATCCGGGGAAGGTATACCGATTCGGGGAGCGCGTGAAATCGGAGGGCCTGAAAGGCCTGGCGCTGTTCGCCATGCGTTCCTGGAAGCTGGATGCCCCCGTAGACCCGCCCCTGCAAATGTCCGGAGTCAGCCGCGCGCTTCTGGGGCCGCTCATGGAAATCTTCTGGGTACCCGCTGATACGCAAGTCCTGCCGATCCGGGTGCCTACCACTTCCTGGATTCCGAGTATCCAAATGCTGGTCGCAAGGGAAAGCTCAACAGAGCCGCAGACCGGGTTGCTGCTTGCCGCGCGCGGAGGACACAACGCGGAAAGCCACAATCATAACGATGTGGGTCATTTTGTGGTTTTTCTGGACGGCCGGCCCGGGATCATCGATGTCGGCAGGGAAACCTACACGGCGCAGACTTTCAGCGGCAATCGCTATGACTTATGGTTCACCCGGGGCAGCGCACACAATGCGCCGCTGGTCAACGGCTTCGAACAAAAGGACGGCCGCGAGTACCAGGCCACACGCGTGGAATTCCTGGATCAGGCCTCCTCCCAGCGTCTCTCGATGAACCTGGAAAGAGCTTACCCGGCAGAAGCCGGCATCGAAAGCCTGCGGCGGGACCTCCTTTTTCTTCGGGGTGCGAACGCACAAGTTCAGGTCCGGGACAACTGGACCCTGTCCCGCAGTCCATCGAACATGCGCTACGTCTTCTACACCGCGGCGCCGGTCGAACAACTGCAGCCCGGGCGCCTGGCTGTCCTCAGCGGGCAGCGGCGCCTCCTCTTCGAGTTCGATCCGCCCGGCATGGCGGTCCGCCTGGAGCCGGTGACGGTTGCGGATGAAACGTTGCGCCGCAACTGGGGTGATCGGCTCTACCGTATCATCCTCGAATACCAGGGGCCCGGCGCGTCCGGCGCCATTCAATTCCGCTTCCGTGCAGAATGACTCGCATCAGCTCTGCAATCGCCCTGTCCGTCCCCGGATGGCTCCTGTCCATGCCGCCCGGCACAACAGCGCAACTGCAAAACCCGGTCCTTTTCATCAATTCAACTCTCACTCATATCACTCATGGGCGCAGTCAGTCTTGACAGCATTGCATTCAATGACTACAGTATCAGACAACTGAGACGAGGAGGACCGCCGTGGCTGTTCTGACCATCCGCAACATATCCGAAGAGGTCCGGGCGCGTCTCCGCTTGCGCGCTGCAAAGGCGGGTCGGAGCATGGAGGCCGAAGTGAGGGCAATCCTCGCCACTGCATGCTCCCACGACATTAAGGCCAGGCCCGCGTCCTCTCTTCAAGAGTGGGTGGACCGGATCTATGGCAAGAGCAAGCCGCGTCGTGTAGTGGATTCTCTGATCGCGAATCGGCGAAAGGAAGCGAAGCGCGAATGATCGTACTTGATGCTTCCGCGCTCCTCGCTTTCCTTTTTCGTGAGCCCGGTGCGGAACTTGTGGCGGAGGTAACGGAGCGTTGCTGCCTCTCCACCGTCAACCTCTGCGAAGTGCTCGGCCGGTTTGCCCGCGACGGTCACGATCCGATCCAGGTCGTGAAACGAATTCGTGAAACAGCGATCGAAATTGTTCTTTTCGATCCCAACCAAGCGGCGCTGGCAGCAGCCCTTGTCCCAACACTGCAGCCAAAAGGCCTGTCCCTGGGAGACCGCGCCTGTCTCGCGCTGGCCGCTTCCCGAGGCCTTCCTGCCATGACCGCCGACCGCGCCTGGGCCGACCTTGACGTCGGCGTTGAGATTCAAATAATCCGCTGATGACGAGGCTCGTAGCAGGGTGTCCAAGATCTCGCCGGTCAGATCACCTCCGCCGGCAGGCAGGTAAGAGAAGCCGCCAAATACTTCCACCCGCGGCACATCGGTCTGCGCAAAGGCCGCCTGATGTGCGGCCGGGCATAGTAGCAGTCCGCAAAACAGAATCAACTTTCGCATTTTCGCCCTCCTTTATTTCCCTGCCCGCATTCAATGCGCGCGCACAAAACTTCCCTGTCGAAGAGGGAACCTGATTCCCTTTCTGTGCGCCTTACATAAGTATGCGAAAGACATAAAGAACACGGCTCACACACTCCATGGTAATGGGGACTGTTTCTAAATAATCAGATGGGTTTGCGGCAGGCCCTTCCATGCCCATGCATGCCGGTATTTCAGTTGAGGTTCGCGCCCAGATTTCTGGCTTGTCCCGGCCGCAGTTTGATGGCTACTGCCCTGTCGCCATACCGCACTTTACAATCGGTGCCCGAGGTGCTTCGGATGGCGGCTCCGGCGAGCCTCCCGTCCTTCCAGGAAAGACTCACCTCGAATCCGCCGCGGGCGCGCAGCCCCGATACTGAGCCGGCAGGCCACGCTTTCGGCAGTGCAGGGAGGAGCACGATTTCTTCGCCGGCGCTTTGCACGAGCATTTCGACGATGCCGGAGGTGAACGCAAAATTTCCGTCGATCTGAAATGGCGGGTGAGCGTCGAAGAGATTCGGGTATACTCCTCCGCCGGTGACTTTCACCTCGTTCACGACAGCACCGACCGGACGGAGCAGTGTGCGCGCGAGGTCAAAGGCGCGATCGCCGTCAAGGAAGCGCGCCCATAGATTGATCTTCCATCCCAATGACCACCCGGTGCCTTCATCGCCGCGAAGCTCGAGCGACCTGCGCGCAGCGGCGAAGAGACCCGGGGTGGCCGGTGAGATCTGGTAGCCCGGGTAGACGCCATAGAGATGGGACACGTGGCGGTGGTGCACGTCCTGCTCCGTGAAGTCCTGGAACCACTCCTGCAACTGACCACGCGCACCGATCCGGGGCGGATAGAGCCTGGTGCGCGCGGCTTCGAGCATTGCGGCGAAACCTTGATCGATGCTGAGGATTCGCGAGGCCGCTATGCAGTTGGAAAATAGGTCCCAAATAATAGCCATGTCCATCGTGGCAGCCATGCTGACGGAGGCTCTGGTGCCGTCGGGGGCGACGAACCCGATCTCGGGGGATACCGACGGCGCGGTGACGAGATGGCTGCTGCCATCCTCGATCAGCCAATCAAGACAGAATTCCGCCGCCCCTTTCATTGCGGGCCAGGCGCGGTCGCGAAGATAGGATTTGTCGCCGCTGAATGCGTAGTGCTCCCACAGGTCCCGGCAGAGCCAAGCCCCGCCCATGGCCCAGTTGGCCCAGGTGGGAGAGCCGCTGCCGTCGCCCACCGGGCCGCTGTGGCGCCAGAGGTCGGCGTTATGGTGCGCCACCCATCCGCTTGCCCCGTAATTCACCTCGGCAGTTTTTCTGCCGTTTACCGCAAGCTCCTCGATGAACCTGAGCATTGGTTCGTGGCATTCGGCGAGGTTGGCGACTTCCGCGGGCCAGTAATTCATCTCGGCATTGATATTGAGCGTCCAGTTGGCGCTCCACGGCGGCCGCATGGAATCGTTCCAGAGTCCCTGCAGGTTGGCCGGCTGGCCGCCTGGCCTGGAACTGGCGATGAGCAGGTAGCGGCCGTACTGGAACAACAGCTCCATCAGCGCTGGATCTGCTTCTCCCTGGGCGAAGCGAACCAACCGTTCGTCGGTCGGCCTCGCCTCCGCGCCAGCCGCGTGACCGACGTCAAGAGAAACCCGCCGGAACAGCCGGCGGTGGTCGTCTTCGTGCCGGGCCAGCAGCTGGCTGTAACGGAGATTCCGAACGGCTCGAAGATGCTGTATGGCTGCCTCTGCCGGATTGCGACCTTCGCGGCCCGGGGACTTGTCGAAACCGTTAAAACTCGTACCTGCCGACACAAGCAGCGTCACGGCGCTCGCGCCCGTCACCGTAAGCACCTTCCCATCGCAACCCACAGAGCCCTGCTCCGCGATCGCGCGCACGCGCAGATCGAAGGTCATGCCCTCCGCCTGGGGGCCCTCCTCGTAGCGGATGGGTTCCGGCGTGTCGCGGAGGTAGTTGGGATCCACATGTGCGGGGCATCTCCCTCGCAACGTGAGCGTATCCCGGCCGTCCGCTTCGGTCGTGTGCCGGAGCAGGCTGGCCAGTTCTGCCGTGAAGGACACGCGTTCGCCGGAGTCGCAGCGCAGCCGCATGACGATGACCTGGTCGGGATAACTGACGAACGCCTCGCGCGTGCAGGTTGCTTTGCCATCCCGGAATCGCACGGTTGCCACAGCGCGGTCGAGGTCGAGGCTGCGCTTGTAGTCGGTAGGCTCGGTGATTCCGGTGAAATGCAGAAGCAGGTCGCCCAGGGGCTGGTACGACTGGTTGTATGGACCCTGCATCTGCCGGCACAATGCATCGGCTTCCGCATAGCGCCCCGCGAGCACGGCGGCGCGCACCTTGGGCAGCACCTCACGCGCTCCCGGATTGTTCCAGTCCTTCGGGCCGCCCGACCAGAGAGTGTTCTCATTGAGCTGCAATCGCTCCGTCATCACTCCGCCGAACACCATCGCGCCCAGGCGGCCGTTCCCCAGCGGCAGCGCCTCCACCCACTGCTTCGCGGGCTGGCGATACCACAATCCTGTTTCTTCAGCGAAGGCAACCTGGATTGATGCAAGCGAAACCACAATCATCAGGAAGAGCTTTGTCATGGAATCATCCCCACGCTCTGTTTGAAATCGGAAAATAACTGAAGCGCGGACCCGGGGCGGGATTCGATGCGCATGGCAAGGGCCCGGTCGAAGAACTGCTGCCAGCCCGGCGGGGCTTCGGGCAGGTGCTTGCGCAGAGGCGTTACGTGTCCTGCGAGGACTGCGTTGTGCACTTCCAATACACTGGCAGCGGCAAACGGGTGGGCTCCGGCCAGCATCTCGTAGGCGATGACTGATAGCGCCCACAGGTCCCAGCTCTCGGCCGGCTTTTCCCCGCGCAACTGCTCCGGCGACATATACCGCAGGGTGCCCAGAAGCATTCCCGGTCCGGTCCGGCCGGCGCTCTGCGTCGTATCCGATGGGGCGAGGGATTTTACGACGCCGAAGTCGAGGATTTTGGGGAGCTCGACACCTGCCGCTTGCACGAGAAAGATGTTCTCCGGCTTGAGGTCCCGATGCAGCAGTCGCTGCCGGTGAGCCGCATCCACGGCCGTGCAGACACCCGAAAGAACCGCCAGCGCGCGCGTCATGGGCAGGCGGCCCTGCCGGGTGAGTTCCTGCCGCAGAGTCGACCCCCGGAGCAACTCCATCACCAGGTAGGCCCGATGATCCCCGGCTACGCCAAAGTCATGGACCGTGTCAACGTTGGGGTGCGTGAAGCTTGCGGCGGCCTTAGCCTCCTGCCTGAATCGCGCGGTTGCGTCCGCGCTCGCATCGAAATTCATAGATGAGGGAAGTTTGGAAGTTTAAGACGCTCACCCATTTCCTATGAGCTTTCTGGTTCCCTTGAAGCCTGCAACTCGGAAGAGGTGAGCGTACCTTATTTCCAGGACATCCTCTTAAACCAGGCTCAGGTCTGTCAGTGCGAAATCATCTCCGGTGCACAAGAGAGGCTGATCCGCCAGTTTCGCCGTTGCATACGACATGCAGTCACCGAAATTCAGCGAAGCCTTGTGCCTTCCTTTGCCATAGCGCAGCCAAGCCTCCACGGCAACACCGTAGTGCTCATCACCAAACGGCACCGTGGCAATTGCCCCTTCCATCAGAAACCTCGCGATCAGCGCGCAGCCATCGTTCTGAATCCGCGCGGAAATTACAATTGCCGCTTCCGCCAGGGCAGGCACTCCCACCGCAGCTGAGGATGCACCAGCCAGCTTTTCAATCAGCGCGTCGCAGCCGGGTTCCTTGAAGATGATTGCGACGATCGCAGAGCTGTCCAGGATCATACGCCTTCCTTGCCATAGCCGAGAATAGCTTCTTCCCCTTCGCGGCTGAGCCTGCGCCCCAGTTCCTTATCGGGAATCCGCGGCCAGACTTCCTGGGAGAGATACCTGACCAAACGGGGTTTCTGATTGACTCCTGAAATGCGGTAGGCCAGGCGCGCCTTGCGCTCCTGCAGAGCTTTGCGGACAGCTTCGGTCTTGGTCTCGCCGGTTACGGCGGAAACCTCGGCAATAAGCTTTTCAACCTCAGGATTCTTAATATTCAATGGCATAAACACCCTTTGCCATTATATGTAGCTTAGTAGATATTTCCAACTCTGGTGGCAGTCTAATCTCATCCGCCAATGATCGGCCGTTGAGCAAGCTATTGGCTTGTCAATTCTTTGGCTTTCTCCCAGTCACGGTCTTTTTCCGAAGCCTTGCTCTTTCAGCCAGATGGCGCATTCGGTCGTCCAGGAGTGCCGCTGATCGGGATTCCACTGCGCACTGCCGAGGCCGATGCCGTGCCCGCCCTTCGGATAGATGTGGAGTGAGAAAGGCACGCCGTTGCGACGCAGTGCTGCTGCAAAATCGAGGGAGTTTTCCAGTGGCACGGTTGCATCTTCAAAGGTGTGAAAGATGAAAGTGGGGGGGGTGTCCCTGGTGACCTGTTTTTCATTTGACAGCGACTCGACCAGCTTCAAATCCGGGTTCTCTCCCAAAAGATTTCGCCTTGAACCGCTGTGTGTGTGTTGCCCCATGGTAATCACAGGGTAACAGAGGATGCCGAGACCAGGCCGCGAGCTGAATCGGTCGACCGGATCCGGCGCATCCGGATTTCCCGCGTCGAAGTGTGTGATAGCTGTGGACGCCAGATGCCCGCCTGCCGAAGATCCCATCACGCCGACGCGGTTCGGGTCCAGCTTCCATCCGGCTGCATGGGCGCGGACATACCGGATAGCGCGAAGCACGTCCTGCATCATGGCCGGATGCCTGTACCCGGAAGTGCCGAGGCGGTACTTGAGCACGAATCCGGTAATGCCCTGTTCGTTCAGCCATAGGGCATAATGGACTCCTTCGTGCGGGGCGAGCGATGCGTACGCGCCGCCCGGACAAATGATCATCGCCGCGCCCGTCGCCTTTGCGGGCGGTGCGAAAAACGGCGTGAGGGTGGGAATATCCTTGACATCTTTGCCCAAAGCCCCGGGAGCTTCTCCAGGCCAGAGAGGGAACTCAGTACGGGGAAGTTGCCCTGTGGCTTGGGCGACAGTCTGTGCCTGGCCTTGTGAGACAGCAGCAAGCGCCCCCGTTGGAAGTCGGGCAGAGCTATCTTGGCAGATCCCCGGCAGGACTGCTGCCGCATTACCGAGGGCGATGGTACATAGACTGAAGCAAAGATATCGGACGATCTTCAACATGATCGGATCTCCAAGGTTCTCTCATCTTCTTTCACCGGATGGCGGGACGATTTGCGCGATGTTGCAGGCAGTTTCATACTCACGGGAGATTCCAACGAAGCCGAAACCCGGAGGATCTTATTCGCTTCAACGAGGGGATTGGCGAAGCGACCAGCGGCACTCCGGGCTCTTTTCTTGGAGTGCCGCTGGTGAGTGAAATCAGATACCTGCACTCAACTCGCTTCCAATCCTGTATGATACTTCCAAGCAACCAGGCAAACTAAGGGGTTTTTGCAACGGCGGCGCAACTTTGGATTGCCCCCATTTGACTTCCAGAAATAACTCCGCTCTTTTTCAGTTCGTTTGTGATGAAAGCAACTGCGCTGACGAACTGACCATGATTCTTGGCTTCATAGCCTGCCTGGATGATCATATCAGATATGGTACTTCCGTTGCTGAGGAGCTCGTTAGGGACTCCAGAGTTACACCCGCCGATGATTACTGTCGGAGCGGCACTCTGATAGAGGACATTCCCGATTATTTCATGCAGAGCCGTGGTTGGATGTGCGCCATCGAAGAAGGCATACTTATCCGGGTCTGTGCACAACGACGATCCAGTAAAGCATGGGTCCGTGACATTCACAAATCCGTACAGCCCGGGATTGCCAATTACGTTCGATATGACAGAAAACGCGTCGAAATAATGCACGCCAGGCGGCAGATTCGCCTGCAGCGCCTGGTTAAAGCCCAGGGAAAGCTGGGTGAATAATGCGGAAGCCTGGGGTCCAGAGGCCAA
Organism: Acidobacteriota bacterium; assembly: GCA_017860135.1. Classification (GTDB taxonomy): domain Bacteria; phylum Acidobacteriota; class UBA6911; order UBA6911; family UBA6911; genus JAFNAG01. The sequence goes on from JAFNAG010000138.1 coordinate 12,646, forward strand.
TAAATCGGGTATCTTGCCGAGATCGGACACATTGGGAACTAAGATCCGTGTCGCCCCCAGAGACTGCAATGTGCCGACGATGGTCGTCAGATTTGCCACCGCCTTCCCGATTGCAACGGAGGCATCCGCAGGATTGGCGACAGTCCAGAAATCGTTCGGCCCTCCCCAAACGATATATAGCGCGTTCGGATCGATGGGGAATTGATTTGCTGATAATGCGCCTTGAAATACCGTTGTAATCCCCGGCAAGGACGCAGCGCCAAATGCATCCACTGTTCCGCCGTCGTTAAAATTGCCCACACCGGTTGTGGCCCCGTGCCATGCGAAGTCCCTCAGGGGGACAAGAAAGCTCTGGGCGAGATATTCCACTGCCACCGGGCCATCAGACGCTCTCCCTTGCCAATAGGGCGGGCCGGGCAAACCTGTATAACCGAAGAAATTGCCGTTGTCAGATAGGCTGTCTCCCAGAACTACTATCTGGCTGATTGATTGGGCATGCGCAGTCGCAAATACCACGCATGTAATCAAAAGCGCACCAAGTACATACCTTAAAGCCTTCATATGGTCCTCCGTGATCCGAGTGCCGGCGTATAACGCGATTTGGGCACGTTGATTCAGTGAATAAACAGCTCACTTGCTGTAAGAATTCGTTTTATAGAATCCTCCTGTGCATGGGGAAAGCGATCAAAAACGTTCCCATTTGGCTCTTTACGCGCACAGCGTGTGATTGTCGTATCTCCTTGTCTCTCTCAAGTTGATAACAGATCGTCATCAACCACCTGCACAGTCGCGAGTGTCTTGCGGTGGATATTCCAAACAGGGCCACCGACATGCGTTTCTCGATGGGCGACGACATTGGGCATGGAGCGCTCCCAGGGCTCGATCGCCACACGAACGGGAACCTTTGCAGCATTTCACCTGATGGATTAATGGGATCCTACGACTGCGATAAGTCAGCTGTCAACAGAATTGCGATGAAAACCCGATCCTGATGCTGCCGTCAACCTGGGCGCACGCCCTCTGGAAAGCGCTTGTTGCATAGGCGTCCCACATCTTCCATCCCAGGCGGCTTCCGGTGCGGTTCGGTCTGGTGGCAGGACGATTGCGGCAATTGGAACTTCGCGTTCACTTCTTTTTGAATGAATCGAAC
>JAFNAG010000433.1 GCA_017860135.1 Acidobacteriota bacterium
GCTAAAAGCATGCACCTCGTTCGTGCCGCTTAGGTGGGTCTTCGTGATCGAATCCGCTTAGATGACGATGTCGTTCTCTTCTTTTAGAACCCGCCACCACGCGCGTCGTGGCTTTGCTGACTGCCACTGAGCGGACTGCTCGGCGTCGCTGAGGATGTCTGAGAAGTTGAGGCCGTCATCGCAGCCTGCGGCGGTGGTGTGTCACGCCCCGCTTCCGGCAAAGCTTGCGTTGCCAGGTACTCGTCGATCCCTTCCTCGATTTCGCGGGGGAACAGCGGGGCCGGCCCCACCAGTTTGTCCTGGTAGACGCGGAGCATGATTTCGCGGAAGATCGGCAGCGCCGTGAGTCCTCCGGTTTCCTTCTCGCCCAGCGTGCGGTTATCATCGAAGCCGATCCGGACCGCAACCGTGATCCCTTGCGCCCCATAAGTGGATCCCACAAAAAGCGCGTCGCGGAAGTCGCTCGTCGTCCCGGTCTTGCCCATTACAGGGACCGGGAAGTCGCGGCTGTCAAGAGTGTGGGCTGTACCGTCCGGCAGGCGGATCACGCCGCGCAGTCCCTCCTGGATCATGCTCAATTCAACAAAGCCGATTAGACGCGCCGCCCGTGGATCTTCGTAGAGCACTGCGCCGAAGGCGTCAGTCACGCGATCGATAATATGTGGCTCCGCCAATATGCCGGAGGCCATGGTGCGATAGGCACCCGCCAGCTCCAGCAGCCGCACCTCCGAAGCCCCGAGTGCCGTCGTAATATAATGCTGCAGCGGCGTTCGGATTCCCAACTCCCGGGCCGTCTGGATGACACTATCCAAGCCAATCTCTTGCGTGATCCAGACAGCTACCGCATTGCGAGATTCAGCCAGCGCCTGGCGGATCGGGATCGGCCCCTTGAACTGATTATCATAGTTGGAGATCCACTTCGCACTCCGATCGGCACCCATGGACACCTCGATGGGCTCGTCGGGCACCGTGGTAGCAAGGTCCAGACCTTGCCGGAACGCGGCCAGGTAGACCAGCGGCTTCCACGCTGAGCCGGGCTGCCTCAGTGAGCCCGTGACACGGTTGTAATCGGAGTAGCGTGAGTCGCGGCCATTAAAGATGTGACGCCCGCCTGCCTCGGCCAGGATCGCCGCATTCGCATTGCGCAGCACCACCACAGAACCTTGAATGGATCCCTTCTTCGTCCCGGGGTGCCTCTTTTCGTAGCGGGCGAGGCCGTTTTCCAGGGCTTCATTCACGATGATCTGAATCCGCTCGTCCAGAGTGGAGTTGACGGAAATCCGCCCCTGGACAAGGTCTTCAACCCCGAATCGATCCGCGCCGTGCTTCTTCAGCTCGGCAAAGACGTTTTCGATCGCAGCAGGGGCATGCGTCTTGACTCGGTTGCGGACAGCCACGCGGATCGGCTTGACCTGGCAGCGTTCAGCGAGGCTTTCGGGGATGTAGCCGTTGCGAGCCATCAAGGCCAGGATTTCGTTGCGGCGGCGCCGGGGCTGCGGGTCGCCCTCGACCGGGGCGTAGACTCCGGGCGATTTGATAATCCCTGCTAGCAGCGCCGCCTCCCCCGCGTCCTCCGACGTATAACTGGATAGGGGCTTGTCAAAGTAGTACTCCGAAGCGGCTGCGAAGCCGTAGCGGCCGTTGCCCATGTAGTGAAAGCTGGCGGATCGGGCGAATATCTCGCGCTTGGCTAGCTCTTTCGATCTATAGCGCCGGCGCATCTCCTCTTCGAGCCAGAGCGACAGACGCACCTCCTCCAGCTTACGGAGGAGCTTGTTTGTGGCCCGCGCGCCCAAGCCCAGAGAGAGAAGACGAGGCATCAGGCTTTCGCGGAAGAGAGCGTCTCCGGCTTCGATGCTCGTCCGGTCCTGGAGGAAGTAGCCGCGCACGAGCTGCTGCGTGAGTGTTGAGCCGCCCTGCGGCAACAGCAGCCGAAATCCGCCGCCCTTCAGCCACGCGGCGAAAGAGCGCGTCACCGTTTTTTGGACTACCCGCGGCACCGAACGGTATTCCACGCCAGAGTGGGAGAAGAAGTTCTTATCCTCAGCCGCCAGGAGGGCTTGGCGCAGGATAACGGGCACGTCATCGTAGGAAACCACCTGGCGGTACTCCCGCGCCAGTTCGATCAGTACCATGCCCTGGTTGTCATAGACTTTGCCGGTCGTGGGGGGTTCGAAACGGATGAAGCCTTCAATGTTCGGGAGCCCACTCCGATTGAAGTAGACATAGCGGATAAATCCCGCTGAAAGGAGAAGCAAAAGCAGCGCTATCGGAGCGACCACATAAAGCACGGTGCGGCGCAACCATGCGGATTGCAGGCGGCGGGCCACGAAGGCCCGTGCGCGCTGCAGCCTCGAGGCCATTCGAGTTCCTGCTCCGAAGCGTGTCTGCTGGGCATGAGACGTCTCAGGCGGAGCATGGGTTTTGGCAAGATGGTGCAAGTTTTTCATGACAGTCCTGGTAAACTGTGGTCCCTGTCAAATGCACAATTGTTACTTATTGCGGGTGGTGAGATCATAAATCAGTCCCGCAACGCCTCCAGTGGCCGCTCCAATGCCGGCACCCTTCTTTCCTCCTGCCAATGCGCCAATACCCCCGCCAGCCGCAGCGCTACCGCCGATAATTAGCGCTTCCTTTTCCCAGGAGCGCTTCTTGGTACTTTGAGCGACTGCTCTTCGTTCCACGACGGTAGGATTGGAGCGGATAAACTGGTCCCGGCTCATGTTGTGGTCTTGGAGCTGAACTCGATACATGCCCGCTTCGTCCCGCAGATATACCGAATGACTGTCGCCCTTCTGGGGAATAACCAGTTGTGCCTTCCGGCCATCGGGCAGCGTGATGGGTACGACAGTAGCGGACATTATGGCTCCATCCGCCGTCAGAATGTTTTCCGTAGTGGCGCCGCTGACGCCGTACTTATCCTCGATGGCTTTGGCGTCCAGATTAGTTGCGGAGCAAGCGGAGGTTATCATCGCGCCTGCAAGGGCCAGCACTGCAATAAGAACATATGCTAAGCATTTGTTATTCATTTTCTTCTCCATTACTTCGGTTTTTCTGCTCAGATGTGCTTCCCACAGAACGGAGGGGCAAGGGAGGGAGAGAGTGTCTCCTTCCCTTCAGGCAGTTCATTCGCGGAGCTAACTGAGGATTAAATAAAGCAGAATAGAAGCGGGTTTCTGCCGCTTTGTTGATTTTCGACTCCGTTGTGAGTAGATCTCCAATTGCGGACATATTCACACCCATCCCTATCAATACATGGCACGGGTCATCATTAATACCGGACTCATAGCAGAATCCGCCGTGCGTTGCCCTGGCCCCGCATTTCTCACGGGCTTTCTGCTCCAGCGGCGGATCCGGACATGACGTCTGCGCAGGGCTTTCGGTTGAGCGCCTTGTATTCATGCCCGGCTGCGCCACCTCGCAGCGTGAGAAATGCGGATCAGTGCTTCTTACCGCAACTAAAAGGACGAAGCTATCTGCGTACCGATTAGTTCGCCGGAAACAATGAGCTCCACGCGCCGATTGAGCTGCCGGCCTGCGGCGGTATCGTTTGTCGCTACAGGCTGCGACTTGCCGAATCCTTTTGCGGGAGTCGAGTTCATCTCCGTCATCCCCTGGAGGATGAGATAGTCACGCACAGACCCGGCTCGTTGTTCGGAGAGGCGCTGGTTATACTCTTCGCCACCCACACTGTCGGTATGGCCTTCGACCTCCAGTTTCAACCCCGGATGTCCCAGGAGAATACCGGCCACTTTGGCCAGCCTCTCCCGCGCCGAGGGCCGTAAGGAAAACTTGGCGGTGTCGAAGAGAACATCTGACATATTAATGATGAGGCCGCGAGCAGTATCGCGAGTGTCGAGAATCAGGCTAAACTGGCTCAATAGCTGAGCGCGCAGTTCCGCCTTTTCAGCCTCTGCCTTCAATCGCAGGCGGTCGGCTTCCTGAGTTGACAGCAGCGTCCTGTCCGCTTCGGCTTGGGCTGCGGTTCGAGCTGCCAGATCGGCCTCGGCCCGAGCCGCGTCTCGCGCCAGATCACTTTCGCGTTTGACGCGATCGGCCTCTGTTTGAGCGGCAAGTCGCGCTGCCTCTGCCTCGAGTTTGATGGTCGCGGTTTCAGACATGGCAGCATTCCGTTCGGCTTCAGCACGCGCCCTTCGTTCTGCCTCCATCCTCTGGTCGCTTTCTGCTAGTGCCCTCATGCGTGCTTCGGTCTCGGTCTCTGCTTTTGCCAGCGCTTCGCGGTCGGCGCCCGCCTGGCGTTCGCTCGCCTGGTGCGCCTCAGCCTGCTTCAAGCTGTTTTCAGCCTTCGAGAAGGTTTCGGAAGCGAACCGGTCTGCGCCGGAAGCGCGCGCGATCTGCACGGCGTTACGCGCCTCGTAGAGT
>JAFNAG010000434.1 GCA_017860135.1 Acidobacteriota bacterium
ACCGAAAGTGCTTCTTATGAGTCCTAAGTCCTTTGATGTCAACAACAGGTTTTCCCGCAAAAAATGAAATCGATTACAGCCTATTTTTAGAGAATCACCAGTAATGACGCGGTTATTTTCAGGTCTGCCCAAGATTAACCGGACAGCAGTGACAAATGACATTTGATAAATTCTATCTGTTGAGCCCCACTTCCGATTGCACCGCGAAAGACATGGTGAATCGATTTCGTGTCTTCAGTGTGTTTTGTGGTTGCAACGACTGTGTTGCACCCGCGGGCCGCGCCGTTCAACACGTGGCGATTTTTTACACAAAATCCGTGGCCTCCCCGGCAGTGTTTTGTTTTACACTGCATGCTTCCACCAGGAGGACAGTTTGAAACCCAGGTCATCAACCGGATCACACCTCGGGACCGTTTTGCCCGCACTGGTCCTGACCGCATTCGTGGGCATGCACGCGGGCCACGTCACATTTGCCCGACAGCGCCCGGCCGGGGAAGAACTCAAGCTCGAGTTGCCCAGAGCCATGTTCATCGGCACGCCGAGCAACATCAAGAGCCCGAACCTCGAACCCGTCACCGGCAAATCACGCGGCCCGTTCTACGTTCCCAAAGGAACCCGGCTTTTGTCGCTCAACAAGCCGGTCGCATCGAGCGACATGCAGCCGGTGATCGGCGAGCTCAGGTTTGTCACCGACGGCGAGAAATCCGGTGAGGACGGTTACAGCGTGGAACTCGGCCCCGGCACGCAATGGGTACAGATCGACCTGCGCACTTCGTCGATACTGCAAGCCATCCTGATCTGGCACTATCACAGCCAGGCCCGAGTCTACCGGGACGTCGTCGTTCAGGTCTCCGACGACAAGGACTTCCTCATGGGAGTTACCACCGCGTTTAACAACGACCACGACAACTCCGCCGGTCTCGGCATCGGGAAGGACAAGGAATACATCGAGGTAGCCGAAGGGCGCCTCATCGACACCAAAGGCGTCACAGGACGCTACGTCCGCCTTTACTCCGGAGGCAACACCTCGAACGACCTGAACCACTACGTCGAAGTCGAGGTATACGGCATGCCCGCAAAATGAGCCGGCCCTCATTTTTGATCCTATGGTTCGCAGTGCTGATCCTCGGGCTGGCGCTCCGGGTGGCGCACCTGGACCTCCGGCCCATGCACCACGACGAGGCCAACCAGGCGGTCAAGTTCGGGACGCTGCTGGAAGAGGGAGAATACCGTTACGACCCGAAGGAACACCACGGCCCGACCCTTTACTACCTGACGCTTCCCGCGGCCTGGGCGCGCGGCCAGGACACACTGGCCTCGCTCGACGAACGGACGCTGCGGGCGGTGCCTGCAGTGTTCGGAGTCGGTTTGATCATTCTGATGGTCTACCTGGCACGGCCTCTCGGGCGGGACGCGGTGCTGCTGGCAGCGCTCTTTGCCGCCCTTTCGCCGGCAATGACGTACTACAGCCGGTTTTATATCCAGGAATCCCTCTTTGCCTTTTTCTCGCTTGGGTTCCTGGTCTCACTGGGGCGCACGGCAGTGCGGCCGACCCTGGCCCGGACCCTGACCGCGGGCGTGTTTGCCGGGCTCGCCCTGGCGACGAAAGAGACGTCCGTCCTGGTTTTCGCAGCGGCGGCCGTCGCCTTGGCTCTCACCCGCCTCTGGATGAGCCGCGTGCAGCCGACAGTGTTTTTCCCCGGGGACAGGCGCGACAGACTTCGCTCGGCAGCCATTCACGTACTGGCGGCAACCGGGGCAGCGGCGTTGGTCGCAGCTGTCCTCTATTCGTCCTTCTTACGGAATCCCGCCGGCATCCTGGAACCCGTCTACGCGCTCCCGGGCTACGCAGCACGTGCTGCAGGACCCAGCTACCATGTGCATCCCTGGTACTACTACCTGCAGATCCTGGGATATCAAAATGCGGGCGGGGTGATCTGGACCGAAGGGGTGATCCTGATCGCAGCACTCTGCGCCGTGGCCTTCGCATTACGCCGCCGGGCCGGAAGACGCGCATCGGCCCGGTACGACATCATTCAGAGCACACTTGCGGGACAGCAATTCTGGCCTCGATTCCTGGCACTATACACATTCTTCGCCGCAGCGTTGTTTTCCATCCTCCCCTACAAGACGCCGTGGAACCTGCTCGCATTTCATATCGGACTGGTGCCGTTGGCCGGGATCGGCGCCGCGGCGCTGCTGAGACTCTCCGGGCGCCGTTTGCTGCGCGGGTTTCTTTGGGTTGCGCTGCTGGCCGCCCTGTTTCAGCTCGGGGTTCAGAACTGGAGGGCGAATATTCTGTATGCCGCGGACCCGCGCTGTCCCTATGTCTATGCGCAGACCAGCCCCGACTTCCTGCGCCTGTCCAGACGCGTGCACGATCTGGCAGCTGCGCACCCCGACGGCAAGGATATGCTGGTCAAGGTCATCGCCGGGCCGTACGAGCAATGGCCGATGCCTTGGTATCTGCGCGACTTCCGCCGAGTCGGGTACTGGACCGGTCCGGAGGGCGCGGGGGGATTCGAGGGCGTTTCCGTCGTCATCGCTTCACAGGAGAACGCCGCGAAGTTGGCGGGCATCCTCGGGGACAGGTTCCAGGTCGAATTCTACGGATTGCGGCCGGATGTCCTCCTGACAATGTACATCGATCGCACCTTATGGGAGCGATATCTCCACCGACGCATCTGAGCCGGCCGCGAATATCACAAGTCCCGACAGAGGCCAAAACTCGTGAAATTCGTGAGTTTATTCGTGGCTGCCTGCTATTTTCGGGGCAGTAGCTGCAGATAGGGATTCGTGGGATTCGGGTCGGCGCCGGAACCGGGAAGGCGCGCGGCCCAAAGCATGCCCCGTTTGACGATTTCCCGCGCTTCCGGCACGTCGAAATCAGCCGCGGAATGCCCGAGGGTCGTGTTGAAGACCCGCCCTTTGCCGTAAAGCTTCTTCCAGACCACCGGCATGACCGCACCTGTGATCCAGGGCGCATCGCGGCCCGAAAACACGGTGGTCGCCAGCACCTCAGTATTGGGATCGACGAGCATGTAATACTGCTCCGAATGCATCCTGAAGCCCGCCAGGCCTTTGGTAATGGGGTCTTCTTGGTTGGTTACCGTGACATCATAATCGATGATCCCGCCCGGATGCGCCGCCCATGAGCCTCCCACCATGTATTCGTACTCAGGATTGGCGCGGAAAGAATCGGCAAGCCCGCCGTGCCAACCGGCAATCCCCACGCCGGAGCGGACCGCGTCCAGCAGTCCTCTCTCCTGCTGCCCGCTGAGCTGCCCCATGGTGACGGCCTGCACTACCAGCGAAAGCGATTTCATCTTAGGGGCATCCAGATAGGAATCGAGAGAATTGGAGACTTCAACCTCGAAGCCTTGCCCGATCAGCCACGGCGCGAAGATGTCGACACACTGCTTGGGCTGATGCCCTTCCCAGCCGCCCCACACGATGAGGACTTTCTTCCCGGCGCCCGGCGCCTGCGAGGAAACGGCAAGGGGAATAAGAACCAACGTCATTGCCACCAGGATCGCCTTGAGTTGGTGCGTCACTGTCCGTCCTCCCTTTCCTTCTGAGATCACCGGCCCCATTGTGATCGCCGCGCACCTGGATGAGCAAGCGGAATCGTTCCGGGCGCAATTTGCCGCCGCAATCGGGCCCGGTGCCGGATTTTACTCCCATACCTGATCTTTGCAGGCGTAATACCTGTTTCCGAGGATTGCGCCGCGAATCCCAAGACTATACCCTCGCACCCGGGACCGAATGTCAACCTCCGGGCAAGTTTCTCTGTACAGGAACCCTGGATGCGCCTGACCCAAATTCTTGAATCAGGAGGTGAGAGCAGGCTCCGGGGACGAATGAGCGCCGAAAGGAGTTGTCATGCACTGCGAACGCTGTGGCGGTTTGATGCGAAGAATCCTGCTCCGAGATCGGTCCAACTACACCAACCTTCCAGCATTCCGCTGCCTGATCTGTGCGGAAATCATGGATGAGGTCATCCTTGCCAACCGGCACATGGTCCGGCACCCTTCCGTGTCTCAGGGACGCCACGGCAGAAGATCTGCACGACACTACTACATGCGGCTCGCGCCCGGCGCCGTGCGGCTAACAGCATAGCGTACGATGGGAGCAACCTTGCCCGCCCCGCAACACCCTGGCTGTCGCCCACACGTGAGACTGTGGCTATGCGCCGCGTGATTGTTCCCGGTGAACGCCTGATGAGGCGCAGAGGTCTGACAGTCAGCAGCCGCCC
>JAFNAG010000435.1 GCA_017860135.1 Acidobacteriota bacterium
GGGTCGCGGGCGGTGGCGAAGCCTGGCGCACTGCGCAAGATCGGGACGAGCACTGTTCCCGTTGCCAGAGCTGCGACCAGGCGACGCCGCTGCAGTTCCGGGACCTCTACGGTTTCCGTCTGCTCCGGGAGGAACCTGAATCGTATCCCGGCCTCGGGGCAATGTCCCACGCAGTTGAAGCAAAGATGGCACTCGGCCTTGCGCCAGGGGGTACCCGGCATCGGATCATCTCCACCCTGGCAATCGAGTTCGCATCGGTTGCAGTCGGAGCAACTCTCCCGTCGCTTCTCGAGGCCAAGCATCGACCACCGTGAAACAGCTCCGAGCAGGGCTCCAAGCGGGCAGAGAGCCCGGCACCAGAAGCGCGTGATCCGCAGGTTGAGGACCATTATGGTGGCGAAGATCAAGCCGAGGAGAAGTCCCTGCCGGAAGTAAGGCTGTTTGAAGCTGAGCAGTGTGTCCTTAACCAGGAAATGAATGGCATTGGCAGCGAACTTGAGTGGAGCAACCTGCGTTCCGTAGAGCGCGTCCAGGAGCGAATTGAGGGCATAGTTGACACCCGGCAACACGCCCAGCGCAAGAGAGCGCACCGTCAATGAGATGGGATCCACCAGGCCGGCCAGAAGGCTGCCGAACAGCGCGGCCACCAGCAGCGCGGCCAGAATGTAGTATTTGAGTGTCTGCCAGGGACGATACCGATTCGACTCCAGGCGCTGCTTTCCACGCTTCTTCTCCGATTTCAGGGAACCGAAAAAATGGTTCAACGACCCGAGCGGACAGATCCAACCGCAGAAGAAGCGGCCGAGGAGGAACGTCGGAATCAGGATGACGAGGCTCCAGAGGAGGCCCCGGTACAGGGCGTGCGACGAGAGGGCGCTGACGACCGCCGTCAGCGGATCGGCTTCCAGAAAGATGCTGACCGGGTACGGGAGGCGGATATCACCGCGCGCGGCCTTCAAGGATCCCCGGAACTCGCTCTTCAGGAGCAGAAAGACAAAGAGCGCGAAGAACAGGACCTGGGAGGTCAGGCGCAGCTTTCGGAGATTCTGCTGATTCATGCCCCGCTCACCCCTGGCCGTCCTCAATCACCTTCGTGCGGACCTTCTGCAGGTCTCTTGTGCCGAGACGTTTTTCCTCGGCGATTCTCAGGTAGTGCAACCGACCGCTATCGAGATCCCAGAAAGCCTGTGCGGCATAGGTGTCGAGGGCGACGGGATCGGTTCCTGCGATAAGTGTCTTCCGGAGCTCGACATCTCCGAGGCTCCCACCGCTCGGGCCATTGCGGATGAGAACGCGGTATGCGTCGATGATTGTCAGCGTCGGACGCATGAACGCAGCAAGGTCGGCCAGGCTCTCGTGGATGCGCTGATGCAACCTGTGTCGCTGGCCGCCGAGAATGCCATACCAGTTCTTCATGCCGAGCGTGACGCCGGTCAGGCTGTGCTGCTTGGCGACAGGGACATTGATGACCTTATCGGCAGTGAGGAACGGCTCGAAAACCGGCCAGGTTGTGAGTACATCACCTTCGAGGTTGACCTCGCGAAATCCGCGCTCATCGGGAAGGATTACCTCCGCTCCCTCGGAGCGCGCTGCCTCTGCGATCCCACTGCGTTGATACACTCGCCGCGCCTCATTAATGCTGACGTCCGTGACTACCACTTTGGTTGCCCCGGCCTCCCGGCAAAGCTTGACGACCTCGGCAACAACCTGTGGATTAGTGTTCGCTGCCTGCTCGGCAGTGCGATCCCAACCTATGTTGGGTTTGACGACGACCGTTTCACCGGGGGATATGAAGCGGCGCATGCCTCCGAGCGGATCAAGCGCTTTCCGGACGAGCGCGCGCGGATCCTCGGCACGGACCACCACCATTTCAGGAAGTGACGGGTCGGGCGGCACGGTGAAGCTCTTGTGCAGGCTGCCCGCCGCAGCCTGCTCCGGCCTGCGACTACGGTGGTGCAGCCAGACCCCCAAGCCTCCGGTGGCCGCACCCAGGGCACCTAACCCGATCAGGCGCGAGATCGCCTCGCGGCGGCTCTGTAAATGTGTGTTCTTTGGCATTTTGTCCTCTGCCGGATCCATGCAGCAGAATAACCCGAAGCACATACACAGGGAAAGGGGACAATGGGGATTGGCTTGACCGTTACTGCAGAGAGTGGGCGCGCTGCGCCGCGGCGGACCCACCTCGCGGCTGCGGGGTTGTCAGATCCTGGTTGAAAGAGCTGCTTTGGATCGCATGTTTCGCTTGCGGCGCACGACATGAGGGTTCACACTGGCTTGGGGCTGCAGGGGCCCCACCGCCGGAGAGATGTCGATGCGCGTTCGGTCGAACCTGGGCAAAGGACTCTGCTTCCTGCTGGCCACGCCGGGTATCGGAGGTGTCGCTGTGAGCATGAACGGATCGGGAATCAGACCCGGTACGCACGAGAACTCCATGCATCAAAGCCGTCCGGCAACCGACAGCCGCAATTCGCCGGCAGCACCGGTGCGGCTGCCCGCAGCAGTCGGCAACTGGAAGCTCAAGGATCAGACGCGAACCATCACTTCGAAGACAATCTTCGACTACATGGATGGCGCCGGAGAGCTGTATATCGGCTACAGGTTCCGGCAGCTCGAGGTCCGTGAGTACACGTCCAGGGGAACAGACGACATCCTGGTCGAAATGTATTGGATGGCCTCTTCGGACGATGCCTTCGGATTGCTCTCCGGGGACTGGGGAGGCGAAGCTGTCTCGCTGAAACCGGCCGGCACCGCTGCCGGCGCAGCCAGGGCCGGTGCATGGCCGCGGGCCCTTTACGGCGCCGGGTTGCTGCGGCTGTGGGCAGACAATCTCTATGCCCGTGTCCTGGCTCAGAGCGAAACCGATGCTTCACGGAAGGCGGTCCTGGAGATAGGCAGGGCCATCGCCGCAGGAAGGCGTGAGCCGCCCCCTCCGCGCCTGGCGCTCGCGATGCCAGGGAAGGCTGAGCCGTCGTTCAGTCTGCAGCACGACCGCCTCTGTTTCTTCCGTTCGTACCTGGTGCTGAATTCAGTCTACTTTCTTTCACCCTCGAACATCCTCGACCTGGGACTGGAGGCGGAAGCGACCATAGCCTCGTACAGGACTCCGGCGCAGGGGAAGCAGAAATCCGCTGTGCGCCTGCTGGTCATCCGCTATCCGAGTGCCGGCTCCGCAGGCAAGGCTCTCGGTCACTTTGTCCGGACCTACCTGCCCGAAAGGAAGGCGGCAGTCCCGGCCGGCTCCGGAGGAAACCGTGAGATTCTCAAGATAGAAGACGGATGGGTCGGATACACTCTTTCGGGCACTCTGCTGACGATTGCGTTCGAGTGCCCAACCCGGGAGATCGCAGGCAATTTCCTGAATCAGGCAACGAAGATTGCCGGTGACATGGAGGAATCCCATGAGTGATGAGCTGAAGGTGTTGACCAGGAGGGATTTCGTGCGCGGCACTGTAGCCGGCGCCCTTGCGGCCTCGCTGCCCGCGTATGCGTTGCAGCCGAAACGCGGCCCAAGATCGAGCATGGTAGTGCTGGTCCGAAACCAGAAGGCGCTGGGAGCCGGTAACTCGGTTGACGTGGCGGTGCTCAGGCAGATGGTTACGGACACGGTTACACGGGTGACAAAGGCAAGCTCCGGGCAGGAAGCGTGGCGTTCCCTCTTCAAGCCGACAGACATAGTGGGGCTCGTGGCGACGCCGCATCTCAACCCGACACACGGGGAACTGGTCGAAGCGATTCGTGCGGCCCTGGTGGATGCGGGGATTCCGGCTGGAAACCTGCGGAATGCGCAGGGAGGGCCGGACCAGGCGAAGGCGTGCACGGGGCTGATCGCGTTGCCCGCTCTCAAAGCTCACTGGCTGACCGGGTTGGGCACCGTGCTGAAGAACTACATCACCTATTCCGGATCGCCCTCTTCGTACCACGCTCAGGACAACGCCAAACTGGGCGAGATATGGAATATGCCTCACGTAAAAGGCAAGACCCGCCTCGTCCTGGTGGATGCCCTGCGGCCCCTCTGCGACAAGGGGCCTCAGCCGGATCCCCGGTACATGTGGAATTATTGCGGGCTCATCGCGGGAACGGACCCGGTGGCCGTGGAGACCATCTGTCTGAAGATCATCGAGGAAAAGCGACGCGCCCTCCGTGGCGAACCGTGGCCGCTGTCGCCGCCGCCGCTGTGCGTCGCGGCGGCTGACCTGACCTACAACCTGGGGACGAGCAAGCTGTCGGAAATCAAGATCGAGCGATTCGGCTGGGGATTCGCTGGTCTGACACCGCAGCTTTGCCTGTTTGTCGGCGCTCCCGGTTTCTGGCGTTTTTGCTTCAAGAAGTGTACCGCGACGGTGAGGCCCATTCAGTGACATCAGGATACAGGGAAGATCTCGCCTACATTCATGACGTCGGCTTCGGTTCTTTTTCCCTGAGTGCGGCCCCGGGCCTGCTCGACATGCTGCGGCGCGGCGGGATTCAGAACGGCCTGGTAGTAGACCTGGGATGCGGAAGCGGTCTCTGGGCCAGGCGGCTTGTCGATGCCGGATACTCGGTTCTCGGAATTGACATGTCGCCTTCGATGATCGCGATGGCTCGCAGGAGAGTGCCCGAGGGCCACTTCCGACGGCAGTCGTTGTTCCCGGCCGATCTGCCTGGCTGCGATGCCGTGACCTCGATAGGCGAATGCTTCAACTACCTTTTCGATGCGAACAACAACTGGCTGAGGCTGACACGCGTCCTTCGTCGTGTTTATGAAGCGCTC
>JAFNAG010000139.1 GCA_017860135.1 Acidobacteriota bacterium
CCCGAGCCAGCTGCTTGAGCCCGAGCGGCATTCCCCCGGCTCCGGAAAGGCCATCATGGACAAATCGGCGGTATTGAAACTGGCAATCGAAACACTCGAGAGAAGGAAAGCAGCGATCGACACGGAAATCGCCGATCTTCAGGGGCAGATAAAGAGCGGGATTCTCCACGGATCCGCGCCAGCGGGCAGGAGCATGACCGCAGCACAAAGGGCGGCGCAGAGCAAGAGGATGAAGGCGATCTGGAAGCAGCGTAAGGCCAGAACCGCAAAGCCCGCGGAAAAGGCATCTGCAGGGAAACCGCCCAAGAATGCATCGGCCGGGAAGGCGCAGAGCGAGAGGATGAAAGCCTGGTGGGCAACGAAAAAGGCGGAGGCGAAGAAGTAGCCACAAAGCGGGAGGCATTCAGTTTTCTCCGGCAGTAGAAGGCGCCGGCATTCCCGGCCCTTTGGGCACGACCGACGAGCCAGCTTCCGAAATGGACCATGGCCCACTTTGGCGGGTCGGCGGGATCGTCTGCAGAGTCCGGTCTTCTCGCACCTGCCTGCAGAGAGCGCCGAAGCTATCCGCAAGTTTCGATATCCTCAATCCGCTGAAGCACTTGGCCGAGAGTTTTTCTGCAGCTTCGCGTTCGTCCGGTATGGGAGACCTCGCCAGGATTTGTCCCGCCGGACGGTGACACACGGATGCTCCGTTTTGACATCTGTATGTGCATCATGTATGATCAGATGCATGGTAAGGACAACATTGATTCTTGAGGAATCGTGCCTGGAGGGCGCAAGGGAACTCGCCCGCAAGCAGGGCAAGACCTTGTCCCAGGTTGCAAATGAGCTTCTGGTGGAAGGGCTCGAGCGCCGCAAGCGCAAACGGCGCACAGACTTCACGCTGCCGTCGTTCTCGATGGGCAGATCCAGAGTCAATCTGGGAGACCGCAACGCGCTGGAAGCGCTGATGGATTCCTGATGGCGGGGATCATCGACACGAACATACTGCTATATGCCGCCAACCGGGATGCCGAGGAGCAGCCGGCAGCCGCTTCGTTCCTGTATGCTGTAACCGCCTCCGCGGAGCCGTGGTTTCTGACCGAAGGCATCCTGTATGAGTTTTTCAGAGTGGCCACAGATCCGAAGGTCTTTCAGCGCCCCCTTTCGTGGCGGGAAGCTCTCAGCTTCATCCAGCCTTTCCTGAGAGACTCCCACTTCCTTATCCTTGCCGCGGAAGAACGTCACTGGGCTCTGCTCGAGGAAATTCTGGGAAAGCTCACCCACCCTGGCGGGAATCTCTTCTTCGACATCCGGACCGTGGCCCTGATGCGCGAGCATGGCGTTCGCGAGATCTACACAACCGACACCGATTTCCTCCAGTTCCCGGACATTAAGGTGATCAACCCGCTTCGGGCTCCGTGATACTGCAGGCAGCAATGGCGGGACACCCAGGACAAGTTCGCCCTGAAGCAACTGACAGCTGGATGGGGTGTCCGGAGAAGTTGGTGGTTTCAGTGCATCCCGTTCACAGAACATCTGCAAACGGCCGGACTGTCGGCGTCGGGATAGACAGGAAGGTGCCCTGGAGGTGCGGGTGGGAACGGAATCAAAGGCGCCTGGGAGTACAGGAAAGAGGGCTGTTTTTCTTCCGCTGCTGCTTGTGGCAGTGGTCTATCTTCTCGCCGCATCCGGCCGGGCGGTCATCGATTATGACGAAGGCTACTATGCACAGGCTGCGCGACAGATGATCGAGCGCGGCGATTGGGTGACTCCATATGCGAACGGAGTGAGATTCCTGGAGAAGCCGCCGCTGATGTACTGGCTGACCGCCGCGAGTTTCCTCATCCTCGGCATCCATGAATTCGCCTTGCGGCTGCCCACCGCGCTGGGGGTTATCGCCCTGGTGTGGGTGGTGATGCGTACCGCACGGCGCGCAGCCGGCGATCGGGCCGCGATTCTCGCAGGAACCAGTGCTGCGTTTTGCGCAGGGACGTTTCTCTTTACGCGCGAGGCGCTCCACGACATCTGGCTGGTGCTGTTTGTCGCGGTTGCCATGTGCGCGTTTCTCGACTGGTATCTGGATCCGCGGCATTCGCTGCGCCCGGCATTGCTGTTCTATGTTGCCCTGGCCGGAGCCGTCCTGTGCAAAAGCCTGGTGGGACTCGCCTTTCCTGCGGGCATCGTGGCCGTCTTTTTCCTCCTGCAGCGGGACTGGCCGGGCTTGCGGACGCTGCACCTGTTCCCCGGCTCGTTGGCGTTCCTCGCGCTCGCTGTCCCCTGGCACGCGCTGGCAGCCATACGGAACCCGGATTTTCTGTATGCTTTTTTCATGAATGAGCAGGTGCTGCGTTTTTTCGGCAGACACGATCCGCCGGTCCTCTGGTCAGTGCCGGTCCATGTTTTTTACGGTCTCCTGCTGGTCTGGTTTTTCCCGTGGACTGCGTTCCTGCCCGCCGCCCTGAAATCGGCAAACGGGCCGGTGGACAAGGGCAGGCGGGCCCTGGGGAGGATGTCGCTGGCCTGGATCATCGTGATCATGGGATTTTATACCGTGACCGCGCCGCTGGAGCACTATGCATTTCCGGTGTTGCCCGCTCTGTCGCTTCTTGTGGGTTTGGCGCTGAGCGACCCCGGGAATGACAGAATGGTCAAGTGGGGATTTCGGGGACTGGCGCTCCTGGGATTGCTGCTGCTGGCGGCTGCCGCAGCCGCCGGGATCTGGCTGGGAGCAACGGGCTACGAGTTCGGAGAGGCGGCGTCCACGCGCACGGACGTCATCCGCGACACCGATTTCAGCATACTGGCGGATATGCCTCCGCCGATGGTCCGCAAGCTGATTGCGCCTGCACTCGCGACCGTTGTGTGCATGGCGCTGGGATTTTTGGCTGCGCTCCGTTTTGAAATCCGCCGGCAGCGCCAGAGGGCGGTGATGAGCCTGGCACTTGTCATGGCCGTCGTCTTCGGCATGACGGAATGGAGCCTGAGGATCTGCGAGGACCTCATCTCGTCCAGGAAGTTCGCGCTGGCTGTCGCGGCCGAGGCCCGGCCCGGGGACCGTCTGGTGGTCGTGGGCGATTATGAATCGGCAAATTCGCTCAATTTCTATCAGCCTTTGCCGGTCCAGGTGGTCGACGGCGTGGCCTATGCCCTGATACCCGGCATGAAGTTCCCGGATGCGCCTCAAATCGTATTGACACGGGAGGAATTCGAATCACTCTGGCAGGGGAGGCAGCGTGTCTTCGCGCTGTTGCCCGCGGCACGGCGGGATGACATGGTTCCCGGCGGCACCAGGGTATTGGAAGTGCTGGGTCGGAAGCTGATCCGGAATCAATGAATCCGTTCATTTCGGCAGCGAGGCCTGGACGAACTTCACCAGATCGGCATGATACTGGGCCGCCGACGGCTGATCGATGTACACCATGTGCCCCGCTTCGTAGTAACCCAGAAAGATGTTGTTCTTCCTGACTTCGTCCGACACCCTCATGTGGGCGAGTGTCCATTCCACGGGAAAGAACGGCGTCGCGAAATCATAATATCCGAATCCCACGAAGAGGCGCATGTGCGGGTTCTTGGCAAACGCGTTCTCCAGGTTGAGGACCGTGTTGTATTCTCCCGACCAGGGCGGAGCGTTCCCCGAGACGTAGTAAATGGAGGGATTCCTGTAGTCCAGGTCATTGCGGATGTACGCCTCGAAGCAGACCAGGAAGCAGTTTGAGATGTTAGCGTTGCTGAAATCGAAGCTCGTATTGGTGTCGCCGGCGTCGATTTGGTATCCGGCGAAGCGCGAGTCCAGGCGCGAGGTCATCAGGTGCCGGTCGCGCATGAGTTCCGTGCTGAACGGCCCGAGCGGGACGATCAGGTCGTTGGCGTCGAGGAAGGCTTTCGAGAGCCCCGTGTAGCGCGCCATATCGTTCAGCACCTTTTCGCGCTGGGCCTCCGGTGCGCGCGCGCCGTCAAAGAGGAGCTCGAGGTAATCGCCCGAGGCGAACCGGCGCGCCTGTTCGGCCATCTGGCCGGCGGTGAGCCTCTGCAGTTCCGGCGCGACCTTCTTGTGATAGTGCGCGGTCATGATTTCGGTCGCCAGCGTGCCCAGGTTCCGCTGGATGCCGGCGCCGGCATTGGAGTCGATGATGGTCGACAGCAGCATGACGCCGTTCAGGGGGATTCCGCGGTCGGTGAGATAGCCGGCAAGTCCCGCCGCGCGCGTGGTCCCGTAGCTCTCGCCGCCGACAAAAAGCGGCGAACTCCAGCGGTCATATTCGTTGAGGAAGCAGCGGACGAACTCACCAAAGGCGGCCAGGTCGTTTTCGACGCCGCCGAAATTGGGGCCAAAACCGGGCCTGGCCGGTCGGCTGAAGCCGGTGCCCATGGCATCGATGAATACCAGGTCGCCCGTATCCAGCAGGCAGTACGGATTGTCGATGTAGGTATAAGGCGGCGGAGGCGCCAGGCCGTTCGGGTTCAGCTTCACCACCTTGGGGCCGAACGCGCCCATGTGGAGCCAGATGGTCGCCGCGCCGGGCCCGCCGTTGAACAGGAACCAGACCGGCCTCCGGGATTTGTCGGTGACGCCGTCCTTCGCATAGTACACGTAAAACAGACGCCCTTCGATCACGCCGCTGGTGGCGTTGCGGATGGGCATGAACCCGACATGGGCGGTGTACTGGATGGTCTCGCCTTGCAGCGCGATCTGGTGTTTTGTCGTGATCGGCTTCTCGGGGTAGTCGATCGGCTGCATCTCGTCGAGGCTGTAGTTGAAGCGGTAGAAGTTGTTCGGCGCGCTGGCTGCGCCCCTGCCCTGCGCAAAGGCGCCGATACCCATGGCCGCGATGACGAGGACGAGGCTGCAGGATTTCAGGTCGAATCGTCGTTGATGTCTCATGTCATTGCTCCTTTTTTTTCGTGCGCCTATTTGCGTCCCGCTGCGATTGCATTCTGAATAAACCTGGACAGGTCGCCGTGCAGCTTGGCCAGCGACTTGCCGTCGACGTACGCCATTTGGCCTGACTCGTAATGGCCGACCGTGATGTTGCGGGCGCGGACCTCAGGCGCCACGTTCAGGTGTGCGAGAGTGAATTCGGCAGCGTAAAACGGCGCCCTGAGATCGAAAAAATTCATCCCGACGAAGAGTTGGAGGCGCGGATTGCGGGCGAAGGCAGCGGCAAGGCTCGCGTCGTCGCTGCCGGTTACGGTAAAGGTCCCGACGCCGCCTCCCGACAGGTAATATACCGGGTTGCCGCTGTTGTTGACGTTAAGCTCGCGCCGCAGGTAGTCCTCATAAGCGGTCAGAAAACCGCCGGCGAGTCTGCTCAGGGCGGAATCGCCGGCGACCCCGCCGCTCCCGCCGCCGCGGCCGCCACGGCCGCCGGTGCTTCCCGGCACATAGCCGGTAACGCGCGCGTCCGAAATCGTAAGTTCCTTGCGCTGGTCGCGCAGCAACTCGCGGTTGAACCGTTCGAGCGGAATGCGCAGGTTGTTGCTTACGACAAACGCCCTGGAGAGTCCCGTCAGCCGCGACAGATTCGCGATCGCCCTGCCGCGCTCTTCCGGCGTCATGCGGTCTCCTTTGTAGAGCGCGTGCAGGTACTCGCGCGCGGCGAACTGCCGCGCCTGCTCGGCGACCTGTTCCGCACTCAATGCCTGCAACTCCGGTGCCAGTCTCTTGTGGTGCCAGGCGGCCGTTGCCAGGCTCGGAAGGAGCATGACGTACTGTGTGTCGCCGGCCATGGAATCGGCGGAGAGGGTCATCGAGAGGAGCACAACACCCTGGACCGGGACGTTGCGGTCGATGAGATAGACCGCCAGACCCGCGGCCCGCCCGGTGCCGAAGTCTTCACCCGCCAGAAAGAGGGGGGAATTCCGGCGATCGTAGGCGTTCACGAAGCTGCGCACGAACTCACCGAGCGAGGAGTTGTCGGCGGATGTATTCCAGAAACCCGGTCCCCGTCCCGGCTGATCAGGCCGGCTGTAGCCTGTACCGACGGGATTCACAAAGACCAGATCCGCCTGGCCGAGCAGTGTGTAAGGGTTGTCCACCCATTGGTAGGGCGGAAGCCCGGCAGTGCCGTCCCCAGACCATCTCATCCTTTTCGGGCCCAGCCCGCCAAACTCCTGCCAGGCGGCCGCCACGCCCGGCGCACCACCCAGGAAGAACAGGACCGGGCGCACGGAGGGATCGCTGACGCCCTCCCGGATATAGCACGTGAAGAACAGGTGCGCTTCCGACTGCCCGGTCGTCGCATTCCGCAACGGCATGTAGCCGGCGCGTGCGGTATATGCGAGTGCCTCCCCATTCACGGTGATTTTCTGATGGGTCTCTTCAGGCTTGGCGTCGGATATCGCGCTCGCGGAGCCGGCAGAAGTGTCGTAGCTGTAAAAATCAACGGCGCCGCCGCGGCCGCCACGGGCGCCCTGACCGCCGCCGGACTGCCCCCAGACTCCGATCGAGAAGCCCAGCGTGACCGCCAACAGGAACTGTGTGCTGCGAATACTCCGCATGGTGGTATCCTCCTGATTTGCATCCGAGATCCCGCCGGAACCGGTCGTGAAGGGCGATGTAAATCCGCCCGAAGTCACTTTCCGCCTGCGGATCAGAAGCCTGCAGAAGGCCCCGAAACCGCCAGCGCTCCGTAACGGGGCGATCCTGAATAAAGACCTCGAAAGTTCTCACACTCTCCAGAATTGTACGATTTTAATGCAAACCTGCGGAAAGAGGGCAATATTAATGGTCGACTCCCTTTCAGCGAGTGCATCCGCGCAGGGTTCGATAACGGCTGGGGGAGGCTCCGGTGATGAGCGTGACCGCGCCTGGTAACGGCCATTCTGCCAGCCTGCGAAGCCGCGTGAGGCTCCCCGCCGATCCGGCTGCCGTTTTTGCGGCCTTCCATGTGGTGGCAATCGTCCCGTGAATTTCTTTCGCCCCGGGGTGCGCGCCCCGGGGCCACCCTTTCATGTTCAGGGGCGAGCCTGGAGCGCTCCGATGTCCGCGAGACTGCGGCGAAGGCGTTCGCTGTTGCGGTAGGATGTGCCGCACGATCCACAGGTGAAGACCCTTCCCTCAGGCCGCAGACGCGTGTTGCAGCGCGGGCAGCGCCCCGGCAGCCGGATCAGCCTGCACAGATCCAGCCGTTGGAGCACCTCCGCGGCCTGCAGCCGCGGCACCTTGCCGGACAGGACCAGCGCCCGTGCGACAGCACGGGTTTGCCGGTTGTCGGTGCGAAGAAGAATGCGCTTTTCCGCCTCGGCCAGCCGAACGAGGTCTTCTGCGGGTTCCTGCGGCCACGAAAGCGTGTCGAAACCCAGCATGCGCAAACGGGCCGCCAGCCGCTGCAGCCCGGGTCCCGCCACAAAGCGCGGGCGGCGCAGCGGCTCCCAACGGACCCGTGAGACTCCCTGCACGTCGATGGATTCAAACACCGGATAGGCGGCGATGCGGTCGCCGTCGCGAACTTGCTGCCCGGGATCGACAGACTCGCCGTTCCACAGGATGAGATCAACCTCGCACAGCGGAATTCCGACCGCATGGAGGAGTGTCGCAACCGTTGCGGCGCCTTCAAACCGGCACTCGAAGGCGCGTTTCCTCTTGTCTTCGGGAAGGTGATCGTTCAGCTCTTCGTAGAACCGCAGGAGAACCGTATTCATCTGATATCGACATCTCCGATGAAAAAGGCCCGCGCGCGGGCGCTCCTTATTGAGCCTGCACGTGACGATGCAACCAGCTGTGCGGCGGAGCCGGAAACGCGTCAGGAATCCACGCGTAACGAGACCGGAGTGGGACGCCAGGCGTCGTCCACCGCCACAAAGACGACTTCAGCTTCGGTCACGCGCACAGTTTCCTCGGTTTCGTCGCGCGTCGCCTCCACCGTGACCTTCGTGGTGACCGAGGTGCGTCCGACCTTCAGGGTCTTGGCGTAAAAGCTGACGACATCCCCTACGAAGACAGGCTTGTGAAAAATGATCTTGTCCATGGCCACGGTGACGAAATTGTGAGGACCGCAGGTCCGGCGGGACTCGATCGCGCCGGCGAGATCGATATGGCTGAGGATGATTCCGCCGAAGATCGTGCCGTGGCGGTTGGTGTCCTTGGGCAGAAGTGTAACGCGGAGCGTTGGATCAGAATTGGGCATAACTGTCCTTCCCTGTGTTGGAACATCCGGAATCGCGAGGTCACACCACCAGGCACTCGAGGACGGCCAATGCGCCCTTCCGGAGGTCTTGCGGCCCGGCGATTCCCGCGATCGGGTGCTTCCCCGGGATGGCCGGATCCTCATTGTGCGGCCCGATGCAACTCACATTCCGTATTCCCCGGAGCCGGCTGTTGAAATGGCGCATAAATCTTATCTGCGGATTAAAGCCTCCGGGTAATCCTACCATGCATAATCTACCACACCCGGTTGGCGGGGCGCTGCCCCGACCTGCTTCCA
Organism: Acidobacteriota bacterium; assembly: GCA_017860135.1. Taxonomy (GTDB): domain Bacteria; phylum Acidobacteriota; class UBA6911; order UBA6911; family UBA6911; genus JAFNAG01. The sequence continues at coordinate 8,406 of JAFNAG010000139.1, forward strand.
AGCGCGTACCCCGGGCAACAATCGCATCGAAACCGCGAGGATCTTAAAGACCTCAAAGTTTTTTCCTGAGGTTTTTGCATTTCGGTTTTTCCGGCATACTGTAAGATCATACAAAAATATCGCCTTGCCGGAACGAATGTTATTCCGATCGATATCGCAGATCAGCGCGATCTATCCATTGGCGGCACAACAGAAATTAGTGAAAAATAATGTAACTACCGGGATATGAACACAATCAATTATATCCTGATTGCTCATCCGAACATCTGCTTCGGGTTTTTGGGTGACCGGGGGGATGAATCATCGAGCAGGATACAGTCAAAGGAGGCTTGTATGAGAATTAGGGTTCCAGTAGTTGCTTTTCTGCTGTTCGCGTTGCCGGTGCTGGCTATTGCACAGGTGTCTCCCACCAAGGTTGTCGCCAATATTTCCTTCGACTTTCATGTAGGCAAGGATCTTTTGCCTGCCGGAAGTTACAGTTTCAGTCTTGGCGATAAACCGGGGGTTATCGTAATTGCCAATGCGGCAGCCGGCAAAACTATCATGGCGACGGTTCTTACGAGGATCAGCCAGTGGCCGGGAAATGAAGCATCTGTTGTCTTCGACAAGATGGGAGATCAATACTATCTCTCCGAGCTGCATGCGCCGGGCGTGGATGGATTCCACTTCTCGGGAGCTCCCGGCCCCCACTCGCATACTAGTGTCGGGGGCAAAAAGTAGCTTCTGCACTGCGGATTTCCAGGAAACGCATAAGGCCCGCCCGTTGGAGCGGGCCTTGATTGTCACACCAGCGGCATGAGGCGTGGCCTGCGGCGCTCAAACTGCGTAATGTACCGAATTCCGGCAGCCCTGATTGCCTCGAGAGCAGTCTCGAGGTGAGATCCCACCTGATCGGACCGATGGGCATCCGATCCGATTGTCACGCGCTCCCCACCCATCTCCGAATACCAGCGAAGTATGTCCGGTCCGGGCATAAGCACTCTCGCCGAGCGCCGCAGGGAGGAGGTGTTGACGTCGAGGGCAATCCCATGATCAATGCAATTGCGAAGGACGGGACGGATCCAATCTTCATATGGGCGAGGGTCGTACCCGCCATAAACGTCGAACGTGATGCGAACCGGGAAATCGAGATGCCCGAGCACATCAAAACCGCCGGCACGACTCATACGTTCCAGCTCTTCATAGTAGGTTCGGAATGCTGCGTCTGCCGGCTGGCGGAAAAAATCGTGGCGGAACAGCGCGTTTTGTCCAACCCAGTGCAGGGAGCCGATCGCGTAGTCAAATGGAGCGCGGGCCAGCATAGCTCGGGTTTCAGACTGGAAAAGATGCGGTTCGCCGATTTCGATTCCGGCCCGAATCGTCAGCCGGCCGGAGAATTCGGCTCTGCAGCGTTCGAGCTCCGTAAAGTACTCCTCGACCCGCAACCAGTCTCTGGGCGATTCATCCGGATGCAGGTCATAGTGCTCGGCAAAGCCGATTTCGGGAATCCCCAGCGCCAGCGCGCAGCGGCACATCTCTTCCACGGGCGCTTGTGCGTCGGCGGAAAACGTCGAGTGGATGTGATAATCGTGGGGAATCACGGGTTTCTTGCGACGCATGGAGGAGCCGCGCACACCGGAGAGCAGATGCCGATCGCAGCATGCATCCTGTCAGACTGCACCTGCAGGTCGCTCGCTTCTTCCTGGTCGCGGCTCTGTGGGATTTTGTGCGCCGGGGCACGGCGTGCCGTGCCCCGGGCATCCGCTACAGTTGATTTCCGCCGCGGCCGCCCTGCTGCGGAGGCGAGAGTTTGCCGAGGTTGCCGTTGGCGGGACCGCCGCCGCGGCCGCCGCTGCCGGCAACCGTTACACCGCAGACTGCGAATATCTCCTCCTTCGTCCAGCCGCCTTTGATCAGGGCCAGATACAGAGATTTTTTGAACGCATCCGTCCTGTCGGTCGGAGCCCGTTTCACCGACATGACGAGATTGTCGCTGTCGCCGAATTGTTTCTTGTAGCCCTGAAGCCTGCCGGCGCAGCCGTTTGCATCCGCCGGATCGCACTCGAACAACAGGACCGTGTTCTTCTGATTCATGCGGGAAATCAGAGGCGCGCTGATCGGCGCCATGCCGGTGACAGTCACCATGAATGGCCGGGCGCTTGCGTCGAGCATGTCGGCGAGAAGCTTTTCGGAGGGATCGATGAGGTTTACCACGATGTTGTTCGATTCCATCGCTTTCACGGCTTCACGCCCCTGGGCGCTTACGCCGCTGTTGAAATTGAACCAGGATCCGTCGTTGGCCGATACGTCCAGGCGTCCAAATCCGAGCAGGGTCGAAGCCTGGAGAAGCATGGGAATGTTTCCGTTGAAAATCCCGGCATCGCGCACGCCTGTCTGATACCGAGTTCCTGTCCCGCCGCCTCGTCCTCCGCCAAGACCTGCGCCCGCTCCGGCCTGAGTCTGCGCCGGTGCAGTCAATTGCTGGATCCTCTCATTCACGCGGGCAAGCAGCTCGGAATTGCTGGATGCATT
>JAFNAG010000027.1 GCA_017860135.1 Acidobacteriota bacterium
CTTGAAAAAAATGGGTGTCCAGGATTTCCACAGTCTCATCGATGCCTGCCAGGATCATTGCCAGCATCAGGAGGCTGCATAGCAACAAGCATTTGCCGTGCCAATCGAATTTCGGAACAATAGGCAGTAAGTAGGCCCGGCCGTCAGGCCGGGATAGGGACGGAGCATGGTTGAGCGCCGAAGGCGCGGCACTGGATTTCCCAGAAATATCTGGGATATACAGGCTCTTCGGGCCTCCCACTGGCTGTGTGCTGACCCCGCGTGGACGCGCGGGTCTGTTCCCTGCCGGCGCTTCGCGCCTCGGCGTGCCGTGTGTCAACCGTTGGACATCCTCTTCAGCCGGCGCGCTCTATACTCTCTAAAAATTAAATTTCAATGCGAACTGCACGCGCCGCGAGTCCACGGCGGTGTCCACGGCGCGGCCGAAGCCGGGTGTCTCCAGGATGCGCACCGGAACCCCGTAATTCGTCCGGTTGAACAGGTTGAAGAATTCCGACCGGAACTCCAGGTTGCGCTCCTCGTCAAACCGGAATTTCTTGATGATCGCCAGATTGAACAGCGCAAGGCCGGGTGCGCGGAACGTGTTGCGGCCCACCTTGCCGTCCTGTCCATCCGGGGCATATGCGGCTTCCGTTGCGGGGCCGGTCAGTCGTGTCGATCCCTGGTTGACTTCGCGGAATCCTTCCATTGTGTTGAGGCGATCCGTCAACATGCCGTCGTTGTTGATGTCGAGCGAGGTGTTGACCGTGTAGGGCTGTCCTGTTTGCGCCGTGAAGATCCCCGCGAGGTTCCAGCCTCCGATCAGGCTGTTGTCGCGCGCAAACGGCAGGTCATAGGAAAAACTTCCCGCGAACCGGTGCCGGACGTCGAAGTTCGAGGATGCGCGCTCGGCCCGGAGGTTGTCGTCGGATTGCGGCAGCGCGAAGAAACCGATGTTGCTGAACACATCCGATACCTCGTCGATGGAGTGGGCCCAGGTGTAGGCAGCGGTGAACTCGACCCCCCCGGACAGGCGCCGTGAGGCGGCGACCTGTAAAGAGTTATAGCTCGAGGGGGCGGAGTTCTCGAAAATGCTGTAGGGGCCGAGTCCTGCCACAACGCGGGAAGCCGGAGGTTGCGTCTGCGCGGTCAAAAGGCTGAGCCCGCCGGGCCCGACCAGAGGCGACACGCCGAACTGGGGACGTCCCGCGATGCCTCCGTTCGGATAACGGAAGCGCGTGAGGTGGGTTCCCCGGGACCCGAAGTATGCGACGGAGAAGAGCGTCTCCGGTATCAGTTCGCGCTCGAAGGTGAGATGGTATTGCTGCGCCGACGGTGTTTTCAGCTCGGCAGTCGGCAAAGTATAGGCAAGGCCTTGTTTCCCCTGGCTGGCTTGCGAGCCAAGGAATACGCCAAAATACTCGGATGGCACACCGATCGTGTTCACAGTGCCGACTCGCTCATGAGGATATATGGTGGCGGACGGAATGTTCAGGAACAGCCACTGCCGGCTCAGCAGATAGAGCCCGAACAGCTCCGATCCGAAACCGCTGGCATTCAATGGAATCAGGTGAGGGAACACGTTGAGCGACTGGCTGGTGACCGCCGAGATGTTCTGGTCGTAAAAAAAGCCGTACCCGGCCCTGAGTGCCGTTTTGCCGTCTCCGGTCAAATCCCAGGCCAACCCGATCCTGGGCGCCCAGTTCTTTTTATACGACGCATACATCACCTCGCGCCCGCCCACAAAAGCCTCATACGAAGCAACCATCGTCTCATATGCCGCCTTGTTGGCAGCGTCACCCGCCGCAAACGTCTGGGCGGGCACGCCGGCCAGCGGATCCGCGAAGGTGCTTTCGAGGGATCCGTCGGCGCTTTCGGGAGTGCTGTTGAATTCGTAGCGCAATCCCAGGCTCAGGGTCACGCGGGGCGCGATCCTCCAATCATCCTGAGCGAAGAAGTTGAACTCGGTGAAGCGGAGGTCAATCCGGCTGTCGAAATCGGCTTTCCCGTCGTCGTTGAAGTCCGGGATCATCGTCTGGAACAGGGCTGTGGCGTAACCGATCGATGCCAAATCCTGGCCGGAAATAACCTTCCTCGTGCCGTCGATGTCGACCGCGAATCCGCTGTTGAATTCGGCAAGCGCACGATCGTTGCGATCAAGCCTGCTGTTCTGCTGGTTGCGGCGAATATCGAATCCGAACTTGAAAAGATGATTTCCGGACGCCCGGCTCAGCGTGTCGGCGAACTGCCAGGTGTTGTTGACGCGCGCTTGTGCGAAATTGTAAACATCGACCCCCAGGGGACTGAAAGGTCGGATGATCATCTGACCCAGGGCGCCCGTCGTACCATACGGCCCGTACGTGCCTTTCCCGAATCCCGCCTGAATGGGAGTCTTGAGCGGATCCTGCAAGTACGGTACGTTCGGGAACAGCGCGCTGAGTTCCGCGGTATTGTCGCTGCCGAACAGCAGCGGGCTGCCGGCGACCTCCAAGAAGTCGAGACTGGTGCGGCCGTAGGACACGCGGAGCTGATTGGTCGTGTTGCTCGAGAACACGCTGTTCAGGAAGAGAGAAACATTCTGCGTGCGGGTATCAGGCCGCACCGAGGAGTGAATTCCGCCGCCCGTCACCGGAACCGTCAAGTGGTCGTCCGTGAAATTGTAGCGCGCCGTGAAACTGTGCCGGTCGGTGAGCTTGTTGTCCGACTTCAGGGAAAAGATGGTGCCGGAGCCGTCGCCGTTCATCAGCTCCGTGTAGGTATTCGGCCCGTATGGCCCGCCGGGGTTGTTCGCTCGCGGCACAAGGCGCCAGATCGCGGCGCCGGCCACTCCCGGCAGGTAGTACCCGGCATCTGCAAAGTACTTCTCGAGCTCGCTCACCCCGGGCGTCGATGACGGCTCCAGCGGCGAGGCGCCGAAGTAGCTGCGCTGGTCGTCCGTTGCAACCGCAAAATGACGCTCCGGGCGGTCCAGGATCTTTTGCCGTTCGAATGAGCCGAACCAGAAACTCCTGTTTTCCACAAACGGGCCGCCGGCGGCAATGCCGTACTGGCTTCGGCGATACTTGCTCTCCCCAGGAGCCGGTCCGTCGACCTGATCGAACGGATTGCGGGCGCTCAACGCGCTGTCTGTCAAATAGCCATAAACCGACCCGTGAATCACGTTGCCGCCGGTCTTCGAGATGACATTCACGATCGAACCGGAGTTGCGCCCGAACTCCGCCTGGGGGGTGCCGGTTATGATCTGGAACTGCTCGATGCTCTCAATGCTCTGGGGAATCAGCGATATGTACCCCTGGCGCCGGACACCGACGTCCTGATCATTGTTGTCCGACATGTCGACCAGGAAATTGTTGTTCCGGCCACGCTGCCCGTTGACGCTGAACTGCCCGGCCGTGCCCACGCCGAAGCCGACGCCCGGGCCGGTCCCCGCCGACTGCGGAACCATGGCCACACCGGGCGCAAGGAATGCCAGTTCGTCGAATGTCCGGATGCCCGAGAGCGGGAGCAGGGAAAACGTTTGCTCGTCGGTGGTCCGTTTCGTGGCGGCATCCGTGATGCTGACGACCGCCTGCCTGCCTTTGACGCTCAGCGTCGTCGACGGTCCGGTAACCGCCTCCATGGCCAGCGGGGGAATGACCACTTTGGTGTCGTTGATGGCCAGCCAGATGTTGGTCAACTCAACGGTCGCATAGCCCTGGAGTGACACCGTGATCTTGTATTGTCCGGGAGGATATACCGCGGTGATGAAGTACTTGCCGTCCACATCCGTTCGCGTGCCCCGCGGCACTTCCGTGCGCATGTTGGTCAGAATCACAGTCACATCGGCCAGTTTCCGGCCGTTAGCCTTGTCAAGGATCTCGCCCGTAACCGTACAGACATCCGCAGCACGCAGCGGAGCAAGCATTCCTGCAATAATACCCGCGATGAGAACAATGCTTCTGAATCTTGAGGTCATCTCAATCTCCTCCGCTTCCCGCAATCTCAGTTCGGACGTTTTGTTGCACTCGAATCTCCCGCTCGTGTACCCACCGAAAACTCACCGCGGAGAGCCCCTTGAACCGGCCCCGCGGAGAACCTCCCCTTGCTTTCACCATGGGCAGAAGCCCGCTCTTGTCATGCCGGCTGGTGGATCCGCTGTATCCTTCCATGGGCCGGGGTTATTAGGAGTGAGAACCGGGCAGCTTCGTGACAGACGCGAATGAAACGACCCTCCTGCCGCCGGCCGGACCGGCAACCACGAAACACACAAAAGATCTTCAATGTTTCGTGGTCAGAGGCCTCTCGCACGCGCGTCGCATGCCGCCCGAATTTCAGCGCACCACTCTCTGCGGCGGGACCGCCGACAGGGAGTTCCCCTGCCCCGGCCACGTCCCGAACACCACATAGCTCGCCACGCCCAGGTTCGTCCGCACCCGGATATATCCCTGGCTCCGGCTCTGCCCCGCCAGCTCGCCGAAATACTGCGTCAGCAGCTTCGACACCCTCCCGCCCGCAGCGATCACCTCGTCCTTCCCCGCTATCAGCACCCCGTTCTCGTCGTACACCTCCACACGCGCCATCACCGCCTGCGCGTTCGGGTTCAGTATCGCCAGCCCCGTGTAGTACCTCTCATCCGATGCCAGCTGGCTGAACACCATGTCCGTCTCCAACTCGCTCACCAATGGCAGCGCCGCCGTATAGCTGTTTCCGCCCCGCGCCCCGAACACCACGCTCCCCGCCAGCTTCACACCGTCGCTCCGCACCTCCACATACCCCTGCCGCAGCCCGCCCCCGGAATCCACAAACAGATCCTGGTCCGTGATCTGCAGCTTCCCGCGCGCCCCGATCGCCTGCTGCACCGGCCCCGCCAGCACCGAACCGTTGTCCCCGATCAGTCGCATGCTCACCACCCCTGACCTCTCCTCCAGGTTCACCACCGTCAGCTCCGTCGCCCAGTCCCCTCCCACCGCGTACTGCGGACTGTACAGCACCGTCGATCCCCCCGCCGCATCCTGACCGTTCAGCCCTTTCACATCCTGCCCCGGCCTCCCCAGATACTCGAACAGCAGCACACCGCGGTTCGACACCACCCGCACGTAGTCCGACGCCGTCGCCGTCACCCCCGCAAACAGTTCGCTCACGTACTCCACCACCGCCGCGTTCGGAGCCAGCGTACGCACCTCCGCCGGCGCCCGCACCGTCCCGTCCGCTCCGTACAGCTCAAACAGCACTTCCGCCGGCTGTACGTCCGGGTTCACCACGTGCAGCTGCGTGAACCCCCGCTCCTCAATCACCGGCGCCACGAAGCTCCCGCCCGTCCGTGCCGACACGTCCGCCCCGTCCAGCTTCGTCGTCGTGTGGTTGAACATCAGGAAGAATCCCACCAGCCCGCTCCCCAACGACTCCGTCTTGAACCACCCCAATGGCTTCTGCGCCGTCAGCGCTTCCCCGAATATCTGCCAGTCCACCACCGCAATCTGGTGCCCCGCATCTATCTGCACCTGCGCCGGGTTGGTAATCCCGGACCCCGATATCAGCGCCCCCGCCTGGTCGAACGCCGTCAGCGTCAGCTTCGCCTGCTTGTCCCCCAGGTTCGTGAACCCGATCCCCGTGAACTCGCTGTCGTCAACCGCGCCCCCCCCGCTCCTCGGAATGCTCGCCAGCCGCGGATACAAAAGCGTCTCGACGATGTTGAACATCTCGCCGTTCGACTCCCCGCCCCCGGGCGCCGGATTCAGCACCGACACCCGCGACGCGCCGACCGCCGCAATATCCCCTTCCGGTATGATCGCCTGCAGCCTCGTGCTGTTGACAAACTCCGTCTCCCTCTCCTGCCCGTTCCACAGCACCTTCGCGCCTTCAACGAAATTCCTCCCTTCCAGCGCCAGCGCCAGACGCCCGCTCCCCGGCACCGCGCTGCCCGGACTCAAAACCGACAACAGCGGCGTCGGCTGCGTGACCGTGATCGGCAGCGGTACAACGTTCGACGCCCCGCTCCCCCCGCCGCTCACCGTCACCGTTGCTTGCCCCGATGTGCCCACAAGATTCGCAGGCACCTCCGCCTGCAACTCCGTGCTCGACACCACCACCGTCGCCAGCGGCTGCCCGTTCCACAACACCGTCGGGCTCTCCCCTGCCATGTGCCGCTCCCCGGCGGCCTGCGCCGATCCCCCCTGCCCCAGGAAATTCAGCCCGAACACGGACAGCGTGAATCCCTTGCCCGTCGGTACAAATGAGCTGGGACTCACATCCGAGATGACCGTCCCGGGATATACGCCGAAGTTCTGCGCCCCCGACGCGCCTCCCCCGGGAGCGGGATTGAACACGCTGCGTGACCTGCACCTGCTTCGGAGCAGATATGCTCCCGCTGGGATTGGCCACCGTCACCTGTGCCACTCCGGCAGGACCAATGTCCGATGCCGGGATGCTTGCCTGCAACTGGCTCACTCCCAAAAAGGTCGTCGTCCGGGATACTCCGTTCCACCGCACTGCAGATCCCGCCGCGAAGTTCAATCCGCTGACCGTGAGCTTGAACGCCGCTCCGCCGGCATTCACCTGCGCCGGATTCAGGTCTGCAATCACAGGCGCCGCCGCACCTGACTGAAAGATGGTGAAGCTCTGGCCTGCGATCCTCATTGTGCCGGTTCGAGCAGCCGGGCTGAAATTGGCGCCGGTGGAGTAGCTTACAGCGCCGTTTCCGGCGCCGCTGCCGCCCGAGGTGATCGAAACCCACGAGACATCGCTCACCGCAGTCCAGTTGCAGCCTGCCTGAGCTGAGATACTAATCGTTCCTGTCTCAGCCCCCGATCCGTGCGTGCGGCCGGTCGGTGAGATGGAATAGGTGCAGGCAACCCCCGTCTGGGTAACCGTGAAGGTCAGCCCCGCGACGGTCAGTTTCCCCGTTCTGGTGCTCGTGTCGGAATTGGCGGAAACGGAGTAGCTCACAGAACCGCTGCCGACGCCGCCGCCGGGGTATTCGATCGCGATCCAGATGGCGTTGCTCGTCGCGGCCCAACTGCAGCCTGTGTCAGTCGTGACACTCACCGTTCCGGTTTCTTCCCCAGGACCGTGCACGCGGGAGAGGGGTGAGATGACAAACTTGCAGGCGATTCCAGCCTGGCCCACGGTGAAGGTGTGGCCCGCGATGGTCAGTGTGCCGGTCCTGGAATTCGTGCTGGTATTTGCAGCCACTGAGTAGCTCACCGTCCCGCTGCCGCTGCCGCTGCTGCCGGACGTGATCGTGATCCACGAGGCACTGCTCACAGCCGTCCATCTGCAATTCGCGTCGGCGGTGACACTCACCGTCCCGGTTCCCGCTGCCGCCCCGTGCGAGCGGCTCGCGGGCGAGATCGCATACGTGCAGGTGGTTTGCGCGTTCGCTGGGTCCCGGGTAAAGCAAAAAAGGAGGCACCAGAAAGGCAGCAGGCAACAAAGGAACCTGGTGAATCGCACGGTCATGCCTTTGGACGAGGCGGATTCCCTCGCTCTGTTCACGATGTTGCGCGTTGAGGTGTAGCCCGCCGTATCATCAGATATCATGGTGCTGCCTGCCTTTCGTCGACGCCGGTCATTCAGCCGCAGTCACTATCGCGATGCAAAATCGGCTGTCCGGCATCTCGGACATCAGGGACAACGGGTTCTCCCATCGTCAACCAATCCCGCTCAGCGCCCGGGCTGCAATCGGGAACTTCATGTAGGTGAGTCCATGATATTGCAGGACTGTGGCAATTCAACACTTTTCGAACCTTCGGCCGGCGGCGGAGGATCAGAATCTGTCGGGGGTTCGAACAGTCTCCAGGGATTGAGAACCGGCTCCGAGGCGAACCTCGAGCGCTGTCCATTCCTCCCTATCCCTGCGGTTCCGCACCGTCCAGCCCGCAGACTCCAGGGCCGCACGAAACTCCGGAAAATCCTCGGTCAGGAGCCCGGAAACCAGAAGACAACCGCCGGGTTTGAGGTATCTGCGAAAAACGCTGCCGTAGGAGAGCAGGGTTCTGCGGTCGAGATTGGCCGCCACCAGGTCGAAGGGCTCAGGCCGCAGATCTTCCAGCGCCGCCACGCGGAACTCGAGTTCGGGACCGAACCCGTTGACGGCGGCGTATTCCAGGGCGCACTCGATTGCCTCGGGATCGTTGTCGATTGCCAGCGCCGATCGCGCACCCAGCCGCAGAGCCACCATCGCGAGGATGCCGCTCCCTGTGCCTACGTCGAGAATCCGCTCGCCGCCGCAGATCATCTCCTGGAGCCACTCGACGATCAACTGCGTGGTGACATGGTACCCGGTGCCAAAAGCGCGCCTGGGATCGATCACCAGGGCGAATCCTCCGCCGGGCGCGGGGGCTTCATTCCAACTCTGCCGGATCAGGACACGAGGCCCGAGCTGCACCGGCTGCAACGACCCGGCCCAGCGCGCATTCCAGTCCTGCTCCGGAAGCCGGGTGACCGTGACCGTCTCCCCCGCACTCGCATCGCCGAGCCGTTGCAGGGCATCCTTCAGGGAAGCAAGAACCATAGGATCCCAGCAATCCTGCGGCCAGTACAAAAGGAGAACTCTCCCGCTCTCGCAGGAACCCAGGCAGGAACTGTCCTCAAGCAGGCCGAGCAACTCGCCCGCATCCACAGAGGTCGATACGCGGACTTCGATGTATTCCTTGGCCATCATCCCCTTTATTTTAGGGAAAACCCCCAAGAGCGGCCACGAATTTTGCTGATTTCAGGAATGCCTGCGCCGGAGTTTAACCGAGGTCCGAAGTCTGGCATTGAAAACCGCGTTTGCTACCATATGATTCGAAAGAATTTAAACTCAATTGTCTGCAAATTCCTATCTGAGCTCCCGGCCGCGAATTTCTTTTTATAAATTTTATCTCGTTGCGGATCATCAGCTTAAACGACTCCTGCAAAAACGCCGCTTGACAAGTGCGTGAGGCTCTTTTAGTATGCATCATAGCCGCTGTAGTTCGCGGGACCTTGAATACCGGCAGATGAGCAACGGACGGGCTTAACAGGTTTGTTCGTCGTTCTAGGAGGCCGGAGCCGGAGTGAGAAAACCAATCATGCTCCGGTGTTATCGGGAGAAAGTCCCGATAACGGGTAGCGCCCACTGGCTGATACTCGATCCCGGGCAACGGGATGGAGGATGCCGAAAGGGTCGGATCAAGGCGACGGAATTACAGCGGCGATTTTTTTGCCCACACCTTTCCGACGACGATTCTCCCGCAGAACGCGATGCCCTACTGGTTTGACGGCAACAATCTGATTGGCCAATCCGCTGCTGTTGCGCGTCTGGATCCCGGGACACGCCGGGCGTTTCTGTCGCTTCTCGGCGGCTATGCAAGCGGGCGCGGCGGGAGGTTTGAGGTTTATTTCGACGGCGATGCCAGGGACAGCGCCCTTCCGCCGCGCGGCGTGCGAGTCCGCTACAGCGCGCCGGTTTCCTCCGACGATGCCATCCTGAGCGGTGTGGAAGGCGCACGGTCCCCCGGCGACATCATTGTGGTCACCAACGATCGCGATCTCGCGGCACGCTGCCGGAGTGCGGGCGCGAAGACGATGGACTGGAGTCAGTTCACGAAGAAGATGGCGGGGGCCGCGCGCGTGCGCCGGAAGGACGCGGGCAGGGAAGAAAAGGTCGACCTTGACGAATGGGCGCGCTTCTTCGGCATCGACCCCGACCGGCTGTAATCTGCCAACTCCATTAGTAATTGTTTGCCAGCCCGGAGAAAACTGCCACGAATTATCGCGAAAGCCGCGTGGTATGGCTCGCATCAAGGGAGACGATTCTTCGTGAGAATTCGTGGCTTTATTTGCAGACCCTTAACTGTTCCGAGCCGGCTAAACAGTTGCCTCCATTATTCCCGCACGAACTGGACCAGGACGGCAGTGATATTGTCCGGGCCGCCTCTTTCGTTGGCCAGGTCGACCAGAGCGAGGCACGCCTCGCCGGGCCCCGCGGAGTCCGCGACAACCTCGTAGATTTCGCGTGAGGACATCTGCGAGTGGAGGCCGTCGGAGCAGAGCAGGAGCACGTCGGCCGGGCGAAGGGCCATGCTCCGGAGAGCGAGTTCCACGGCCGGACGAACTCCGACTGCCTGGAGCAGGATGTTGCGTTCGGGGTGCCGGCGCGCCTCCTCTTCCGTCAGATCTCCGTCGGCCACTTTCTGCCCTACCAGAGACTGATCGCGCGTCAACTGGCGGATCTGATCCTGCCGCAGCATGTAGGCGCGGCTGTCGCCGACCTGCCCGATCAGCAGTCTCCCCTGGATTTCCAGAATAGTCGTCAGGGTAGTGCCCATGCCGTGATATTCGTGGTTACGCCGTGCAAGATCGTATATGCGGCTGTTGGCGTTGCCGACGGCTTCGATGAGGATCTCCTCGAGCAGGCCGTCGTCGGGGCGCCGCACTTCCCGGACCTGTTCCTGCACCTCCCCGTAGAGGGTGCGGAGACACAGCTTGCTTGCCATTTCGCCGGCGGCGGCGCCCCCCATGCCGTCGGCCACCGCAAACAGCGATCCCAGCGGGCCGGATGCGAAACGCAGGATGCCGTTGCTCTCGATGCGGACACCCTCGCTCAGGTTCGCGACGAAAAAGGAATCCTCGTTGCTGGCGCGCACACGTCCGGCATCGCTGCAAGCGAAAGCGTGAACCTGGTATCCGGGAACGTCTTTCATGTGTCCTCGAGATTTGCTGCCTCTTTTTTTATCGTCCTTCGTTACAAAATGTCAACGCAAAAGCCTATGTTGCTGTTATAATTTGCGTGTTCGGGAGGCCCGCACAACTGGCGGCGCATTGCCTCTGCTTCCATTGGATCGAGTGCCGAGCTGCGATCGGCAGGGACTTTATGGTTGCTTGGTCGAGCGTGCTGCTCGCGATTTCGCTACCGTTGCTCGTACTGCAGGGCATGGTTCAGGATCCTGTGCAGGCCTTGTACTCCGATGCCATGGCGGCCGCCGAGGGGCTTCCCGCTCTGGTGCGCAGGCTGGACGAGGCGGCAAGGAGCAATCCGGCGTCCCCCTTCCTCCCGCAGGTGCTCGAAGCCATCCAGATCGCCGGCATCCTCCATCCCGGACTCATTCCCGACAGGGAATCCCGCCTGGAGGAGATGAAGGCTGCGGCGGCGTCAAGACCCGATCTGGCACGCACCGTGCAGCGGCTGACGGTCCTTGGCAGCTATTATGCCGGGATCGCGGTCGGGCGCGCGGAGCAGGCCGCGGCGGCCCTCAAAGATCCGGTGCTGGAAGGATGGAAGCCACGCTTTCACGCTCTCGCCGATGCGGCGTTCCGGGCCGGCGATCATGCGCGCGCCGAGGCTCTGGCGTACGAACTCATCGAGTCCGACCCGTATTCACCGCTGATTGCGGATGCCCGTCTGCTCCTGGGCTTTTGCGGCATGGCGCGGGCGAGGGTTCCCGCCGCCGCGCGCGAGTTCCAGCGCGCACTGGCACTGACCGCGTTGCCGACGGTGTACGGGAGCGCCCGTGAATACGCCCAGCTGTCGTATCGCTTCGCTCGTCCGTCCCCCGGTGCCGTGAACGGGTTTTTCGAGGAAGCGACGGTAACGCGCATCTCCGGCATCCAGGGACTTGACGATCCCCGGTCTCTCCGGTTCCACGGCGGCAAGTATTTCCTGGCTGACAAGGAGCAGGTTTACACTCTCTCCTCCGAAGGCAAGGCAAACGGCGCCAAGGTGTCCAGGAGGCTCGTCGATCTTGCTCCCGCAGGTGAAGAATCCTGGTATTACCTCGCCGAGGATGGGGTGGACCTGGGTAGCGGCAAATGGGCCAGGCTCACATGGAGCAGCGGGGGGAGGGAAAGGACGCTCGCAAACCTGCAATCCCTTGCGCTCGACCGGAACGGGACCGTGTACCTGCTCGACCAGGATGCCGGTGTGCTCCGCGGCTCGCCTGGCGGGGACGGCCTCACATTGACTCCCGTCGCAGCGGTGAAAGGCCGCCTGCTGCGGATCGACCGCCGGAACAACCTTTTCGTGCTCGCGTGGGACCGGCGGTCCATCTCCGTGCTGTCGCAGGAGGGGAAGCCTGTGGCCACGATCACGCCTGTCTCCGTAGGGGGGAAAACGCCCTCGATCGAGTATTTCGCCCTGGATGCGCTCGACCACGTTTACATTCTCGATACCGGCGGGAACTCGATACAGATCTATGCTCTGAACCCGGGAGGTTCAGGGCTCGAGGCGGTATCCGTCCTTGGCTTGCCGCTCGACCAGCGGCCTCACACCAAAAACCTCCGCGTGCTGGCCGTCTCGTCGACCGGAGAGGTTGCCGTGACAGGCAAGAACGACGACAACTGGGTCTTGTATCGATGAAATCCGCCATGGGCATATTGCGGCCGAGTTCCTGCATTCCTGTGGTTCTGCTTTTGGCGCTTGCGGCGGTTCGGGCGTTTGCCCAAGATGCCGCGCCCGCTCCCGGCCCACAGGACCTGGCCAGGATGGCGGACCTGCTCAAGGAGGCACAGGACCTGCAGCCGGTCAAACTTGCGGAAGTGTCCGTGCGGCTGGCCCCGCTGCTGGCGGAACTCCGGCAGCTGCGGCAGAGCGGAAGCCTCACGCCGGAGATTAGCCGGATCTTCCAGGACGCCCTGCTGCTGCAGGTCAGAACGCAGACGAAGCTGCTGGCTCCCGAGCCGGAGATCGTCGCCTCCTTCCACGAGCTTCTGGTGATCAACCCGAAACTGGACGAAAGCGCTTTCAATCCACGGGAAAGGTCGCTGCTGGAAAAAGTGCGTTCATCCGAGACCGGCCAGCTGTCCCTCAAGACCCATCCCGCGGCGGTGCGCGTATTTTACGGCGGGACCGAGATGGGCATCAGCCCGCTGGAACTCCCCCTGATATCCGGCACCTATCGGCTGCTGCTGCGCAGAGAAGGGTACCGGGATGATGCACTCGATGTAACCATCCGGCCGTCCGAGCTGCTGCTCGCCGAGCGCACACTGCGCAGGCTCAGCTTCCTTGTGCCCCTTTCCGCCAACGTCGAGGGAGCCGCAGTGCTCCTGAACGGGCAGGCTCTGGGGAAAACCCAGCGTCTGGAGGCCTGGATCGCTTCCTTGCCGCCGGAAAGGCGGGAGCCTTTGCGTGGCGCCGTGAGCCAGTGGGGATCGGCCCCGCGCACCGACGCTTTTTTCGTCCTTCCCGAGGTGACCGTCGAGCAGCCCGTTTCGCTCGAACTCCGGGCTCCCTGCTATCAGCCGCTCCAGCTGAGTTTCACAGTCGCAGAGCAGGAGGTGGATTGGAGCAGCCCGATACACGTCCGCCCCGAACTCCGGCAGGTCGAACTCAAGCGCGACACCGGATTCATGGAGGTGACCTCGGTGCCTTCCGGCGCGGAAGTTTGGATCGACGGCGCCCAGGCGGGCAAGACTCCGCTGCAACAGGACATCTGCGTCGGCGCGCACCGCGTCCAGGTGCTGCACGCTGCGGGGCAGTATTTGCAGCAGGTGTTGGTGCAGCGGGACCAGGCCACGAAAGTGGCGGGAGAAGTGCGGCCGGCGTTGTTGTTCCTGGGCGTGTACGCGGAGGGGCCGGGCGGGGCGCTGCAGCCCGTGGCCTCCGACCGGGAGAGTGTGGCGCGGCAGCTGGTGCTGCGGGGAACCGCCTTCGTCAACCATCAGCTGCCGCCTGCCGAAATCGAAACGCTGCGCAGATCGGACAGGCTGCCGCTGGAGCGGATGATGGCGATCGGACCGGAGCACAGCGAGGTGGATGCGCTGGTCAGGAAAATCGCTGCTGAGAACGGCCGCGTCGACCTCCTCCTGTTCGGCGTTCGCACAGGGAAGACCCTCCTCTTCCGGCTGTTCAGCACGATCCACCCCCTCCCCGACCTGATCGAACTGCCCGGCACGGATGAAAACTCCCTGGCATTCCTGGCTGCGCGGCTCAATGCGGCCGACCGGATCGCCTCCCGGCTGTTCGTTCCTCACCTCGGCGTCGAGTTGTCCGAATCCCCATACGGCCTCGCGGTGCAGTCTGCCGCCACCGGGCGTGACGATCTCGCGCCCGGAGCGGTGGTGCGGGCGGTCGACAAGAAACAGATGAACCTGCCGGAATTCCAATCCTACCAGCGCACGCTGAAGCCCGGCCAATCCGTGACGCTCGACCTGTCCGGCGCCAAAGGCGCGCCGACGAGAGTCATCCTGACCGCGGCGCTGTCGGGTGCCGAATACCCGTGGAAAAACCCGGAGGCGTTCCCCAACGCGGTGCTGTGCGTGCTCCGCCACCTGGTGGAGCGCGACCCCATATCGGAAGTTTCCAAGTTCGCCAGGCTCAGTCTCGCCCGCGGTCTGATGGAGAGGGAGCAATGGAAGCTCGCTCTGGAATACCTGGTCCGGACCAACCTTGAGCCTCATAAGGACGGAGTCTGTCCCGGCACGGTTCTCTACTATCAGGGGCGCTGTTACGAAGCGCTGGCGGATGTCGACAACGCGATCACCTGTTACACGCGAGCCAAAGATTACTCCGAAGCGACCCTGGGCGCCCGCGACGGCCTGCCCATCCCTGCCCTCGCCGATTGGCGCATTCAAATCCTGAAGAGACTGCCCCGATGATTCAGAAACTCGGCAAATACGCGATCGTAGAAAAACTGGGTGAAGGCGCCATGGGCGCCGTCTACAAAGCATACGACGAGATCCTCGACCGTTATGTCGCGATCAAGACCATGGCGGAGGACATCAAGTGGGATCCCGAGCTCAAGCTGCGCTTTTACCGGGAGGCCCGCTCCGCCGCCGGGCTGCATCATCCCAATATCGTCACCATCCATGACCTGGGGGAAGAGGGGAAAATCACCTACATCGTCATGGAGCTCCTGCAGGGAAGGGACTTGAAAGACGTCATCAGGGAGCGAAGCCCTCTCTCCCTGGAGAAGAAGCTCTCGATCATCGCCCAGGTCAGCGACGGTCTCCAGCACGCCCACCTGGCAGGGATTGTCCACCGCGACATCAAGCCCGGAAACATCCACTTCTCCACCACAGGCAACATCAAGATCGTCGATTTTGGAATCGCGCGCATTCCGTCGTCCGATCTCACCAGGTCGGGCGTCCGGCTCGGCACACCGATCTACATGTCCCCGGAACAGATCCGCGGCGAGGCCTCCGACGAGCGCTCCGACATGTTCTCGACCGGAATCGTGTTCTACGAGCTCGTCACCTACTCTCATCCGTTCCGTGACAAAAACGTCGCTAAGACGGTGGACAACATTCTTTTTCAGAACCACTTCCCTTTCGCGGAGCTGTCCCCCGAAGCTCCACCCGGGCTGTGGCAGATCATCAGCACCTGCATGGCGAAGGAGCCCGGCAAGCGGTATCCCGCCATGGGCGATGTCGCCCGGGCCTGCCGCGGCCTGCTGGTCGATCTGAACGTCGGCGCACAGAAGATGGCCGGCGAATTGAGCGGCGCACTCCCGCGCCTGCAACACGCCGCTTCGCGCCCGGACGCTCCGGCGCGAGTCGCGGGCCTCCTGCAGCAGGCCCGGGACTTGCTCGGACAGGAGGAAAAACGGGATTATGCATCGCTGAAGCGGATCCTTGCGGAAATCGAAGGGGAGCCTGTGCTCCTGCGGACAGCAGTTCCCGGACAGGCACGCCGCGACGAAGCAGTTCCCGCTGCGCCGCCGCCGAAGCCCGCCGCTCCCGCGCCTCCCGTCGCACCGCCGCCGAAGCCTGCCGCACCCGCTCCGCCCGGCGCGCCTCTCCCGGCGCCGGACGAGGTGCAAAAGCGGGCACGCCGGGACGCGCTCATCGAAAAAGCGCGGCAGTCGCTGGCATCCCACCAATACACGGCGGCGGTCACGGCGCTGAACGAGGCGCTGCAGCTCGATCCCAGCCACAGCGAAGCCTCGGACTTGCGCCGCAGGGCGGTTGCCGAAGCGGAGGCTGAGCGCGCGCTCCAGGCGCGCAAGGCCGAAGGGGAACGCGAGAAGGCGGCGGGGCTGCGGTTTCTCAGGGAAGGCAAATTCCGCGAAAGCATGGCGCCGCTGCAGAAGGCCGCCGAACTCCTCTCCGGCGATCCCGAAGTGCAGAACGCGATTCACGAGGCGGAAGAAAAAGCGCGCGCCGAGGAGCTGCGCCAGCAGGTGCAGGCCGAACTGGCGGGGGCGGCGGAGCTGCTGCGCACGGAGGCCTTCGACAAGGCGCGGGAAAGGGCCCGGCACGCGATCCAGATCTCCCCGGGCAACCCGGAAGCGGCCGACCTGCTGGCTCGCATCGACCGGGCGGAGGAGCAGAAGCGCCGCACGGCGGAGATTTCCAGCCTGCTCGGCCAGACGCGGGATAATCTGAGCCGGCAGGATTTCGAAGCGGCGTATGCCCGGGCGCGGAAGGCGCTCGACCTGGATCCGGCCAACGCGGATGCGCAGGGCCTGATCCGCTCCATCGATGACGCGAAGGAGGCAAAGCGCCGGAAAGACCAGTTCGACGAGGCGCTCGGGCAAGGGCGCGAAGCCCTGGCGCGCGGGGATTTCGCGGACGCAACCCGGCTGGGAAATGACGCACTCGCCATCGAGCCCGGCAGCCCGGCAGCGGCGGAGTTTCTCCGGTCCGTTACCCACGCCGAAGAACAGAAGCGGCGGCATGACGAGGTGGCGCGCTGGGTCTCCCAGGGCCAGCGGGCGTTCCTGCGGGATGAGTTGGAGGAGGCGGAAAAGTGCGCGCGCGAGGCGCTCGCGGTGGATCCGGAGCATGCAGCCAAAGCCAAGGAACTGCTTCAGAGAATCGATGACTCCCGCCAGCGGAAGCGCCGGGAGGAGATCGCGGCCATCGTGGCACGCGGCAGACAGGTGCTCGGGACCGGCGCTCTGGAGGAAGCCGCGGAGATCGGGCAACAGGCGCTTCGCCTGGATGCCGAGAGCGTCGAAACCAGGAATTTCCTGGCCGCCGTCGATCAGGCGCAGGAGTCCAAAAGGCAGAAAGAAATCGCCGCTGCGCTCGAACGCGGCCGGCAGGCAATCGAGCGCGGCGCATTTGACGAAGCCGTCCGCGAGGCCGAGTCCGTCTCGGCCATGGACCCGCGGAACAAGGAGGCCCATGCACTCCTGAAAGACATAAAGGCCGGCCGCCGCAGATCCGAAAAGGCCGAAGCGCAGGAGAAAAAGCGCCTGGAGAAGGAGTCGAAACGAGAGGAAAAGGAGGCAAGGCAGCTCGAGGAGAAGAGACAATCCTCTCCGTCTCCGGATATGGATTCAGCCGGGGAACTGGACCGCACAGTCCTGCTGGTCAAGCCGGCATCCCGGAAGTTTCCCAAAGGAGCGCTTTGGATCGCCGCCGCCGTCGTCGTGGTCCTCGCGGCGGTGATCGTGGTCTGGAAGATGCCCCGCCGCCAGCAGGCCCCGCCGGATCCTTCCGCGCAGCTCGCCGCAGCCCAGGCCAGCCTGGACAGCGGCATGCTCGATGAGGCGATTGCCGTGGCGGAACAGGTGATTGCAACCTATCCGGATAACGCGCCAGCCCAGGCGCTGCTCGTCACCGCCCGGCAGAGAAAGACCGAGAAAGAGATCGAGACCCTGCTCATGGAAGCCCAGAGCCTGCGGTCTCAGGGGAGCCCTCACGAGAGCCTCATCGTCCTGGCGAAGCTGCTGACCCTGGACCCGGCGAATGAGGCGGCGCTGACCGTGCGATCGCAAATCGAAGCGGAATTGACCGCCAGCAAGAGCGCCTCGGAGCAGGACGCTGCCATTCGGCAATGGCTCGCGGCCGCGGAGCGGCTGATCGCTGGCGGCAAGCTCAACGAGGCAAAGGCCGAGTTGGACAAAGTGGCGCGCGTACGCCCCGCTGCGCCCGAACTGAAGTCGCTGCGCAGGCGGATGACAACGCAGACCGACGAGACGTCGCGCCTGGAGAAAGAGAAGTTCGAAGCGGCGCAGAAACGGAACCAGATCGAGGCATTGCACCGGCAGGGCGACACCCTGGTGAGACAGGGGCGGTACTCCGAGGCCCTGGCAGTCCTGGACCAGTGGATCGCGGCGGAGCCTCAGAATTCCCAGGCACGCGACCTGCAAGCCCGTGCTTCCCAGGCGCAGCAGGCCACGAAAGCGTTCGAGTCGCTCATGGCGGAACGGCTGTACGACGAAGCCCTGAAATCGGTGGCCCAGCTCGAGAAAATCAATCCCGCCGATCCCGGCATCGCCGAGATGCGCCGGCGCGCCGAAGGGCGCAAAGCGTCCGCCCGTGCCGTGCTCTCGATATTCCGCCTTGGCCCGGCCGCGAAGATCACCCTCGATGACGAGCCGATCGGCAGCGAAGGAGAAGTGGACAACAGGACGATCGCCGCGGGAAGGCACAAGCTCACGGTCGAGAACGCCGCAGGCCGGCAGGCCTCCCGGACCCTGGATTTCGTCGACGGGCAGACTGCGGCTTTTGTCTATGACTCCGCCGCTCCGGAACTGCGTCCCATGGTGGATACGGACCGGGCGCTCTTGAGCATGCGCCGGATCCGGGAAGAGGTCCATGACTACGAAGTCGAACACCGGCACATGATCGGCAGGTGCACGGGGACACTCCGGATCAGCGGCTTGGGGATTGAGTACCGGGCAAGCGAGAAAAACCACTCTTTCAACCGCCCTCTCTCGTCTCTCAAGCTGAAGATCAACAACGACAGGCTCGAAATGGACAGCGCCGACGGCAAAGGGAACTGGAACTTCAAGGTGCGAGATGCCGTCCAGGCCAAGGAGATCCTGGGATTGTGGGAGAAACTTCAGAAGCTGGGGAAATAGGGGAACCCGGAAAGGCGTCGAAGCAGTGGATTCGGTTTCTGCGATTCGGACACAGGGAGACGACGAGATTGCGGCCATCACGCCCGAAGCCATCAGCGTGTGCTGTGCTGAGACTTCCAGCGGGCGAACTTCCGCGCCACTATCTGATTCGCGGATTCGGTTTGAAAGATCTTAACGAACAGGCGTATTCTCAAAGTCAGGCTCGACGAACAACTGCAAACAGGGAGAGTATTATGAAAACGTGCCGTCGTTTGTTTTTCTGCATTCCAATCGCTCTGTCCATGGTTCTTCTCGCCGGCTGTCCGAAGGAACCGGTGAAGGTCAGTATGGTCCTGAACGCCGCGACGAACGTGAATCCCGACGTCGGCGGACAGGCGTTGTCCGTGGTTGTGCGTGTCTACCAGCTCAAGGACAAAGGACGCATCGAGGCGGCGGACTACAACGCCATCTGGAAGTCCGACAGGGAAACCCTTTCGGACGACCTGCTCGAGAGGCAGGAGCGCGTCGTGCAGCCCGGCACCCAGGAGATGCTCGAACTCCAGGCGAATCCCATGGCGAATTACATCGCCGCGGTCGCCCTGTTTCGAAATCCGGCGGGAGACACCTGGCGCAGGATCATCCCCGTCAGCAAGAACAAGGCGCAGAAACTTACATTCACGCTCCGCGAAAACACCATCGAGCTTACCGCAAGCACGAAATAGGGGTGACCGGCCATGACAGCACTGCAAAAAGTCCTCTGGAGTGAGGGGCAGTTCCTGACCCCGCATCACTTCCAGCAATGGGATCGCTATCACGAGGATGTGTTGAACTTCCGCATCCGCGCCCTCTCCACGTTCATGTGGGGCGCCGAGGAGCTGAAGTTCAACGAAGAGGCGCTGGAGAACGGAACGTTTGAGGTCTTACGTTGCCGCGCCGTGCTCCCCGACGGCCTGGCTGTGGACATTCCGGACGTGGATGCCCCTCCGCCGGCCAGGAATTTCGTCGACAGCTTTCCGCCCACGGCCGACCGCATGGATGTGTTTCTGGCCGTGCCGGTAGTGCGCCCGGGAGCTGCGAGCCTCGCCGGGGAGGACAAGAAGAAGGCGTTCATGGCGCGTTACACAGCCGCGCAGTCCAACATCCCGGACGAGAACACCGGGGAGAACGAGATGCCGGTGACCTTCGCGTCGAAGAACCTGCGCCTCCTGTTCGGGGAAGAGCCGCTGGACAACCACGCGGCGCTCAAGATCGCGGAGGTCCGCCGCACACCGGAAGGCAAGTCTGTGCTCGAAGAGGGGTACATTCCCCCTGCTCTCAGCCTCTCCGCAGCGCGTCCGCTGAACGACATCGTGCGACGCCTTCTGGAGATCCTGTCGGCCAAGAGCACGACGCTGGGAGAACAGCGCCGGCAAAAGGGCCCGGGTGTCGCCGATTTCTCGACCTCCGACGTGGCGACGTTCTGGCTGCTGCACACGGTGAACGCTTACATTCCCCTGATGATGCACTACCACCACGTGCAGCGCATCCACCCGGAGTCGCTCTACCTGACCATGGCGCGCCTGGCCGGGGAGTTGATGACCTTCGTCACCGAGGGCCACCCGGCAGAGCTCCCCAAGTACATTCACACGGACCTGACGACCACCTTCTCCCAGCTCGACCGCAAGCTGCGGGTCCTGCTCGAGACGGTGATCCCGACCCGATGCGTGCCGATCCCGCTGGAACGGACCAAAGAGTCGCTCTACATCGGCCGCATCATGGACGAGCGGCTGCCGGCCAGCGCCGAGTTCTATCTCGGGGTGCACGCGAAGCTGCCCGAGGCGCAGTTGCTGGAACGCGTGCCGCGCAAGAGCAAAATCGCCTCGCTCGACACGATCAACTACCTCCTGGGCCAGGCCCTGCCCGGCGTGCTCCTGCGTCCGGTCCCGGTCCCGCCCGGGCCGATTCCGGTCCGGGTCGGGTTCAAGTACTTCCGGCTCGAGAAGCTGGGCACCTACTGGGACACCATCGCGGCATCGCGGAACATCTGCATCTACTTCCCGGCGGAATTCCCCGAACTCCGCCTGGAACTGTTTGCCGTAAAGGATTAAATCGGAAAATGTTTTTCGCATCGCGATCGAGGTTGTATTTGTCATCCGCCGGGCATTCCGGAGGAATGCGGGGAGCAAAGCGCGCGGGCTGAAGCCCGCGCTCACTAGAAACTGTTCAGGGAGATCCTCATGAACCGGGCTCGCGACCAATTCGACAGCACGTCGTTCGACACCGCTTCCGGCGCCACACAGAGCCTGCTCGACCTGTGCACGGATGCGTTTTTGCTGATCTTCTACATCCATGAGGGCAAGGATCCCGGCCAGCCCGACCAGCTGCGCAAGGAGATCTCCCTCCTGCTCCAGGACCTTGACAAGCGGGGCCGGAAATCCGGCTACAGCGATGAGGACCTCAAGGCAACCCGGTACGCTCTCTGCGCCCTGCTGGATGAGACGATCCTGAACTCGCGCTGGTCCTACAAGGACCAGTGGGCCGACAGCCCCCTGCAGCTCGAGCACTTCGGGGAGCACATGGCCGGCGAGCGTTTCTTCGACCTGCTCGAACGCATCCGGAAGAAGGGGAGCCGCAAGGTCGACCTGCTCGAAGTGTTTTGCCTCGCCCTGATCCTCGGGTTTCAGGGAAGATACAAGCTTCGCGGCGGCGAGGATCTCAACAACCTGATTCGCGAACTCGTCGGGGAGATTCACGGGCACCGTGGAGGCGCGCCACGCGGCCTGGCGCCGCACTGGAGTATCCCCGAGGAAGCGGTGGAACGCCCGGCCAGGACCGTCCCCCGCTGGGTGTGGATCACAGGACTCACCTCGATTCTCCTGGTGATTTTGGTATTTGTCGTGTTCAAGTTCTGGCTCGGTTCGGCGGTTTCCGAGGCAGTCTCTCGAATGATCGTGTGATGAAAAACCCAAGACAGCAGATCCGGCCCGGAGCGCGAAGGCGGCGGGAAGAACCCTCTGCCGGATCCCGTGAACTCCCGGGCGAAAGAAGCGCGACACTATGAACCCGAATCCGCAACAGATGCCACCCATGCCCCCGAGGCCGGCCTCCGTGACCAGGGTGATCACGCTCGTCAGTGTCTCTCTCGCCCTGGTGACCGCCGGCCTGTGGGCCGTCGACAATTTCTGGGGCCGGGAAAAGTTCAAGGTCATTCTGATGATCCTGATCGTTTTCCTCGCCGCGCTGGCACTCATCTGGCTCCTGATCTGGCTGGTCCGCAAGATGATTGCCAGGGCGGCGGCAGCCAGGGAACGCCGCCAGGAAGCGTTGGCGGCGGCCCAGCGCCGGGGCGCCAGCCCGGAGGAGCAGGCGGAGCTGGACGCACTGCAGGAGAATGTGAATTCTGCCGTCCGTGTGCTGCGCGAATCCAAGCTCGCAAAAGGAAAGAAAGGGGACGAGGTCCTCTATACCCTGCCGTGGCTGCTTCTGCTCGGCCCGGAAGAGTCCGGAAAGACCACGGTATTGCGCGAGTGCGGCGTCGATTTTCCATACAGCACCGCCGAGGGTCGCAAACCGTCGCGCGGAGCGGCGCCCGGGTGTGACTTCTGGTTTTCGCGCGGCGCCGTGGTCCTGGATCTCAACGGGCGCATCGGCACCGAGGAGGAGGCGCTCGGGACCTTTAAAGGATTCCTCGATCAGCTCAAACGGGCGCGCAAGGAACGTCCGCTCGACGGCGTCGTCGTGACCGTAAGTATCGCGGACGTGCTCAACCGGCCGGCAGAGGAAGTCGAGCACCTGGCCAACCGTGTGCGCAAACGGTTTGACGAAATGATCAAGCGGCTCGGCATCCGCTTCCCCATCTATGTCCTTTTCACCAAGTGCGACCAGGTCGAAGGATTCCAGGAATTCTTCGGCAACCTGCGCAGCCGCGACCGGAGCCAGGTGTGGGGTGCGACCATCTCCCGGGCGCAGCGCAAGCATCAATCTGCCGAACAGATATTCAACCAGGAATTCGACCGCCTGGTCGAAGGGCTCTCCGCCTACCGCCTCCCGCTGCTGGCGGGCGAGGCAGACCGCCGCAGGCAGCCGTTGATCTACACCTTCCCTGCGCGAATGGCCAAACTGCGCGAGCGTCTGAGCAACTTCATCGGCGTGCTGCTTCAGCCAACGCCGTATTCCGAACGGCCCATGTTCCGCGGCTTCTACCTGGCCAGCGCCGCCGGAGTCTCGGCGCCCGAGGCCCAGGCGCCGGAGGTCCCGCAGCAGTGGGAACCGGGCCGGCGCTCCGCCGCAACGGAGGAAAAACCGCGGGCCGCGGCCAGGAACTTCTTCCTCGAAAACCTCTTCCCGCAGGTGATTTTCGCCGACCGGCCTCTGGCCACCGCCTCGGTCGACACCCGGCTGCGCCGGCGGCTCTGGATTGATCTCGTGTTCGTCGCAACGCTGGTGCTGTGCCTGACGCTGCTGGTGGGCATGGTCTTCTCTTTCATGGAAAACAGGACGCTGGTCCAAAGGACGCGCCAGGCCGCACTGCGACTATCCGACGCGGGCTGGGACGGACGTCGCACCTCGGACCTGATGGCGATGGAGGACCTGCGCCAGCGGGTGGAGGAACTCGACCGCTACCGGACCGGGGGCACGCGCTGGATGCTGCGCTGGGGACTGTACACCGGGGACGCCATGGAACCGGCAGTGCGGAAAGTTTATTTCCGCAGATTGCGGGACTCCTTCGTTACGCCCACGTCGGAGGCGCTGCGCCGCAAGCTCGCAGGATTCGCATCCGGCGCCAGCACGACGGCGGGATACGACGAATTCTATACCAGCCTCAAAGCGTACCTGATGATGACCGATCCCCCACGGGCGGAGGAATCGTTTCTGTACAACGCCCTGGCCGCGACCTGGAAAGGCGCCACCGCCCCGGATGCGGAGGCGCCGGCGCTGAAGCAGCTGCGTTTCTACGCGCAGCAGCTTCCGAAGAACGATCCGGAACTGCGGCTGACGCAGGATGCGGACATCGTAGCCCGCGCCCGCCGCGCGCTCAGCACGTTTCCGGTGCTGGACCGCCTGTACACCCGGCTCAAGAACGAAGGGAGCGCGAAGCTGCAGCCTTACACGCTGATGATCGCGACCGGGGGCAAGAGCCTGGAGTTCCTGAACTCGAGCCACGACGTGCCCGGCGTGTTCACCGAAATCGGATGGCGCACCTATTTCAGGAACGCGGCCGCGCAGGCGAGCAAAGAGGTGATCAAGGATGACTGGGTGCTCGGCCCCACCTATGCGAACGTCACCTCCGGCCAGGCCTCCGACGCGGAAACCGAGAGCAGGATCCTGGAACGCTACTACCAGGATTATTCGGCGGAATGGTCGCGATTCCTGGAAGGGATCACCGTGCGGTCGCTCGCCGATCTTTCCGAAGCCCGCGCAGCCCTGGATTCCTTCTCCCAGCAGGACTCGGCCCTGTCGCGCCTGCTCATGAACGTCGCCGGCCAGACCATGCTCCAGCGCAATCCGGAGAAGGGCGGCAACATCACCGGCATCGTCTCGAGCGCTCTGGCAACCCTCGGCCTCTCCTCCCGCGTGAATCGCGAGGAACTGGTCGCCGTGATCGCCGACCAGTTTTCGCCGCTGCACGACCTGGTCACCTCGCCGGATGGCAAGACGCCTGCCCTTTCGGCGCAGTACGTCGAAGTCCTCGGCAGGCTCCACTCCAGACTGGAGGCGCTGTTCGGCGCCGGCACCCAGTGGCAGCAGGTGAAGGCGTACGTCGGGCAGATCGCCACCAACATCGGCGGCGACGAATTCCATGACGGGTTCCGGCTCACCTCGCGTGTGAGCCAGATGTGCCGCACCAAGAGCACCCAGGTGATCGGCCCGCTCCTGGAGCAGCCGCTGCGACAGTGCTGGGCGGCTGTCCTGCGCGACGTCGGATACCAGCTGGACGGGCTCTGGAAGACGCGCATCGCCGACGGCTATCGCCGCGACGTGGAAAGCCGGTTTCCCTTCAATCCGTCCGGCCAGGATCTCCCTCTCTCGATGCTCGCTCAGTACATGAAACCGTCCGACGGCAGCATCTGGGCCTTTTATGAAGGCGAACTCAAGATGTTCCTGACTCCGGCCGAGAGTCAGTGGGCGCCCGCGTCGCTGCTGGGCGTGCACGTGGATTTCTCCTCCGCCTTCCTCGAGTTTCTGGGGAAAGCAAATGCGGTGCGGCAGGCGCTGTACGGCATGGGCGGGCCGGACGCCTCGGTAACGTTCGACCTGACGCCGGAACCGACTCCGGGTGTGACCGAGAGCCTGCTCGAAATCGACGGCCAGCGCTTTCGCTACCAGAATGAGCGCGCGCTGCCGCAGCCCTTCACCTGGCCCGGAAAATCGGGGTCGCCCCAGGCCAAGCTCTCCATCTCCATCGAGCGCTCCGGGGAGCGCCCCAATATCCCCACTTTCGACGGGGAGTGGGCGTTCTTCCGGCTGCTGAACCGGGCGAGCCTCGTGCCGCAGTCCCAGACGACCTTCAGCGTCACCTGGTCGCTGCCGAGCGCCGACGGCCGCAGGTTCGACGTGCGCTACAGACTGCAGGCCCGCAATGTGCAGAATCCGTTCCAGGCCAACTTCTTCAGCCGCATCCGCTGCCCCGAACGGTTGACCCAGCTGCCGGCTTCGCGGTTCTGATGCCGGAGGAGCAAACGGCAGAAAAAAGCAGCCACAGATTCCACAGATTTCACAGATGTAAAAACCTGTGAAATCCGTGGAATCGCAGGCTGCCTCGACGAAATCCCCATGTGCTTCCGCAGGATGCCGAACTGTCCTTTGACCACCGCCATCGGGCACCAGGCTATTTCTTGGTGAGCGGAACCGTCACGGTGGCGGTGGCGATCGTTTTATTGCCGACGATGTCTGTGGCGGTGGCTGTAATCGTGTAGATGCGATCCTTTGATTTGGCATCCCGGAACGCGCGGAGCTCAACTGTATATGCATATTCCACGCCGCTGCCGACGTCGGTGATTACGATGTCAGGGACTTTTGCATCCTGAGGATCGCTGCTGGCCGCAGTAACGTTGAGGGAAGCCATGCCGATGCCGGCGTCGACCGCGGTGACAGTTGCCACCGTTTTCAGTTTGTTGTCCGGAGGCCAAAGCACCATACCCGGTGCGGGCATGCCCGAGATCACAGGCCCCTGAATATCCGAAGTGGCGAAGAGGATTGCCTGCTCGTTGCGCAGCACGGGGACTTTATGGCTCCACTGCAGGCAGCGCCCCTTGGCGTTCCCCCCTGCATCCCGGATGCCGACGGTCGCGCTGCCGCCGAAACTCGCCGGAACGCCTGCGCCCGCATCGATGTCCTGATATTGAAAGCGAATCCTGCCTCCGGCTTCGTGCAGGATCGCCTGGAAGGTGATCCCCTTGGATCCGTTCAGCGGGTAACCGTTCTGCCACTGGACGACAAACTGCCGGTCGCCCGGCTCTCCGAGAGCCTGGTAGTAGACGGCGCCGGCACCCCGGGCCGCGAAGGTGAGATCGAACCAAAGCGGCGCGATCGTCGGGAAGTCGCCCGGGGTTCGCGTGGCTGTGAGGTCCTGGTTGGCGAATGCGATGTTGCATCCACTGAAAGTCAGCAGCCCGTTCGATCCGATGCATAAATTCTCATAGCGCTGCCCATAAAAGAAAAACGGAAAACCGATGTTCACCAGCGCCGTGTCATCATCCGCGCCCGCCAGGACCGCGACTCCCGTGGACGAGATGTCGACAAAGCTGTATGCGGTGGCATCGTTGGCGATATATCCAAAGGCATCCGGTCCGATGGTGGCGCTCATCGCGACTATGGCCGCGAGCGCGCCCAGGAGCGCGAGTTGCACACCCAGGCGAAACTTCCATGCGCAATTCCTGCTGTTGTTCATGTTCATTCTCCCGGTCATGGTCAAGGCCCTATCGCCAAGAAGTCTGTTTAACAGTAAAGATCTCCCCGCTGACGCTGATCTGCAGGATGCGGACCCAGAGGTTGAAAGAGTCGAACACCGGCACGAGGTAAGGCTGCGTCCAGATGCTGCTCAGAGGATCCTGGGTAGGAGTCTCCAGCGTAAGCTCGGGGCTCTTTCCGATCACCGGATCGCATCCCAGGGCAGACGCCGAGAAGAGGACGCTTCCTTCTCCCCCGGCACTGTCAAACACTGCGCCATAGGCATTCAGGCTGAAGGCGCATGCTGCGGCGATCTGCCTGACGGTGAACACCTGATCGCCGAGCCGGATCGTGCCTGTGCGCATGCCGGTAAGCGGCGTCGGCAGCACCGTGAAATTCACCGTGCCTGCCGTTTCGCTGAAGTTGGTGGACACCGAGATCCAGTCAACGAGGCTTACCGCGGAAGGCGTACAGCCGGTCTGGTTGGCGGTGAAATTAAAGTAGCCGGGGGCTCCGCCGGGTCCAACCTCGGCCGACGTCACCGGCAGAGCATAGGCGCAGGGCGCGCCAGGCTGCGTCACAGTGTAGGTGTGCCCCGCGATCGTGAGTGTTCCGGAACGTGGCGCCGCGGCCGAATTGGGATCTGCAGCGTAAATAACATCCCCGGTTCCGGCCTCCGCTGCGGAGATGACACGGAGCCAGGCATCGTTGCTGAGGGCAATCCAGGTGCAGGCGCCCGCGGCAATGACTCCTGCCGTACCTGTGCCGCCGACCGCAGGAATGCTGCCGCTCGAGGACCGCAGTTCATAACTGCACGTGATGCCGCCCTGGCTGACAGAAACGGTTTGTCCGGCTACCACAATCGATCCGGAGCGACCCTCGGTGGCAGCGTTGCCGCTAACGGAGAAGTTCACCTGTCCGCTGCCCGTACCGGAGGCAGGAGGCGTGATCACCAGCCAATTGTGGCCGCTGGAGGCAGTCCAGCCGCAGTTGGATTCATTCGGCGTAACAGTAATGACTCCCTCGCCTCCACCGTGGGAAAAGACCGGATTGTCGCTGGTAACCGTAAAGCTGCAGGCCATGCCGCCCTGGACAATCTGATAGGGCTGGCCGCCGATCAGCAGGGAGCCGGCTCGGGCCATCGTGCTCGAATTCGGCGCCACGGAATAGGTCAACGTCCCGGATCCCGATCCGGAACCGCCGGAAGTGACGGTGATCCAACTCGGCCCTTCCACGGTAGCGTAAGAGCAACCGTTTGTTACGGTCACCATCACGGAACCGGCGCCGCCACTTGCTGGGAAATCGGCGCCGCTGTTCGAGAGGCCTACGATGCAGTTGGCTCCAGCCTGGCGGACGGTGAGGGTTTGGCCGGCGATGGTCACCGTGCCCTCCCGCGGAGACGCAATTTCGTTTGCTTGCAGGGTAATGGTCACATCGCCGCTTCCGGTGCCGGCAGCCGGGGGAACAAGCTGAATCCAGGCCATGCCGCTCGAAGCAGTCCAGGCACAGTCGGCCCTCGAGGTGCTCACGGAGATAGTGCCGTTTCCGCCGGCAGCGTGAACCGAGACTTCAGTGGGCTGGATTATATATGCACATTCCGATCCGAACTGTGTGATCGTATGAGTCTGCCCTTCCACGGTGATCGTACCTGCACGCGCCGATCCGGAGGGATTGGATGCAAGTTGGTAAATGATCGAACCTTCGCCGGATCCGCTCGCAGGCGAATTGAACGTGATCCAGGGCTCCGAGGCGACTGCCGACCAGCTGCAGTAGGAAGCAGCGCTGATGCTTACGCTCCCGGATCCTCCGGCAGCAGGAATGGAAGCCGCAACCGGGGTTACTGTATAGCTGCAGGGCGGCGGCGCCGTGACATTCACGACCAACCGGACTGACAGCGGCGCGTTGACCGCATCAGGCGAGTTGATCTCGATCACACCGTAGTGCGTGCCTGTGACGAGGCTGTCGGGCAGCTGAAGCATGATGCCCTGGGGCGCCGTGCCGGAAGAGGGGTTCAGGCTCGCACCGGGGATGCCGGCAACCGCTGCTGTGAAGCCTAACCCGACAGAACCACTTTCGAGAGTAATCGGCTCCGGCGGCGGCGTTGATCCGGTAGTCAGGTTGACATAAACAGTCGAGGGGACTGCGGTAAGCGCTCTTACAGGCGTTGTTGGTGAGTCGACGAAAAGCTCCTTGCTGCTTTCCCAATCCAGATCCATGCCGCTGCTGTCATACATCCGCAGCTCGATTCGGAATCGCCCGGGCGCGGTCGGGACTCCCGAGAGGATCATGCCCGACAGGGTTATCCCCGGCGGCAGATCCGAGTCCGGGTGCAGCTGGAGGCCGTAAGGGGCGACGCCGCCTCTGGGCATGAACGTGATCGAATAGGGTGTTCCGACGGCTGCGCGCGGCAGCACTTCCGGACTTAAGGTCAGCCCGGAGGCAGTGATTTCGGTGATCAGCCGGACATCCAACGTCTGCGCAGCGCCATCCGTGACACGGACCGTCGCATCGTAGCTTCCCGTCGAGGACGGCGCGCCGACGAGATATGCCCGGTGCGAAGCAGTGCCCGAAATCAGGTTCAGACCGGGCGGCAGCGATCCCGAATTCACGCTCATGCCATAGGGCAGCACGCCGCTGTCGGGATCCAGCCGGAGGAGGTAAGCCGAACTGAGGATTCCCGGCGGCAGCTCGCCGCCGAGGTATACGCCGTCGGAACTTCCGTCGATAATCAGCGGGACCGTCGATCCCGCGCGGTAGACCGTCAGCGAGCACGTAGTGGTGACGTAATCGCCGGCGCTGTCGCTCAACGTTACCTGGAAGGAGAAGATGCCGCTTGCCGAAGTCGTGCCGGTGATCGTGCCGCCGGCGTTCAGCGTCAAACCCGGAGGCAGCAGGCTTCCGTATACGCCATAAGCAGGCCCGCTGGCGAGCGCGAACGTGTAGGGGGGCGTTCCGCCGGTCCCCTTCAACGTGAGGTTGAGGGGCGTGCCGGTGAATCCCTCCAGCGAATCGTACGGGGGGAGCAGCTGCAGTCCCGAGATTCGCTGGTTGAATGTCTTGTAGCCTGTCCTTACCGAATCATCCTGGACGCGGAGTGTGAAAGCATAGAATCCAGGCGTCGTCGCATGGCCGTACAGGTATGTTGCGTTGGGGTCCTCCCCGATGGCGGCGCCGGAAACCAGGCTGAGGCCCGCAGGCAGCGCGCCGGCGTACACACTCCAAGAATACGGAGGTGTGGGAGTACCTACGGACACGGGCATGCTGAGGGCGAAATGCCGCCCGACGGAAGCCTCCGGCAGTAGCGCCACGTTACCAATGCTGAGCGTATTCGCCTGCGTCGCACCTTCTTCCTGGACAAACACGCTGCCGCCGCGCACGTTGGTGTTGCCGCTGGAATCGGTGACGCGGATATTGAATGACCAGCTGCCCGTGTTATCCGTCGTACCTGAAATCACGCCTCCCGGAGACATATCGATGCCCGGAGGCAGGAAGCCGCTGGCTAGCGCGTAGGTGTAG
>JAFNAG010000436.1 GCA_017860135.1 Acidobacteriota bacterium
TAACAAATGACCATTGACAATTGATACATTCTTTTATCGTTGATCGTTGCGCGACGCATCCTTGTTGTCCGAATTCCACCGAAGATCGAGTCCCACCTCCGGTTGCATCCTCCGAGAATGTGCGGCTCGCGGGACCGAGATTCCCTCCTATGCCGATACCCCTTCCCCTGGTCCACGCCGGCCTGTCCAAGGCTGTAGCTTTCCGATCCCGGAAAGGCATACACTACGTGCAGGAGGAGAAGGAAGTGACCGGAGGAGTTGCCATCAGCCTCACCGCCGTCATCACCACCGTGACGCGCGAGGTGCCGAGGTTCCTGGCGGTAAAACTTCCCGGACCATCCTCACCGGAGGCACTCGATGCCCTGCCCTTCGGACCGTTCGACCCGGAAAGGGATCGCACACTGGAGCTGGGGCTGCGCCGCTGGGTCCGTGAAAAAACCGGGATCGAAATCGGCTATGTCGAACAGCTCTACACCTTCGGCAATCGTAACCGCGATCCCGTGGAACGAAGCGGCGGGCCACGCGTGATATCGGTAGCCTACCTGGCTCTCGTGCGCGAAGTACAGCCATCAGGAGGGAGCGGAGCGGCCTGGCGGGATTGGTACCAGTACTTCCCCTGGGAAGACTGGCGCCGAGGCCAGCCCAAGGTCGTCGAAAGCCGGATCGCTCCTGCTCTCGACCGCTGGATCCGCAGCGCGGAAACCCGCGAGAAGCGCCGTGAGCGACGGGAGCGGTGCGATATCTTCTTCGGGCGTGGCGGAGCCCCCTGGGTCGCCGAGCGCGTCCTGGATCGCTACGAGCTGCTCTACGAGGTCGGCCTCGCTGCCGAAGCCGGACGTGATGCGGGTATCCGGTCAGCCACGCCGCCGGATCCCGACACCTCCGGAAATCCGCATCTCGGGCAACCAATGGCTTTCGATCATCGCCGTATTTTGGCCACAGCCCTGGGACGGCTGCGAGGCAAGCTGAAATACCGGCCTGTGGTCTTCGAACTGCTGCCCGAAACCTTCACCCTCCTGCAACTGCAGCGCGTGGTCGAGGCAATGACGGGAATCGGGCTTCATAAGCAGAACCTCAGGCGTATGGTCGAATCCGGCGGGCTCGTGGAAGCAACCGGGCAAATACACTCCCAAACCGGCGGCCGTCCTGCCGGGCTGTTCCGCTTCCGCCGGGAAGTGCTGCGCGAGCGGCCCGCAGCCGGAGTCGGCATCCCGGGCCTGCTCCACGGGTAAATCGAATGCAACCAGTCCCGCGCCCGCATCCGACAGCAGTGCCCCAGACCGCCTCAAGACAGCCGACTGCAGTCCCCCGAAACGATCCCCGATTCCATTCCGCTGATCGTAAGGCGCCGCGGAAGAGCGCGCATGGCACTTTTTACGCAGGCAGCCTGACGGCGCCCACAACGCATCGCTCTTGACACCGGATATGCTCAGGGCTAGTATAAGTGCGACGAGGCCAAAGAGCCCCGTTTTTTAACACCCCCTATATGCTCATTTTGAGCATAAGGAAGGTTGTGTCATGAATGCAAGAAGTCTGGAACAGATAGCGGCCCCTGAGGAAGATCTGGTCTTCACTCCCGAGGTGGAACGCAGCACGGCGGCGATCTACGAGCGGATCCGCGACGTTGTTCCCGAAATCGAGTGGCCGGTCCATGCTCCCTACATCGCTGCGATCCTGAAGCTCAAAGTCGAGCGCAGGGCGGTGATCCTCGCGCACAATTATCAGACCCCGGAGATCTTCCACGGAGTCGCGGATCTGACCGGCGATTCCCTCGCCCTCGCCCGTGAGGCTGCGAAGACCGGCGCCGACCGGATCGTGTTGTGCGGCGTGCACTTCATGGCGGAGACCGCGAAACTGCTGAATCCCGAAAAGACGGTCTTGATTCCGGATTTGGATGCAGGATGCTCGCTTGCGGAATCGATTACGGCCGAGGATGTACAATTGTTGCGGCAGCGATATCCGGGAGTTCCGGTAGTGACCTATGTCAACACTTCGGCTGCCGTCAAGGCCGAGTCCGACCTCTGCTGCACATCCGCGAACGCCGTCGAGGCGGTGGAATCCCTGGGGACGGACCGTGTCATCCTGCTGCCGGACGAATACCTGGCCCGATATGTGGCAGGGAAAACGAAGGTGCGGGTGATTCTGTGGAAGGGACATTGTGAAGTGCACGAACGGTTTTCCGGCGAGGATCTGAGCACGTATCGGCGTCAGTACCCGAACCTCTCCATACTTGCACACCCCGAATGTCCGCCGGATGTCCTGAAGGAGGCGGATTTTGTGGGATCCACCGCCGGCATGATCCGTTACGTCGGCACGCACAGGCCTGCGCGCGTGGTCCTGGTCACGGAATGCTCGATGAGCGACAACGTGGCGGTGGAGTTTCCGGAAATCCGCTTTGTGCGTCCCTGCAATCTCTGCCCGCACATGAAGCGCATTACGCTCCCGAAGATTCTGAATTCTCTGCTCTACGACGAGTACAGGGTGGACGTGGAACCGGGCATTGCGCAGCGGGCGCGGCGCGCGGTGCAAAGGATGATTGACCTCCCGGGCGGGAGCCGCTAGCATGGCGCCTTCTGACTGCCGGATTCCCCCTCTGCAGCCAATCCTTTACGAAGACATCGTGCGTCGCGCACTCATGGAGGATCTCGGCACGGCAGGCGATCTGACGACCGACGCCATTGTCAGCGCCGCAGAAGAGTGCGCCGCTTCCGTGATCGCGCGCTCCGGCGGCCGGGTGGCAGGGCTGGAGGTCGCGGCGTTCGCGTTCCGCTGCCTCAGCCCGCAGGCCGAGGCGGATATCCTGGTGCCGGACGGCAGTGATGCTTCCCCGGGCGATCGGCTGGCGCTCATCCGCGGCAGCGCGCGCACACTCCTTTCCGCCGAGAGGACCGCGCTCAACTTCCTGGGGCATCTCAGCGGGATCGCTACCGCGACCCGCGGCATCGTCGCGGCTGTTGTCCAATCCAAGGCAAGGGTAGTCTGCACGCGTAAGACCACGCCGGGATTGCGCGCCCTCGAGAAGTACGCCGTCCGCGCTGGAGGAGGGTTCAACCACCGTTTCGGCCTGGACGATGCCGTGCTGATAAAGGACAATCACCGGCTGGTGGCAGGAGGAGTTGCCGAGGCGGTCCGGCGCGTGCGGCGGTATGTCGGACACATGATAAAGATCGAAGTCGAGGTCGACACGCTCGAGGAACTGGAAGAAGCCCTCGCCCTGGGGGTTGATGCGATTCTGCTCGACAACATGCCTGTGGACATCCTCACCCGGGGTGTGCGCATGGCCCAGGGCAAGGCGATTACCGAAGCCTCAGGAGGGATTACTCAGGCCACTGCCGCGGCTGTGGCTGCGACCGGAGTGGACCTGCTGTCGGTGGGCTGGATCACCCACAGCGCGCCGGCACTGGATGTATCCCTCGACTTCGCAGTGAGCGTGTAATGCCGGCCCCGTCCGGCGCAGAGGGCATGAATTCATAAATACGGTGATGTATTGCAGCCGCAAGGTAGGCGTGAAGAGAATTTGTCATTTATCATTGATCATTTGCCATTTGCCATTGAATCCAGCCAATTTCAAGTCGTCAAATGGCCAATGACAAATTCTGTAGGTTTGGCTGTAGCCCCAATCCTACCCGACTTGCACTTCTGAAACGGGCGGAAATACGTCTCCCTACGCATGAAATCGAGCGCTAAGGCACCATCACGATATCGCCGTTCTCCAGGTACACATTCTGTTTCAGGTTTTTCCCCTTGATGGCATCCTTGTAATTGAAGTTGAGGGTGGTGCCGTCCTTCTTCCGCACAATCTTGATGTTTTTGGTGTTGGCGTATTCCGTCAGACCGCCGGCTCTGGCAATCAGCTCGAGCACCGTCAGGGGAGAACCCAGCGGATAGGTTCCCGGTTTGGAGACATTGCCGACAATCGATACCCTCTGACTCTCGATCTTGAGGACCATCACAGACACGGTCGGCGCCTGAGCGAATTCCTTGAACCGTTCGGTCAGGTTATCCTGCAGCTGCTTCGTGGTAAACCCCGCCGCCTGGACATCGCCGATCAAGGGCAGGGTGATCTTGCCGTCGGGCCGAACCACGATCTGAGGTGCGGAAAGCTCCGCCTCCCTCCAGACGTCGACCCGAAGGACATCTTCCAGCCCGATGACAAAAGTCTCCGGGGCGGCCGTATCGGGAATCTTTTGCGGAGAAGCTGCGGCCTGGTTTTGCGCAGTTCCTCCCTGGACCGCCTGCGT
>JAFNAG010000437.1 GCA_017860135.1 Acidobacteriota bacterium
GGCGCTGGTCGGACATCTGCGCGGAGGATTGGCCCACGTCACCGTCGTGGCCGAGATCCTGTTCTCGGGGATCTCGGGTTCCACCACAGCCGATGTGGCAGCCATGGGCGCCCTTCTGATTCCCTCGATGGAAAAGGCGGGCTACGGCAAAGAGGAGGCGATCAGCATCGTGAGCGCAGCCTCCGCCATGGGCATCCTGGTCCCGCCCTGCCTGCTCATGGTCATCCTGGCCACGATCGCGGATATTTCCGTGACAGCCCTCTTCCTCGCCGGGTTTCTTCCGGCGGCGGTCCTGGCCGGAGCCCTCATGCTCCTCATCTACGTGAAGGCGCGCAGGCAGAACTGGCAGGTCGCGGCGCGGGCCTCATGGCGAAACCTCGGGAAGGCTACGCTTCACGCCATCGTCCCCCTGCTTCTACCCGTGATCATCTTCGGAAGCATTTTCACGGGGGCGGCAACGGTGACCGAGTCGGCTGTGCTGGCCGTGATCTACGCCCTCGTGGTGGGAGTCCTGGTTTACAGGGAACTTCCCCTCTCTCGTCTTCCCCATCTTTTCCTGGAGAGCACCTCGCTCAGCGCGATGAGCATGTGGCTGATTGCATCGGCGTCCGTGTTCACGTGGCTTTTGGCGCGGGACCAGGTGCCCCAGATGGTCTCCGGCGTGATTCTTTCCCTGTCGGGGGATCGCTGGTTCTTCCTGCTCGCCAGCGTCTTCCTCTTCATCTTCTTCGCGGCGCTGCTCGAGGGGTTCCCGGCGGTCATCATTTTAGGCCCCATCTTCTATCCTATCGCGGCAACCATGGGGGTGAGCACGCTGCACTTCTCCATCATCATTGTGGCCTGCGTGGGAATCGGCCTCTTTCTGCCGCCTGTAGGTGTCGGTCTATTCGTAGCCTGCGGGATCGCCCGCTCCACCATGAGCCGCATCATAAGACCTTTCGGACCCTATTTGCTCGTGCTCATTCTCGGGCTGTTGATTGTAGCCTTCATCCCCTGGATCACGATGGTGTTGCCGCAGCACTTCCTGACGCTGAAGTGAGGCCGCCGGAATCATACATCGTATCCGGATATCCCGTTCATCACAGTTTCTCGGCGGGATGGCTCCACACACCTGGAACATCAGGCAGGGGTCCTAACATCTCAAGGTGACCCATGAGGAACTGCTTAACCTTCCCGGTGCTGCGGCCGGTGCGGAGGTCTTTGACGCGGGAGCCAATCCCCAGGTCATAGCGGCGGATGGGAACGGCAGCTGCCTCGCCCCTGCCTGCAGCGCTCTCCTCAACCAGCGCGTAGAGGACATTCAAGATCATCCGGAGCGCAGCCTCACGGCTGCCGCCGCACCACACATCGAGCGAGCGCACCGAGGGTTCGTGAAATGCCGTTACCCGCCATCGC
This sequence comes from Acidobacteriota bacterium, assembly GCA_017860135.1. Lineage (GTDB taxonomy): Bacteria > Acidobacteriota > UBA6911 > UBA6911 > UBA6911 > JAFNAG01. The sequence continues at coordinate 1,396 of JAFNAG010000437.1, forward strand.
GCTTTCTCGATCAGCCGCGTTCGGGGCGGCTTCAGCGCCGCCACCGTCGTTCGCACCCCCGAGAGAAACCTCTTACTCGGTTCTGCGGTCAGCGGCATAACTTCCACACGCACCAGCCCCGTGTCTTCCCGGATCTGCTCGCGCCCCGTCCGGTTGCTTCGGACATGGGTGCGGCGGTTGAACTCGTGCAGGCCGGCCTCCCCTGAGAACAATCCGAACGCCCCGATGCCCAGCGCCTGCAGAATAGCGATGTCGACCTTTTCATCGTAGTGTTCCGCCACGATCTCGCTGCTCATGCGCCTGCGGTCAGACAGCCGCAGGTACATCCGGGCCAGCGTTTCCAACGCATTCAAGGGCTGGCCCTCTGTCTTGATGCAGGTCAGGCAGATGACGGCATCGCCCAGGTCACGTGAGTCCCGGCAGCGGCTGATCCACTCCAGTTGGTCCAGTTCTGAAACCAGCTCTTCGGCTCTCCCCTGAAGTCCTGCTGCATCCGTCCGCCTGGACCTTGCCCCCGGGATACGCTCGGCCAAACGATCCAGCGCTTCCCTGAGCTGGTCACACCGGGAGAGAAACTGGTCCAGCTTATGGAGCTCGTCGAACGTCAGGTCTCGCAGCGCGTCATCCTGGTAAAAGCCTTCTTGTTGCGTCCGGGCGACAAGCTCTGTCTTGCGGTCCGCCAATCGCCGGATGTGCGGCTGAAGCTGCTCGAAGCGCCTGCGAAGTTCCAGGGATCTTTCCTTCGGTGACTTAGGAACGGTCCGCGCCTCGCCGGATTCACCCGCTTCCGCCCGGGTCGGCGGGGTAAGCTGTACGTCGATTCGTTCTCCCCTCGCTGCTAACGAGAGCAAGGCCCTGCTCTCAACCTGCCCGGCAGCGATAACCCGGGCCAGCGGCAACAGGACCAGCCTCTCCACGGTGCGCCTGAGCGGCCGCGCGCCGAAGTGCGGAGAGTATCCTTCCCTGACAAGCAGAGAGATCACGGTCGGGTCGACGTTCACCGTGAGGTTGCGCCGAGCCACCCCGCTACGCTGCAGCACGGCGTCGAGCTCGCGGCGGGCGATCATCTCGGTGACTTCGAGCGACAGCGGGCGAAACGTGACGATCCTGTCAAGACGATTGAGGAACTCGGGTCGGAAGAAGCGAGTGATCTCCCTCCAGGTTCGGTCCTTGTCCGTTACCGGCACTCGGGGCTGATCCGACAGGCCGAAGCCTACCGGCGCGATCGGCGACTCCGCCCCGATGTTCGAGGTGAGGATAACAATCGTGCGCCGGAAATCCACCCGACGGCCTCGCCCGTCTGTCAGACGTCCGGCGTCGAAGAGTTGCAGGAAGAGATCAAAGACGGCTACGTTTGATTTCTCGATTTCGTCGAGGAGCACGACCGAGAATGGCCGCTGGCGGACCGCCTCCGTCAGCAGGCCACTTTCCCCGCTCCTGCCGATCAAACGTGTGAAGCCTTCAGGACTGGCGAATTCGCTCATATCGAATCGCTGCAGCCTCCCCGCGTCACCGAAGATGTATTCCGCCAGGGCGCGCGCCAGCTCGGTTTTTCCCACGCCTGTGGGGCCGACAAACAGCATCACACTGAAGGGCTTTCCGGGATCCGTCAGCCCGGCCTTGATGAGGGTGACCACATCAACCACAGCTCCGACGGCCTCGGGCTGGCCGATGATCCGGCGCTCGAAAAAGCTGCGTACTTCGGCCAGATCAAGCGGTTTACTGTCGTCGAGCAGGTCGCATGGAACACCTGTTGACTGCGAGAGCAAATCAATCACGTCGCGTCGTGTCGCCGGACGACCGGTCTCGCGGCAGTTGGCGATCACCTGCCGGAGCAGCGCGGCCGCCCCGCCGGGGCGGGCAACATGGCTCAGGTAGAACTCGCTGATCTCCAGCAGCTCCTTCAGGACATCGTCGCCCACCGGTGCGCGCGCTTCATCCCGAATCCCGGCAAGCACATCCCGTGTGTCATCCAGGCCGGAATCCTCAATGAGTATTTTGTCAAAGAGCCGCGAGAGAGAGGCCTGGCTGCCCAAGCCGCGGTCGAATTCCTCCGGCGTGCTTTCGCCCAGCAGGAGGATTGTGCCGTTCTCCAAGTGCGGCGCAAGGGCTGTGGCCACATTGGCGTCGGATTTCTCCCAGCGTCCCATGAAAACCAGGTCGCCGACATTCGGCACATAGACCAGGACGCGGCGGGGTGACTTGACGGCTTCGACGAGCATCTTTACCCGCGTCTCCCACTCCCCGAGGTATTTGGTTCCCACCATGAACTCGGTCGGTTGTATCCGCTGCACCTGCCAGCTCCCGTTCTCCGGGCGCGCAAGCGCATACACCAGCTCATTCACGAGCGACGTCTTGCCTGAGCCGCTTTTGCCGATGATGACGATGGACCGCCGCGGCACGCGCTGAACCATCTCCAGCAGCGTCCGCAGGGGCTGCTCCACCTTGAAGGCGTGCGGAAGTGATCCGGCAGCCGCCGAAGCCGTGAGATCCGTGCCGAACAGGACCAACTCCTCTTGTTCCGTCAGAAAGTCATTCATCCTGTCGCTCCTGGGGCATCACCTCCGCCGTAAACGGCGCGCCCGGGCCTGCCTGAGCCTCGGGGGCCTCCAGGCAGACCACCCGTGCCCCTGAAGCCGACACTATCACAAACCGAAGGCTTTGACAAGTTTCCGGCCAGGAAGAGTTGAAAAATTCCCTTCGAAATCTGATACTGTAAGCGGGCAGCAGACAAAGACCGGATATGCCGACACAAACCCTACGCAAAATATTGACCCGTGATTTCATCCTCGTCTTCCTTTCTCAACTTGCTTTCTCAATCACTTACCACGCTCT
>JAFNAG010000438.1 GCA_017860135.1 Acidobacteriota bacterium
CACGAAGAATCGGTTTACACCGCCATCCAGTATTTTTTCCGCGGGCCGGAGCTGTCGCGCGCCGGCGTGGAGCACATCGCCCGCGACCTGCTGGCCAATCCGCTGATCCAAACGATCCGGGTGTTTTCCGCCGGGGATTGGAGGGCGGCGCCCGTTGACGAGAGTGTCCCGGCAATCCGGGAAAGGAGCGACATCCGGGTGGGGACATATGATCTGAGCGGACCGGATTCCGATCTGATGCGTATCAGCAGCGAGGGGATTCTCTCGCTGAGCCTGGATGAGATGCATGCGATCCGGGATTATTTCGCGTTGGAGGACGTAAAACGGGCGCGAACATTCCTCCGGCTTCCGCAGCAGCCGACCGATGTCGAACTGGAGTGCATCGCGCAGACCTGGTCGGAGCACTGCAAGCACAAGATCTTCGCCGCACGGGTGCATTATCTGGACGAACTCGGTCGGGAGGAATGGATCGATTCACTCTTCAAGACATACATCCGCGCCGCGACGGAAAAGATAGGGCGAGAGATCGACTGGCTGGTCTCGGTGTTCACCGACAACGCCGGCATCATGCGTTTCAACGACCGCTACAATGTCGCCTATAAGGTGGAGACGCACAATTCTCCTTCCGCCCTCGATCCCTACGGCGGAGCGATCACGGGGATCGTCGGAGTCAACCGCGACCCGATGGGGACAGGCATGGGATGCGAAATGCTCGCCAACGTGTGGGGATATTGCCTGGGCTCGCCATTTTACTCCCTCGAGCTTCCGGAGGGGCTGATGCACCCGAACCGCATCCGCGACGGTGTCCATCAGGGCGTCATCGACGGAGGGAACCAGAGCGGCATCCCGTACGCGCGCGGGTTCGAGCGGTTCGATGAGCGGTACATAGGTAAGCCGCTCGTCTATTGCGGTACCGTGGGCCGGGTCCCCCGGCTTCTGCAGGGCCGCCCATCCGAGCGCAAGGAGATTTCTCCAGGCGATGTCATTGTGATGTGCGGCGGACGCATTGGCAAAGACGGGATCCACGGGGCGACGTTTTCTTCTGAAGAGCTGCGGAAGGAATCGCCCGCGCAGGCGGTCCAGATTGGCGATCCCATCACTCAGCGCAAGATGTATGAATTCCTCATAGAGGCGCGCGACGCGAACCTGTACCGGGCCCTGACTGACAACGGCGCCGGCGGTCTTAGTTCGTCCGTTGGAGAAATGAGCCGGTTGAGCGGGGGCGCGGATATCGATCTTTCGAAAGCGCCGCTGAAGTATGAAGGCTTGCAGCCATGGGAGATATTTCTTTCCGAAGCCCAGGAGCGCATGACTCTGGCCGTGCAGCCCGAGAATCTGCCGGAACTGCTCGCGCTCGCCGCACGCCGCGAGGTTGAGGCGACGCCGCTGGGGACCTTCACCGCGAGCGGCGCATTGCTCGTGCGCTACGGGGATCGCATAGTCGCAAACCTCGAGCTGGATTTTCTGCACGAGGGAGGGCCGCGCATGCAGTTGGAGGCCCGGTGGCAGCCGCCGGAAATCCCTTCGCCCGCGATGCCGCGCAAGGGACTGCGCAACCGGTTTCTCACCGAAGCTCTCCGGTCGCTGAATGTCTGCTCCAGGGAATTCAAGTCACGGCAGTACGACATGGAGGTAAAAGGCTTAAGCGTGGTGAAGCCATTCGTCGGCGTCTACTGCGACGTACCCAGCGATGCCACCGTCATGATGGTGGAACACGGCTGCCGCGAAGGCGTCGTCCTCGCCGAGGGCATCAACCCTTTTTATTCCGACCTGGATACGTACCATATGATGGCCAGCGTCATCGACGAAGCCGTGCGGCGGGTGATCAGCGTTGGCGGACGGCTCAACCAGATCGGCGGATTGGATAATTTCTGCTGGCCGGATCCTGTGCTGTCGGAGAAAACGCCGGACGGGCTTTACAAAATGGCTCAGCTCGTGCGCGCCAACAAAGCCCTTTATGATGTGACCACGGCATTCCGCGTTCCGGCGATTTCCGGCAAAGACAGCATGAAGAACGACTCCGTGCGCGGCGGGCGCAAGATCTCGATTCCTCCGACCGTGCTTTTCTCGACGATCGGAAAAATCGACGACGTCAGGCGCGCTGTCACCATGCATTTCAAGAATTCAGGGGATTCCATATACGTGGTGGGAATCACCAGAGAGGAACTGGGCGGCTCCGAGTTCTTCCGCCTCCTTGCGCGGGAACAGGGAAGCCCGTCCTCCTATGGCGGCGATGTTCCCAAGCTGGATGTGGAACTCGCCCTCGCAACCTACCTCAGGATGAACGAAGCTGTTTCCCGCAGCCTCCTCCGATCGTCGCACACGCCTACTCTCGGCGGATTAGCCGTCGCATTTGCGCTGCCTGCCATGGGAGGCGATCTGGGCGCCGACATTGACATGTCGCTCCTTCCCTGCGACGGCTCGCTCGACGACGACGCAAGGCTGTTCTCGGAGTCCAACAGCCGATTTGTCATTACCTGCGCCCCGGAGAAAGAACCAGAGTTCGAGGCGCTTTTCCGCGGTTTACCGTGCGCGCGCGTCGGCAGAGTCATCGCAGAGAAGCGCGTGCGCGTTGCGGGCGCGAACGGCCGCAGGCTGGTGGACATGGACATCAATGCGCTGCGGCGCGCATTCAAGGAAACGTTGTATGGCGTCTGAAATCCCGGTCCTCATCATTACCGGTTATGGCCTCAATTGCGAAGATGAGTCGAGGTATGCCTGGGAGTTGGCCGGCGCCCGCCCTGTGCTTGTCCACTTCAGTGACCTGCTGGCTCAGCCTCAGCGTCTCCGGGAGTTCGCTGCTTTGATGTTTATTGGCGGGTTTGCGTATGGCGACCACATGACCTCCGGCCATGTGTTCGCGCTGCGCGCAAAGCACAGGTTGAGCGGAGAGCTGGATAAGTTCATCAGCCAGGGTAAGCTGATCCTGGGGGCCTGCAACGGATTTCAGATCATGGTCAAACTCGGGCTCCTGCCGGGACTGGACGGCAACTACTTTGCGCAGAAGCTGTCCATCATCCAGAACGACTGCGGCACGTTCCAGGACCGGTGGGTACGGTTGAGCTTCGAGGCCAGTTCTCCCTGCGTATTTACGCGGGGATTGAGCTTCATGGACCTGCCGGTGCGCCACGGCGAAGGCAAGGTCTTCACCCTCGACAAAGCCCTGCTGCACCGGCTGGAGGCGTCGGGCTGCGTGCCGTGCCGCTATGCGGATCCGTCAACGGGACAACCGACGCAGAAATTCCCCTGCAATCCCAACGGGGCTCTCAATGCAATCGCCGGCCTGTGCGATCCCACGGGCAGGATCTTCGGCTTGATGCCGCACCCGGAGGCGTACCTGTATCCTGAAAACCATCCGCAGTGGGATATGCAGAAACTGCTCGGTACGCTGCCAGAATTCGGTCTGGGCCTGCTGTTCTTCCGGAACGCCGTTGACCACCTGCAAAAAGTCTAGCCAGGAATGAATGAGTTGCGACTTCGGCCGGGACGGTTTTCCCGGGCCGGAACCTGTGGGCGCTTCTCCAAACCAACAGCGGGTTTCAACAGGCTAGCCTCTCATAATACATTCTGGTCACATACTCGAGTGTCACAACGCCGTTAACCTGGTGCGCCCTCCGGGCGCGAAACAATGTAGCACCAGCCATCCTGGCAGCCATGCTGCGAGGGTCTTCAGGCGCCGTAAATCGCTGTCGAGGGGGTTGAGATAGCGCGCGAGTTACTTTATCCTTTTGCTTCGAGGTCATGAGACATGAAACGAATGGTTTTGGGGAAAACGGGTATCGAGGCTGTCCGGCTGGGTTTTGGCGGCATACCGATTCAACGCGTCAGTGAAGCGCAGGCTGTCGAGATCGTCTGCTATGCCCTGGAGAAGGGAATGGATTTTATCGACACCTCGAGGATGTACACCACGAGCGAAGCAAGAATCGGGAAAGCTCTGAAAGAGACCGGCAAAAAAGTGGCGGTGGCTACCAAGTCATTCGCCCGATCGGCGGACGGCATTCTGAGAGATGTGGAGACCAGCCTCAGGGAACTCCAGCGGGACTATATCGATCTCTATCAATGCCACGGCATAAGCAGCGAAGAGGAGTACCGGGCGGCGACGTCCACGAACGGGGCCCTTGCCGGATTGCTTCAGGCGAAAGAGCAGGGACTGATAGGCCACGTTGGGATTACCAGCCACAGCCTTGATCTGCTGGAAAAAGTTCTGGATGACGGACTGTTCGAAACGAT
>JAFNAG010000439.1 GCA_017860135.1 Acidobacteriota bacterium
ACTGGCCTGCACCGCCCATTCAGGGCGGACATCCGGACCTGCCGCAGTTCCCAGGGCTTGCGCCCTGGGCTGTCCTGCCGGACCCCTGCGGGGTCCTTTCCGATTTCCACCAGGGCTTGCGCCCTGGGCTGTCCTGCCGGATCCCTGCGGGGTCCTTTCCGATTCCCTGACCTGGTGCGTCTCCTGACAGCCGGCAAAACCATCCACCCACAGTGTCAAGCGTGTCCTGCAGCTAGCGCAAAGCAGGCTGACTGAATTTGCCTTCGGGATCGCTATCGTTATCACAATCGGCTCTGCCCTGATCCAATGATGAAACCGCAATCGTCATTTCGAATCCCGATGGCGACTGCGACCCCGATCCCGACCCCGAGACGTCACTCCGGAACGGCTCCGCCTTTCAGGATCGCACGGCCAGAGGCCATGGGCCAGCCGTTACTATTCGACGATCCAACGTCGTCAGTCCCCGATCGAGAAGTTGGTTGACAAGGGCAGAGCAACGGTCTATATTTCGTCATATGGCGAAATGACCATGGAGGATGGATGCGCAAGACGCTTGCCATAACCAACGCTCTGGCGGACGAAAGCCGCGTACGCGCCCTTCTTGCCCTGGCGCGCGGCCGACTGTGCGTCTGCCAGATTGCCGAGCTGCTGCAGCTGGCGCCGTCGACGGTCTCCAAACATTTGTCGATCCTGCGACACGGCGGCCTTGTGGAAGCACGGAAACAGGGCCGGTGGATCTATTACTCCATCCCGAATCAGCCGGACGCTTCCGTTCGACAGTCGATCGAGTGGGTCCAGGGCGCACTCAAAGGAGACTCCAGAATTCTGGATGATGAGAAGCGGCTGAAGCACATCCTGAAAGAGGACCCGGAGGAGATATGCAGACGGCAACTGGGAAGGTCGAAGTCCTGCTCTCCTCCATCGGCACCTCCTCACAAAGCCGGACCGGGGAAAGTGGGCCGCGCCGGCTGAAAGGGGCGGCCCTTCCGCCTGCCGGACGTCTTGAGGCTGGCGATATTGCAACAGGCCGTGGAGTCGCGATTGTCGTCTGAATGAAATTGGCCAGTTCCCGGAGTTGATGGAAAATCCTCATGACCCACGAGCCGAACGACCATCTCACATTGACGGTGGATAAGTTCCACTTCGCCTTCCCCAAAGGCCTGCAATACAGCGAAGCCGGGCTCTGGGTCAGGCGGGAAGGCAATATGGTCCGCATCGGATTGTCGGACTTTGCCCAGCAGCGCAACGGCGACATAGCCTTCGCCAACCTCGCGCCGGCCGGAACCGCGCTGGATCCGGGCGATGAAGTGGCGAGCATCGAAACGGTGAAGGTCGACGTCAGCCTTCCCTCCCCGGTAAAGGGAACGATCGTGCAAATCAATCCGGCTCTCCAGCAGATGCCTGAGCTGATAAACCAGGATCCTTACGGCCGGGGCTGGGTGGCCATCGTGCAGGTTGCGGGGTCGGAGCAGGATGCGGGAATGCTCCTCGGTGCCGAAGCATATCTGGAACTGGCCAGGCAGCAGGCCGAAGCGGAGTTGCAGTCGTGAAGCAAAAGAAAGTGTGGATCGTCCCTTGCAGCGGGATCGGCAAGACATACGGGAGTGTCGCGCGTGAGAGCGCATTCATTGTCACAGAGGATCTTCGCCCCGCAACAGCTCAAATCATGCCACTGGCCCTCCTCGTGCCGGAGGACAGCGAGGCGCGGCAGGCCATCAGAGAATCAGATAGCATCACGATCGACGGCTGCAAGCTCGCATGCGCCGCTAAGGTCGTGGCCGAAACAGGAGGAACTGTGGCGCACGCGCTGCAGGTCCTGGGCGTTTACCGGGAGCATCGGGACCTGAAGCCCGCGGGAATCGCCGAACTCAACGAAGGCGGGAAGAAGCTTGCGGCCGTTTTGGCCGCGAAGGTCTCCGTCCTCGTGGATGAAATCGGGAAGGAGAGACAGGATGCCTGAACTGCCGCGGAAGAAGGTCGGCCTGGTGTCGTGTTCGGGGGAGGAGTTGGCAGAGGGAACAGTCACGCGGCTGGCCACGCTCCGGGTGCTGGAATCAACGCGCCCGGGCGAAACAGTTACGATCTGCCTGCCGCTGTTCCTGGCGGGCGGCGAAGGGGATCGGGCTTTCGCGCGCTTCCACCCTACGATCGCGATCGACGGCTGCGAAAAACGATGCGCCGCGAAGGGGACGGAGCGGTACAGCGCAAAACCGGCTGCTTCGATCGTTGCGAGCGAAATATCCCCGTCGCCGCCAAACGGGTTCGGCACGGCACGCCAACTGAACGAAGCGGGATTACAGGCCGTGACAACCGTCGCCGAAGCGATCACAAAGCAGGTGGATCGCCTGCTTGGCGGTCCTGAGGATAAGCGGCAAAGCAAGGCTGCCGGTTCTTCGTCGGAGCACCCGCAGGTTCCTGCCACGGCTGCCTGCTCCTGCGGATCGGGCATCCCGGTCATGGTCCTCGACATCGCCGGGCGCCGCGTGGAAGCTCTCGCTCTGCCGTTGATTTTCGACATGTTCCGGCAATCCGGCAAAGCGCCTTGCCCGGAAACAACTGTCGAACTGATGGAAACCGTGCGCCTGTACAACAGCATTCCGGATGACGAGCAGGCGCTCTGGACGGAAGCGATCGAACTGGGATACGCCGCATACATTGCGAGAGAGGCGCATTGATGGCACGCACAGCCGTGTATCACACGACCGTCCGCTGGAAAGGGGAACGTTGGGGGCACATCCGGATGGGAAACGGGCCGGAGATGGATTTTTCGGCGCCTCCGGATGCCCACGGACATGCAGGCGTTCTCACGCCGGAGGATGCCTTCGTGGCCGCGGTCAACACGTGCATCATGATGATGTTCCTGTGGTCAGCCGAACGGTTCAAGCTGGACCTTGTGTCATACGAATGCCGCGCGGAAGGCTTGAAACGGATCGAACTCGACCGGACGGAGATCTTTGCCGAAGTCACCCTGCGCCCCCGGGTCACCGTGCGCCCGGATGCGGCGGGACAGGCCGGCACGGAGGCGCGCGTGCAACGGGCCCTGCAAAGCGCGGTGAAATACAGCCTCGTTGCAAGCTCGATCAAGCCGAAACTGGTGCTGGAACCTGTAGTTGAAATCGTTTCGTGAGTCACGAATAGCACCGCGTGACCACGGATCAGGAGGAGCCTATGGGAGAGAAGACTTTGGGTTTTGTCGGCGCAGGAAGAGTGGCCCGCATCATCCTGGGCGGCCTGGAGAAAGCCGGGCAAATGCCCGCGAAGATTGTCGCCAGCGACACGAATCCGGAGGCATTGAAACGGCTGCAGTCCGGCTTCCCTGCCGTCCGGACCGAACTGAACAACAATCGCGAGGCCGCCGTGCAGGACCTGGTTTTGCTTGGGTTGCATCCGCCGGCGATCGCAGGCGCGCTCGCTGAAATCAAGGACTTCCTGAAGCCGGACGCAATCCTGATATCGCTGGCGCCGAAGCTGTCGATTGCCAGACTCACGGAGGGCCTTGGAGGTTTTGGCCGCATCGTGCGCATGATCCCCAACGCCGCCTCGATCGTCGGGAAAGGCTACAACCCGGTCGTGTTTTCGGGGATGTTGCATCGAGAGGAAAAAGCGGAGATACAGGCCCTGCTGGGTGCCCTAGGCAAATGTCCGGAAGTCGCGGAAGACAAGCTGGAAGCCTATGCCGTCATCACTGCCATGGGGCCCACCTATCTGTGGTTCCAATTGCACGAACTCCGCAATCTCGCCGAATCCTTCGGGATGTCCGCCGGCGAGGCGGATACCGGCGTCGCCGAAATGGCCGCCGGAACCATTTCAACCCTGTTCGGATCCGGCATGGCGCCCGCGGAAGTAATGGACCTCATTCCGGTGAAACCGCTGGGAGAGGAGGAGTCGCACATCACGGCAATGTACCGGGAGAGACTGGAACCTCTGTATAAGAAACTCAAGAACTGATTTGACAGGAGGACGATGTGATTTCCATCAGAGTACTGGGCCCAGGGTGCGCCAATTGCGTTAAGGTCGCGGACCTGGCACGCAAAGCGGCAGGGTCGTTGGGCGTGGAGGCAACCGTCGAGAAAGTGACGGACTTCGAGGAGATCCGCAAATACAAAGTCCTGATGACGCCGGGCCTTGTCATCAACGAGTCGGTGGTCTGCGCGGGGCGCATCCCATCCGTTGCCGAGGTTACCACCTGGCTGACCAACGCGATGGCGGCAGAGCAGTAGGCCAATC
>JAFNAG010000440.1 GCA_017860135.1 Acidobacteriota bacterium
GCTGCATCGATGATCTTCGTTTCGTAGCCGTTTCCCCTCAACGAAGAAGCCAGCGATAACAGGCCGGCGGGCGGCCCCATGGGTGGCCCCGAGTATGGGGGCAGGAAGAGCACCACCTTCTTCATGCTGATCACCCGAACTGTAACCAGGCATCTGAAACGCGAGCTCCGTCTCCGGAGGAAACCGGCAGCCTAGCCCGCTGAATGACCTGGGATCGTTGCTGCACAGGTACGCTCTCGCCGACGTGGCGTGGAGTCAACACAAGACTTTGGAGGCTCGAAGATGCTCCCGGCCGCGTTCTTCAGCCAGATCTCGATCGGGAGGCCGTAGAAATCGTGATCCAGACGCCACCGGGCGGGAACGCCGATGGCATTGTGCACCATCCGTGTCACGCGGTGCCTTCGATCAGCAGCTATCGGTACACGGTTAAAGGCAACCCGGAGGTACTCCCTCATGGTCTGAAGCCTGCGGTGCTGATGCCCGTTCAACCAGGGCAGGACCGTGTAACGCGGAAAGAAATCCGCCCAGCCTTCCATCTCATCGGGAGTGCGCAGACCCAGTTCGGCCGCGCGACGCATGATCGGCGATCCGGGATACGGCGTGAAAATATTGGTCCAGAATTCTGCCCCGCGGTAGCGCCTGCAGACGTCCATTATGAGCCTGACCGTTTCACGTCGCTCTTGATCACCTTCTCCGGGAAAAGCGAATATGACGTTGAACGAGGGCCGAATTCCCGCCTCTGAGCACTTTTCCGCAGACATGTAGATCGTGCCGGGCGTCTGGAAATCCTTGCCCATCAGTTTCAGGACCCTGCTGGAGCCGGATTCGGCTCCGTGGCAGATTTGGGTGAGACCGGAACGGCGCAGCACCTTCAGGTCACCCACGCTCAGCCGGTTCACGAGGTTGGTCGTGGTCTGGATGCTCCACTCAAAAGGAGCCCCGCGGCGCACCAGTCCCTCTGCAATCGCCAGGGCGCGCTCCCGGTCCACCAGGAAATTGTCATCGACGACCCAGATCAGTTGAAGGCGATACCGGAGTGCCAGATCGACTGTTTCCTCCACCACCCGGCCGGCCTCCAGGGCATTCCATTGCCGGCCGTAGACTCCTTCGTTCGTGCAGTAGGCACAATTGTAGGGACACGCGAGGCTGGAGATATACATGGCCCAGCGCCGGCCGCACATTCGCTCGTACGCGTCAAAATCGGCCAGGTGATAGGCCTTGGGAGGCAGTTCGTCAATCGGTTTGAGGGCCCTCGGAGGATTGAAAATCGGCTCACCGCCGGTCTTGTAGCCGACCCCATCGATGCCTGCAGGAGCAACGCCGGCTTCCAAGTGCCGGACGACTTCCAGGAGCGTATCCTCCCCCTGTCCCTTGACCACAATGTCGACGCAAGGTGCGGCCAACGTCTGATCCGGCAGCAACGAGGGGTGCCATCCTCCAAGAATCACCGGAAGGTCGGGATAGTGCCTCTTCGCCGCCGTCGCAACCTGGACTGTCTCACGCACCATGGGGCCGGTCACCAGGGAAACCGCGAGGCACAGTGCGTCGTCGAGTTCCTCCAGAACTCGATCCTGAAACGCCGGCGTTATCGTGGAATCGACGATGCATACCCGGTAGCCGGCACGAAGCAGTGGAGTGGCCACTGCCAGTATACCGAGGGGTGCGGTGGCTTCCAGACTGGCAAAAGCCGGATAGAAGAACACCACCTTCTTCCGCTGCGTAGGCATTACAACCTCTCCTACAGTGATCCCGAGTCGGTACTTGGTCCAATGTTAACTACCCAGCCTGGCTGTGCAAGGGAAAAATCGAAGCGAAGAATTTACCGCAGAGGCGCCGGGTACGCAGAGGCCACCATGGATGGCCTGACTGGTTGATCAACTTTCTGCGCGGTCTCTGAGTCTTTGCGATGGGATCTTTTCCTTGTCACCCCCAGAAGAATGCATTCCCCATCGGTAGGGGTTTGGCGGTATGGTTTCAGGATCGTGGTAATACCGGGACAGGGCGGCAATCGGCTATTGATGATCCTGCGGAGAGCATGTGAGTTCCAGCTCTATGCACTGTTCTTTGCCCTGCCATTTGAATACTACTTCCGCAGCCGTGAGCAGACCCTGTTCACCAGCCTGAAACTGCAGATCCTGTCATTCGCTGCCAGCTGGGTGTGCCTGAAGTCCGCGACGGCCGTCAAGTCGGCTCCGGAAATCCGGTGCCGGTTGAGGCTGTCTATGCCTGGCAGGCTTCTCGCCGCGGTTGCTCTGTTTGTGCTCATGCAGTCGCTTGGCGCTGCGTTCGCATCCGAATTCGGTGCGAATGCGGCAAAGGCCGCGGTGAAGACCGGCCTCGGGGCGTTCCTGGCGATTGTGGCAGCTGATCTCGTGGCAGGCTTTCAGCCGCGGCCCCCGGAGCGGAGCGACCCGGTGCGCGCTTCGATGCTCGCCTTGTCCACGTCGGGGGCGCTCGCAGCTGTGCTGGGCCTGGGCGAACTGGCCGGCATCGATACCCTCGGAAGTGTGGTGCATCTTTTCCAGAAATCAAGATACCTTGTGGGGGACCGGATCCGCCTCCTCTCCACGATGGAGCATCCGAACACGGCCGGCGCTCTCCTCTCAGCCTCGCTCTTCGCAAGTCTCGCGCTGGCAGCGTCACAGAACCGCGCGGGACGCAGGCAGTGGAAAGTCGCGTGGCTGGGACTGGCCGCCGTCCAGGGATTGGCACTCGTACTGACGCTTTCGAGAGGAGCGATAGCGTCCACGATGCTTGCCATCCTGGTTGCGAGCCTGATATTCCGGCACTGTGTCGGCGAGACGCAAAGACGGACGGTGATGTCAGCATGCGCCGTTGCCCTGGTGATGGGGATGTCCGGCTTTTACTTTGCACGCCGTGGAACTGAGAATTCGGGCCTGACCTCGCGAAAGCACGTTGCAGCGTGGGGACTGAAGGCCGCCGAAGAGGTAAGGTATCTCCTTCCGGCTCACACCTATCAGGAAAGAATCGCCGTTCAGAACACTTCGCCTCTGCCCTGGCAGGCCGGCGAGTGCGGCGTCGGCTACAAGTGGCACAGCCTGAGCACCGCTCATACCGAGCCCGTGGTTGCAGGCACGGCCTTCGCCGAAACCGTCGTTCCGGGCCGGCGCGTAGAGATGCCGGTCTCTCTCACCACCCCCTCGGGTGCGGGCGAGTACTTTCTGATCTGGTTTGTCGTCCGCGATGACGGTCAGGTGACGGAGCTGAAGGAATCCTTTTCTCCGGGCGTCCTCTGCCTCGTCAGCCCCTCCGGTTCAGGTTTTCCCGGAGTCATTTCGGACCGGGCCCGTCGCTATCTCGCTGCGATCCGTGATGAGCGACGGCAACTGGGTCGAACAGCCGCCCCCGACAGGTCGGATCTGTGGCGCGCCGCGTTGAAGATGGTTTCGCAGAACCCATTCCTCGGGAAGGGACCCGACAGCTTTCGTCTCCTCAAATCGAAGTACATGGACTTCCCTGCCTGGGACGAAACGGTCCTCGCCAACAACCTCTACCTGGAGATCCTTTCGGGCAACGGGATTCTCGGGCTGGCTTCCTTCCTGTGGCTGCTCTGGGAGTTCGGGCGGGTGCTGGCGGCCAGGGTTGTACTTGCAGGCGGTCCTTTAAAACGGAGTTCTGCCTACTTCGGTGCCATGTACCTTTCGGCCTTCACGCTGCACGGACTCGTGGACTATTTCCTGAAGTTCACGCCCACATTTCTGCTGTTCTGGCTGCTTCTCGGCACACTGTGCGCCGTCGGGGGGGACAACCGGGGAACGCATGCGAATCGGATATGACGCCAGCCCGATCCGCGGATACCGCTCCGGAGTCGGGCATTACGCTGCATCATTGCTGGACGAGCTTGGCATCCTGTTCCCTGACCGGCAGTTCCTGTACTTATCCCATCTCGCGCAGACCGGCCTGGCCCGCACGAACCTGCTTCCTACCCAGACGCGATCTTTCCCGATCAAGGAGATCTGGATGCAGCTCTGGCTCCCGAGACTCCTGGAACAGTTCCGGCCTGACATATGTCATTTCACAAACACCATCGCGCCGCTCAGGATTCGAGTGCCTTACGTGTCAACGGTCCACGACCTGAGCCTGATCAGGCATCCGGAGTGGCACCCCCGATCGCGCAGAATCTGGATGAGGAGTATCCTGCGGCCGTCCATAGTGCGCGCATCCGGAATCATCTGCGACTCCGAAAGCACGATGAAAGACCTG
>JAFNAG010000441.1 GCA_017860135.1 Acidobacteriota bacterium
GTCGTCACCGATCAGCTTGCGCCGGGGATCCGCCGAAAGAGTGGTCTTGCCCGTGCCGCTCAGCCCGAAGAACAGGGCGACATCCCCTTTGTCGCCAACATTTGCCGAGCAGTGCATGGCCATTACATTCTGCAGCGGCATGAGAAAATTCATGATCGTGAAGATCGATTTTTTGATTTCCCCGCCGTAGCTGCTGTTGGCCACGACGGCCAGGCGCTGTGCGAAATTGATGACGATGGCGGTTTCTGTCCCGGTCCCGTCTACGGCCGGGTCGCATTTGAACGACGGCGACGCGATCACAGTGAACTCGGGGATGTGCTGCCTGTATTCATCCTGTGTCCGCAACTCGATGAACATGTTGCGCGCGAAGAGGCTCTGCCAGGCGTGTTCCGTGATGACGCGGATTGGCATCCGGTAATTGGGATCGGCGCCGACATAGCAGTCCTGCACAAAGAGTTCCTCCCCCTGCAGGAAAGCCTGCAAACGCGCCAACAGCCCGCTGAACTTGTCCGGGTTCATCGGGCGGTTGTACACACCCCACCAGATCTTGTCCTCCGTCGTCTGCTCCCGGACGATGTACTTGTCGTTGGCGGCGCGGGCGGTCCACTTGCCGGTGCTGACGATCAGCGGGCCGCCATTGACCACGTGGGCCTCGCCGCGGAATACCGCTTCCTCATAGAGCGCCTCGGGCGGCAGGTTCCAGAAGACCCTGTCGAGGTGGCGCAGGCCGTGATTCTGCAGCTTGAAATCGCTCGCCAGATCGCCTGCATGTTTCGTCGCCGGTGTGTCGAACTCGAGATATTTTGTCATAGCCAATCCCTCACTAGTTTTCGCTGACCGATGTAGAGTTCGTTGGGAGAGTTCGGATCCAGTGCCCACTTGATGCGCTCGATCCCTTCTGTGATGTCTTTCACGGAACCGCACGTGGACAGCCGCAGATACCCCTCCAGGCCGAACTCGATTCCAGGAACCGTCGCTACCCTCACTTTGTCCAGCAGGAAGTTCGCGAGCTTGGTTGAGTTCTTGTTGTAGTGGCTGAAATCCGCGAAGCAGTAAAAGGTGCCGTCGGGTTTGGTCACCTTGACCCCGTCAAAGGCCTGCAGACGATCCATCATGATGTTGCGGTTATTCTCCAACGTCATGCGCAGGCTCTCCACGCTCGACTGCAGCCCGTTGAGAGCTCCGACGGCCGCAAGCTGGGTGACCGCCGACGGCCCCGAAGTCTGGTGCCCCTGGATGTTGGTCATGACCTCGATGAGCCTCTTGTTGGCCACGGCCCAGCCGATGCGGAAGCCGGTCATGGCGTACTGCTTGGATGCGCCGTTGATGACGATGAGCTTCGAGTTCTCGGTCAGATCCTTGGCGTACTTGTAGCAGTTGATCGGCCTCCTGCCGTCGAAGATCAGCCGGTGGTAGATGTCGTCCATGATCAGCCAGATGCTGCGCTTCTCGCAGAACTCCACGATTTCGGCGATGAACTGCTCCGAGTACATGGCTCCGGTGGGATTGTTGGGACTGTTGATGATGACGGCTTTGGTGTATGAAGTGACAACACGCGCGATATCATCCAGAGCGGGGTAGAAGCTGCCATCTTCCGGGAGAACCGGCACACCGACTCCGCCGCACAGCTTTACCATCTCGGAGTAACTCACCCAGTAGGGAGCAGGGAAGATCACCTCCTCCTGGGGGTTGACGATGGCCTGGAGTGCCACCATGATTGCCTGCTTCGCCCCGCTGGAGGCGATCACGTTCAACGGAGACACCTTCCGGTTGTAGAACTCTTCCGTGTACCGGATGATGGCCTGTTTCAGGGCGGGAAGGCCGTCCGCGGGAGTGTAGCGCACCTCTCCGGAATTGAGGAGCGACACCGCGCTGATGATTGCATCCAGAGGGGCTTTGGATTTGGGCTCACCGCCTCCCAGGTGAATGATCGGCTCTCCCTTCGCCTTCAATATCGCGGCGGTCTCATTGAGCTTCAGGGTGGCCGATGCGCTAATAGACTTTCCAATCAGGCTTAAGCTCATCGTTGTTCCTCGTAATGTCTGAGTTCATTACTGCTTATCAAGTATCCCTGCAGCCAGGGATAAGCATTATATCAAAAAGGGATTGGACTGTGCCTTGAAAAGCGCCCGCTCCCGAGGGGTTGCACGGTTTCCGGGCAGGGGCGGAGCAGAGGCGATTTTCGTCATTGCCCGGCCGCCAAAACTGCCTATAATGCGGCTGTCCCGCTGTGGGCCTGCACGTGAATGACCCGGTTGCTGACGAAATGGTCGTGCCAGCCATTTTCACTGATGAGCGGACCGCATCTGCCGGGTCTTAGGGGAAAGGAAGCCAAAGATGATTCGAAGCAAAATCACCGCGACAGCCGCCATGATTATCCTGGTCGCGCTGTCGGTTTTCGCTCAGAGCACTTCTGTTCGGGTGGACGGCAACGTGATCAAGAGTTATATCGCCACCATGTCCGATGCCGCGCACGTGGGAAGGAGAACGCTTACTCCCGGCTATGAAAAGACCGCCGATTGGGCGGCAGGCCTCTTCAAGGAGTGGGGGTTGAAGCCGGCAGGGGAGAACGGCACCTACCTCCAGAACGTCCCCATCACAGGGGCGCGTTCGGCTCTCGTATGGAGGCTGGGGGTTCCCGAACTCACGATCGGCGGAAGGAGTTTTCACATTCGGGATAACGATTTTACGGTGGACAACTCCTCAACGGCTCCTGCAAAGGTCGCGGGCGAAATAGTTTTTGTCGGCTATGGGATATCGGCGCCTGCCAAAGGATTGGACGAGTACAGCATCGACGTGAAAGGAAAGATCGTCCTTGCACTGAGAGGTTCTCCCAGGGACGTCCCCTCTGCAGGCCGGGGAATGGGTGCGGCTCAGGCGCCTGCCCGCCCGGAATCCGAGGAGGCATGGGCCCAGGAATCAGCGGATGCTTTCAAGGCTGAGGTGGCGCATGACAAGGGGGCAGTGGCTCTTCTGCTCTACGCTCCGCCGGCAGCTGCGGCAGGAGGCCGGGGCGGCGGAGCATCGCCGGCCGCGGCAGCACCCGCCGGAGCCCGGGGAGGCCAGCCGGCGTTGGCGCCGTCCCCGTTCAAGCGCCCGTTTGTCTTCGTCTCGAGCATCGACGACCGGGTGTTCCGATGGATCATGTGGCGCGACGCGCAGCAGTCCCTGAATGAGTTCACCGCCGCGATCGACAACATGCGCCGCGATATCCGTGACAAGAAAGTCCGTTCGGCGGCCACCGGCCTGCGGGGAACCGTCAAGGGCTACGACTCCGTAACGCTATATGGGGAGCAGTTCAAGAACAATATCTCCCGCAATGTGATGGGCAAGATCGAAGGGACCGACCCGAACCTCAAGAACCAATATGTCGTGTTGGGCGGGCACATGGATCACCTGGGCGTGACCAACGGAGTTGTGATGAACGGCGCCGACGACAACGCTTCCGGCACCGCGGTCGCAATGGAAGTGGGCCGTTTGCTTGCGGTCAACAAGATGCAGCCCAAACGCACCGTGATCGTGGGTTTGTGGTGCGGTGAAGAGCAGGGCCTCATCGGTTCCCGCTATTATGTCAATAATCCCACCGACGGCGTGTCGATGGACCGGGTTGTCGCCTACTTCAACATGGACATGGTCGGATTGGGCGATGCGATCGGCGCTCCAGGCGCGCTCAATTTCCCCGAGATCTTCAATGTGATCATGCGGGATCAGGATCCCGCTGTCGCAAAGGCGGTGCTGCCGCGCACCGGGGGACCGGGCGGCAGCGACCACTCCGGATTCATCGAGCTCGGCATCGAGGCGCTCGCTCTCATGACCAGCGGCGGCGTGGGCCATCCCGACTACCACCAGTCGGGCGACGATACGGAAAAGATCGACCCCGCAATCCTCGCAAAGACCGGCCAGTTTGTGCTGCAGGGCGTTCTCAATCTTGCCAACGACACCCAGACCAACCTTCTGATTCCAGACAGGTTGCACATCTACAATGCCCAGTCCCTCAGTGTGACCGACATGCGGAGCGAACCGCCGCCGGCGGGCAGGGGAGGGGAAGCACAACAAGGTGGGCGAGGAGGCGGTGGAGCCTCATGGCGGTACGTGAATGCATCCAGCAATTCCGAGCTGCTTGCCCGCGTGAATGAGAGGATCCAGCAATTGACTGCACCGGCGCAGACTCAGGCCGGAGCGGGCGC
>JAFNAG010000140.1 GCA_017860135.1 Acidobacteriota bacterium
GCAAAGCGACCACTCCTGGAAATGGCACAATCGGTATCGCTATCGGAATCGACGTCGGCATCATGGCGCTGCCGGCATCAATATCGAGGAGCCCGATTATGCACAGTTTTCGATAGCGATTGCGACTGCGATTGCGATCCCGATGCCGACCGTTATTCCGTGGCTCTGAAAAATCCTTTCATTTTTGGCGAGGATTTTCAGGTGAGTAGTGCAGGGGCGGGCCCACCATAACCGATCAGTCTGAAGTGATCGCGGCTGCTGCCATGAAGGTGTTGAGACCCGCGACCGTCCGGGAGCGGGTGACTCAAGCGGGCTGTCATGACAGCCCTTCCCTGACGGCGGCATGTCCGAGGGCTTTGGCGGAGCAGCCGCGAGCAGTCGTTCCGGCTGTCGCCGGAATCACACAGTCACCTTGCATCGGTCTTGCTCGCGGCACGGGATTATGACATTGTCTCGGGTTCACTTGCGGAGGAGTTGTGACCTTGCCGGCATCGGTTTCGACCCAGCGGCAAATTTTCCTGTTTTGGGTTCCCCTCGCGGCGAGTTGGCTGCTGATGTGCGCGGAGGGGCCGGTCCTGCAGGCGGCGATTGCCCGCCTGCCGGACATGCAGACGCAATTGGCCGCATTCGGTATCGTGACAAGCCTGGAGATAGCCATTGAAAGCCCCGTGATCATGCTGCTGGCTACCACAACTGCGCTCGCCTCGAGCCGTCACAACTATATGGCGTTGCGCCGTTTCATGGCCTACACCATCGTGGTCGCGACCATTGCCGCCATCCTTATGGCATTCACTCCGCTCTACGATCTCGTAGTCCGTTCCATCATGGGGATTCCGGCAGGCATCGCCGATGCCGCTCGCCCTGGCATGGGCATCATGACGCTTTGGACCGCGGCAATCGGGATTCGACGGTTCTACCAGGGAGCGATGATTCGCGACGGGCGGACGCGGGCGATCGGTTACGGGACACTGGTGCGACTGGCGTCCTCCGGAGGCACCGGCATTGCCCTGGCCCTGTTCACTCCGCTTCCCGGAGTGCACGTCGGATGTTACGGGCTCATGGCGGGAGTTGTCATGGAGGCACTCTACATTTCCTGGGTGGTTCGGCCCACCGTGCACCGGATCGTCACAGGGGTGGAACAAACCGGAGTCAAGGCGCTTACGGTGCGGGATGTGCTGCGCTTTCATGCACCGCTGGCAGCGACTTCGCTTCTGACGCTGTTCGTCCAGCCGGTCATCGGTGCGGCGCTCGCCCGCATGCCCGATCCCGAGGAAACCCTCGCCGCCTGGCCGGTTATCTGGGGCATCCTCGCGCTCTTCCGAAGCCCCGCATATGCTCTGCCTGAGGCTGTGATCGCTCTATCCGGCGAGCGGCGCCTCAGGAGCGCAATCCGGGTGTTCAGCCGCCGCACCGGGATTGCATCTTCCGCGGCGATGCTGCTTCTGGTGGTGCCGCCGGTATCGGACCTTTATTTGCGCCACATAGCCGGTCTCCCGACTCACCTCTCCCGCTATGTGTTGCCGGGATTGGTGCTCGGCCTGGCGCTTCCGTACATCAACTCTGTCCACAGCTGGTTGCGCGGGCTGCTCGTGGCTGCCCATGCCACCAGATCCGTGTATTGGGGCATGGGGCTGAATCTCGGTCTCACGAGTCTCGCGGTGATCGCGGGCGTTTTCTTCCGGACTCCCGGTGTTGCAACTGCCATGATCAGCCTGACGGCTGCGTATCTGGTAGAGGTGTACTACCTCAATAGAGTCCGCACCAAGGTTGACGGGTTCTGATCTGAAATCCCGGGGGAAGGACGAAAATGTGAATTTTGCCACCAAATGTGCGGATAAAGGAGAATCATAAATGGAATAGTGAAACTCAAGGCCGCCGGAATCATCTCTTACAGCAGCAACAGATAAGGAGGGTAAAGATGCTTCGAATCAGCGCAGTCATGATCTCCGTGGTATTGATTCTGGGGCTGTCCGCCTGCAGCGGAGCGGGTCGGCAGGAGGCGCAGCCTCAGAGCCCCGCGCCGGAAGCCCAGCAGCCTGCCTCGCAGCAGCCTGCAGAAGCTCCGGCAAAGGCGGAGCCTGCCCCGGCGCAGGCGGAAGCCTCCAAGCCCGCACCCCGGCCTGCGCAGGCGCCGCCGAAAGCAGCGCCTGTGCAGCCGCCCAGCGCTCCTGCTGCTGCAACCGGCAGCGGTGCCGGAACGAAACCTGCTGCATCGGTTCCCGTTACGCCTCCGCCGGTGACGGAGGCAGCCGCCGCTCCTGCTACCCCTCCACCGCCGAAGACGATGTCGATTCCCTCGGGGACGCGCTTGGAGATTCGCCTTTTGGGGCCGATCGACTCGAGTAAGAGCACGTCCGGAGATGCCTTCAAGGCGACGCTCGACACGGACCTGGAAGTGGAAGGGAAGGTTGTTGTGCCCCGAGGCAGTGCGGTGGTCGGAAAGGTAACGGATGTGAAACAGCCCGGACGTGTGGAGGGGAGAGCCGCTCTGTCGATGACCTTGACCGAAATCAAGGTGGGAAATGAAAGCTATCCCATTAAAACCAATACTCTGGCCTTCGAAGCGGACCCGAGCACAAAGCAGGATGCCACCAAGATCGGAATAGGCGCTGCTGCCGGCGCCATCATCGGGGCGATCGCCGGAGGCGGTAAAGGCGCGGCAATCGGAGCCGCCGTCGGCGGTGGGGCCGGTACTGCCACCGTGCTCGCCACCAAGGGCAAAGACGTGAAATTCGGTGCCGAGGACAAGTTCAGCTTCGTGCTGGGCAGCGACCTCGGAATAAAGAAATAAGCATAGCCAGGAGGGTTGAAGCCCTTGCTTTAAGGCAACGGCTCTGGCGGGTTTCGATCCCGCATGTCGACAGCACTTACAAATCCGCGAACGTCAGGGAGCGGGTGGCGGAACATGGTATTAGCCGCTCTCTGACGCGCGCGTCTCTGGGGTTGGGGCTTGAATCCGCCGGGCAGCGGGCTGTTCACTTGCCGCGGAACGGAGTGCCGGCCGCAGGCCCGATCGTGATGTCGCGCCAGTTCAGCCAGTCCGCCACGGTAAACTTCCCCGGATCGTTGGTACACTTGAGTATCAGCTCCGCTTCCTGGCCTGAAAAGCGCCGCAAATCGACCTGAACTTCCTTCCAGTTCAGTTCGGCGCGCAACGGATCCGGTTTCATGTACTCGCGATAGGCAGAAATCTCGCCCCCCTGCGTGCGCAGCATCGCTTCCGCCCACGCGCCGTCCCCCTGCTCGAACATCCAAGAGACGTCGAAATGGAGCTGAGAATCGGCGGGGATCAAGCCCAGAGGAATGGTGACGGTGGAACCGCCGATCTGAGTCAGGATATCCCGCTCCGGAGTGGAGAAGAATACCGGTGCTCCCGTCGGCGTCCCGAAGTTTTCATAATCCGGGTAGAATTCCGCACGGTTGACGATGTATTGGATGCCCTCCAGGCCCTGTACCGCGCGCCGGGCTCCGTCCCGGCGCCGCCCCTTGTAATATCCGGTCACATCACTGAACCGGCCCTGGAGATACTGTAAAATCCAGATGTCGGTGCGTAACGCGTAGTCATCCGGCAACCGGGCACCTTCGTCGGCGATTTGCATCTGAACAAATTTCTGATACAGCTCGGCTCCTCCGGCCGGCTTCTTTTTTAAAAGTGGTGCGGTTTCTCCCTCCGGTGTGGGAAGCAGGAACAGGACCATTTTGCCGGTGCGCTTGAAGTAAGGGGTCACATCATACAGGTGCCGGCCGAGGTATTGCAGCACGATGATGTCCGGTCGGTCGCCGACGTCAGCGGGAAGGCGATCGCCCTTGTGTGCGAATTGCGCGTGGACGGTGCTGTCCGGGTAGTACATTTGGAACAGTTGCCCGCGGTCAATCGGCGGCAGGGCGAGAAGATCCGAAACCCCTTCTTCGAAGGCGGGCAGGAAGAACAAGGAGGCTCGGGGCGGAAGGACCGGATGCACGTTCTGGAAGTCCCTCAGACAGGACTGCAGCAGGTCGGACTGGTAGGCGGAGTCAGAGGCAACCAGGTAACTCCTGGTTTGATATAACGAGGAAAAAGCAATCGGGATCATCAGGATCCCAGGTACGAGAATCCCCGCCGCCCGGCGCAGCCTGGCGGAGAACAGGGCCTGGAGGTGCCCCGCAACCGCCCCGAATGAGAGCGCCAGACCGAAAATCGGCAGATACAGGTACCATTTGGCCAGGCGGCTGGATAACAGAAACGACGGGACATTCAGGCCGAGGAACCAGAGAACCCCCGACCACTCAATCACGGTGAGCCTTCCCCGGCGCCTGAGGATATCGATCGCCCAGATCAGCAGCAAGCCGCCCATGCTCCAGAATGTCCACAGGCGATATTTGGCCCCGCCCGCGATGCTGAGAGCGTCGGGAAGATTGAAAGCCCAATAGAAATATTTGAATTTGGAGAACAGATTTGCCCAGGGATCGATTCGATATGCGGAATGGGTCCCCTGGGAATACAGCCTGCCTGCCTGGAGCCAGTATAGAAATAGGCCGGCAAAGGCAATCGCCATAATCAGATACGGCAACGTTACCGGCAGGGTCTCTCGGAAAGACCTTCGGATGCGACTCCATGAGACCGGTTCGGGAATCGTGCGCAGGTCTGCGAGAGCCAGTGTGATCCAGACTGCCAGAGGGAATGTGGTAGCAGATTCCTTGGTAAGCAGTGCCAGCGCAAAAACCGACAGGGAAGCTGCAGTCATCCAAGGAGATTTTTTGACGCTGCCGTGCACTGCGATAAGCAGGGAGAGCAGGAGCAGGAAAGCCAGGAGGAAATCCGAAAGGTAGGTGATGTCGTATGTGACCCACCCGGCAACGGAATGCAGGCCCCAGAATGCCGTCGCGCCGAGCGCAGCGGCATAGCCGGTGAACAACTTCCTGGCCAGGATAAAAAAGAGCAAGGTGTTCAGCAGATGGAAAACGAGCGGAATCCAATGATATGGGTGCGGATCGACTCCCAGGAATGGCCGGAATATAGCCATGAATGCCAAGTTGACCGGCCGGTAGTTTTTCTCAATGGAAGGCGCCAGAAACGCCTGCCAGAGCTGATCCCAGCTTCGGGGAACGTTGACCATGTAGAAAAGGCTGTCATGGGTAAAAAACTTGTCGAATGCGCGCGAAAAAAGCCAGAATTCAACCAGCAGGAGAAGTCCAAGTGCCAAGGTCTCCGGGACGGACGGAACGCCGCGGAATGCGCTGCCGACAAATGGCGGAGGTTTGCATTCTGAACGGTTTTTCACCACGGACACCCCGAACCTGCCGTCTGCGCTGCCACGGTAAGGCTCTGTTACGAAGACATTAATTTTATTACCTTTGTGCCGCGAATATGTTAAAAAAACACCGGAAATGTGCAACCGATTTCCCAGACCGGGGTTTTTACTATGAATGGGGAAAGCTATTCACTCTCGGCATTCTTCCCCGCCTACAATGATTTGGAATCCATCGGCAAGATCATCCACACGATGGCGTGGCTGCTGCCGAAGCTGACGAACGACTACGAGATCGTCGTTGTAAACGACGGATCCGCGGACGGGACCGGTGACCTGTTGCGCACGCTCGAGCGGGAATACCCTTTCCTCAAGGTAATCCATCATGGCGTCAATCGCGGCTATGGCGCCGCGTTGATCACCGGCTTTGCCAACTGCTCCAAGGATCTCATTTTCTATACCGACGGGGACGGGCAGTATGATGTCGAGGAACTGCCGCTGCTCCTGGCGGCTTTCAGCGATGAAGTGGACCTGGTCAATGGTTTCAAGATCAGCCGCTCGGATCCCAGGCACCGGGTCATGGCGGGGTACATCTATCAGCACCTGATGCGCCTTCTGTTCCACCTCCGTGTCAGGGATGTGGACTGTGATTTCCGCCTTTTCCGTCGCTCCATCCTCCTCGGCACGTCGCTCACCTGCGACAGCGGCGTGATCTGTGTGGAGATGATAAAGAAATTTCAGAGCCGGGGCTGTCGCATGACCGAAGTGCCCGTGCACCACTATCACCGGTATCACGGGAGCAGCGAGTTTTTCAGGTTCAAACATCTCCGAAGAGTATTCGTTCAGCTTCTTGTCGCCTGGTGGAAGCTGGTTGTGCGCCCGGTGTTTTCACGTCCTTCGCCTTTGCCGGATCTGAAAGCGGGAGCGCAGGGTACCGGCGTCCCCCGCTGATCGGCGATGGGGCCGCGGCTTGTGCGGCTGCGATTCTCCGCCTGCTGCTCTGCCGGTGCATTCCTGAAAAACCGGGATCGAAGGACAGATGCATCGAGGCCAGAGCGCGCACGCATCTTTACCGGACCGGAATGATCCCAGATCTCACCGCGTATGACCACAGGGTAGTTCTCATCACCGGAGGGCTCGGTTTCATCGGAAGCAATCTGGCGATGCGCCTGTCCGCCTCCAGCGGGGTGGAAGTCCGCATCGTCGATTCCCTCCATCCTGCCTGCGGCGGCGATCCGCGCAATCTCGACGGCATCGCCCGCCCCGCTCAAGTCCACACGTTTGACCTTCGGGAAAGCGCCAGATTGCGTGGGATTCTTCCGGGCGTGGATGTGATCTTCAACCTGGCCGGACAGGTCAGTCACATCGACTCGATGAGGGAGCCTCTGCAAGACCTTGGAGCCAATGCGGAGGCGCATCTCAGCCTCCTGGAGGGCTGCCGCGCGGTCAATCCCGGCGCGCGCATCGTTTACAGCAGCACGCGGCAATCCTACGGCCGCCCGCAGCGGCTGCCGGTGGATGAGGATCACCCCATTCATCCCCTGGACATCAACGGCGTGAACAAATACGCCGGCGAGTTGTACCATCGCATCTATCATAAAGCTCACGGGCTCGAGACCTGCTCGTTGCGCCTGACGAACACTTATGGGCCCCGACAGCTGATCCGGCATGCGAGCCAGGGAGTGATCGGCTGGTTTATCCACCAGATCCTCTGCGGAGAAGAGATCGTTCTGTTCGGCGACGGGAAGCAGCTGCGAGACCTGACGTATGTCGATTGCGTGGTTGACGCGCTGCTGCTTGCCGGCGTGCACCCTCATGCTGCCGGCAAGGTATACAACCTGGCGAGCGGAATGCCGATCGCCCTGGTGGATCTCGTCAAGCTCATGATCACGGTTTATGGCAAAGGCAGCTACCGGTTTGCTCATTTTCCCGAGGAACGGCGAAAAATAGACATCGGCGACTATTACGGCTCGTTTTCCCGCATTCAGGAGGAGCTGGGCTGGAGCCCGGCCGTCTCGCTGCGCGAGGGGATCCGCCGCACTCTGGACTTTTTCGAGCGCCGCCGTTCCATATACCTCGAAACATGATATCCATGCAGGTTCCTTTCCTCGACCTCAAGCGAGAGGCCGCCATCCATCGTACCGGGCTGGAGAAGGCACTGGCGCGTGTGATGGCTCGCGGCTGGTACATTCTCGGCCCGGAATTGGAGGCGTTGGAGCAGGAGTTTGCGGGGATGCTCGGGGTTCCCTATGCCGCGGGCGTCGCATCAGGAACGGATGCCCTTACCCTGGCGCTCGAGGCCAGCGGCGCCGTCGTTCCGGGCAGAGGGGAAGAAGTCGTCACGACCGCCTTGACTGCCGCCTTCACGGCGCTCGCCGTATGGCGTGCCGGCGCGATTCCGCGTTTTGTGGATGTCGATCCGGCCACGTTGCAGATAGACGCTTCCCGGATTGAAGCCTGCGTGGGTGAGAAAACACGCGCCATACTCCCCGTCCACCTGTACGGCCACGCGTGTGACATCGTAGCAGTCCTGGAACTGGCGCAACGCAACCATCTGACAGTGATCGAGGATGCCTGCCAGGCCCACGGTTCGCGACTCGAAGAAACGGCGGTCGGTGCGTTTGCGCAGGCCTCCGCATTCAGCTTTTATCCTACCAAGAACATGGGGGCTTTCGGGGATGCCGGAATGATCCTGACTCGCGACCATGACCTTCTCTTGCGAGTCAGGAAGCTCCGGCACGGCGGGCAGAACCGGGCCCAACACCACGAATTGCTGGGATACTGCTCGCGTCTCGACGAGCTTCAGGCCGCGGTCCTGCGGTGCAAATTGCCGGACCTGGAAGAGCGGAACGAGATCCGCAGGCGGTTGGCAGCCCGATACGATGAGGCTTTCTCAGGCCTGGACCTCCTCCGGCTGCCTGTGTCGCGCGGACTCCTCCCCAACCGGCACCTGTATCCCGTTCGCACTCCCCGTCGCGACGAGCTGCGCCGCTTCCTGAAGGAATGCGGCATCGAGACCCTGGTCCATTATCCTGTCCCGTTGCCTTCCCAGCCAGCGTTCCGGCGGTTTGTTCTCCCGGGTCAGGAGTTCCCCGTCGCGCAAAAGGCTGCGCAGGAACTTCTTTCCCTCCCGCTGTATCCGGAACTGCAAGAGGAGGAACTGCAGCACGTTATCCGGGCCGTGCGCCGATTTTTCAAGGCCTAGCACATGGAAGAGAGAGAGTACCTCCATATGTACGAGGAGGAAGAGCGCCACTGGTGGTATGTGGGCATGCGCGCCATTGTGCTTTCACTGCTGCCACCGGGGTCTCTTCCCGAAAACCCTCTTTTGCTGGACGCCGGATGCGGCACCGGTTACAACATGGCATGGCTCAGGCAGCACTATGGTGCCCGCGTGACGGGCCTCGAATACTCGCCGTGCGGTCTGGAGTTCTGCCTCCGCCGGGGGGAGCGCGGCGTCGTGCGCGCCGATGCCGCTTCGCTGCCTCTTTCCCAGGACGCGTTCGACCTGGTGGTTTCCTTTGATGTGCTTTCGCATCTGAAGGACGGACCCGCGCGCGCCGCGGCCCTGGGAGAGTTTCTGCGCGTGCTCAAACCGGGGGGCCGCCTGTTGATCCGGGTTGCCGCCTATGAATGGCTTCGCAGCAGTCATGATGCGGTGATCATGACCCACCACCGGTATGGCAGGAGGGAATTGCGCGACGCGGTTGTGCACGCGGGATTCCGCCCGCTGCGCCTTACCAGTGCTAATACCATCCTGTTTCCCGCCGCAGTCCTGTGGAGGATGTTGAAGAAGGCAGGCCTGGCTCCCGCCGGATCCGACGTGCGTGCGAGAACGCGCGGCGCCGGTCCGCTGAATCGCGCCCTGGCGTCCGTTCTGCGGTTGGAAGCGGCCATGCTGCGCAGCAACAAGTTCGGATTCGGCTTTGGACTTTCTGTTTTTATTCTTGCGGCCAAACCCGGTCCCTGACGCATAACAAACAGATCGCGACGCCGCGACTGTCAGAGGGCGCATGTGTGGGGGAATGAGCTCCCGCAGGACATCCGCTCCCTCGCGGTTGCGGCTCTGACGGCATGGATTTTCCGCCTGACGGTTTTTCATGAAAATTGTCTGGTTGTCTCACAGTGAGGGTCTTGCGGCAGGCGCCGAACTCTGCCTGTGGGAGGGAACCAGGGGATTGGTTTCCAGCGGGCATGATCTTCATGTGATTGCGCCCGCGCGCGGGCGGCTTGCCGAGCGCCTGACCGATAGCAACGTGCCGGTGACGGTGATCCCGTACCGCTGGTGGATGCATTCCCGTCTCCGGCTCCCTTTGAAGCGCCTCTACCAGAACGTGGTGGCGGCAAAACGGATTGCAGAACTCTTCCGCCAGTTGCGGCCGGATGTCGCCATCAGCAATACTCTGACCATTCCCTCCGGAGCCTGGGCGGCCCGACAGGCCGGTATTCCTCACATCTGGTATATACACGAGTTCGGCCGGGAGGATCATGGCCTGAAATTCGACCTGGGGAAGCGCCTGAGTCTTGGAATGGTCTCCAGGCTTTCGGATGCAGTCATCGTGAATTCGCATGCCGTGCGGCGCAAGTTCAGCACGGCCATCAAAGCATCCAGACTGCATGTGATTTATTACGCGGTGGATTTCGCAATTCCGCCGGCTGCAGCCGAGCTTCAGGAGGATCCTTTCCGGCTTTGCCTGATCGGCCGCATCTGCGCCGGCAAAGGTCAGGAGGATGCGCTTCGTGCGGTGGGCAGGCTGCGCGAGAAGGGAATTGGAGCCTATCTCTCGCTCGTCGGCAACGAGAATGCTGACTATGGCCGCTTTCTGCGACGACTGGCAAAGGACCTGGCAATCGAGTCGCAGGTTGCGTTCGTTGCCTTCACTGAAGATCCATTTGCGATCATGACCCGGTCCCATGCCGCACTGATGTGTTCGCGGAGTGAGGCTTTCGGAAGGGTAACAGTGGAAGCCATGAAACTCGGGAAGCCGGTGGTAGGCGTCGACCGTGGGGCAACCAGCGAGTTGATCCACGACGGGAAAACGGGATTGCTTTACCCACCGGGGGACGCGGAGGCCCTCAGTCGCAAGATCGAACTTCTGGTTCGGGATCGGAGTCTTCTGAAGGCTCTGGGCGAGAATGCGCGGGAGTGGTCGCATCGCACGTGCAGTCTGGAAACCTACACCGCTGCATTGTACGGCATCCTCAAGAAGGCGCTCGATGCCCGCTCGGAATCTTTGCGTGAGACTCGGCAGACAATTCCTTAAATTCACTGACGCATTTTATTCCAACCGGAAAGCAGCGCCCATGGCCGCCCTGCCCTGAGAAACTTCGCCACTCCGGCGTATTGTGGAAGCAACAAAATGCGGATGATGCCACGGAACCATCCTCGATATCGGAATCGCCATCGTCGTTGATATCGGATTCATCTTGGATGCAGAACCCGAGGCACGGATATGAGCGGCGACGCTGTTTCGATAGCGATCCCGATCGCGATGGCGATACCGATTCCGATACCGATCAGGGTGC
>JAFNAG010000442.1 GCA_017860135.1 Acidobacteriota bacterium
CGCCCCTGTGCTTCTCCTGAAGCGTGGCGATGAACTTGAACGAATGCGCCGGGACTACCCGGTCGTCATGATCCGCCGTGGTCACGAAGGTTGCCGGATAGGAAACCCCATCCTTGAGATTGTGAAGAGGCGAGTAGGCATGGAGGTATTTGAAGTCTTTCTCATTGTCGCTCGAGCCGTATTCGACCGCCCATCCCCAACCCACGGTGAACTTGTGGTAGCGCAGCATATCCATGACGCCTACCGCGGGCAGAGCGACCTTGAAAAGCTCGGGGCGCTGCGTCATTGCGGCGCCCACCAGCAGTCCTCCGTTGGATCCCCCGGCGATGGCCAGCTTTTCGCCGGAGGTGTATCTTTCACGGATCAGATATTCCGCCGCGGCGATGAAGTCGTCGAAGACATTCTGCTTTTTCTCCAGCATGCCGGCCTTGTGCCAGGTCTCGCCGTACTCGCCGCCGCCGCGCAAGTTTGGCTGGGCGAAGACAACGCCGTTTTCGAGAAGGACGATCCGGAACGGACTGAAACCGGGCTGCTCGCTGATGTTGAACCCGCCGTAACCGGTCAGGTAGCATGGATTCCTGCCGTCCAGGGCAAGCCCCTTCCTGTGCACGATAAACATCGGCACCCGCGTCTTGTCCTTGCTCTCGTAGAAAACCTGTTTCACTTCGTAATCGCCCGGCGTGAACTTGACCTCGGCTTTGCGGAAGACATCGCTTGTGCCGGAGGCAATCTCATACTTGTAGATGGCCGGCGGATAGGTGAACGAGGTAAACGTGTAGAAGATGATCTTGTCGTCGCGCCAGCCGCCGAAACCGCTGGCGGTGCCGAGTGCGGGCAGCTCGATTTCGCGAAGCAGCTTCCCGTCGAAACTGTGGTGATAGACTTTCGTGTTGGCATCCTTGAGGTAGCCGCAGAAAAGCTGGCTGCCGGCGGCGTTGGCCCAGATCAATACTTCGGGCTTTTCGGGAATGATCGTTTGCCAGTTCTCTTTCCCGGGCTGCCGCGGATCGATCAGGACTACCCTGTAGTTGGGAGCGTCCACGTTGGTGTAGACGAGGAATTTGTCGCCGACCGCTTCCACCGGATAGGAGTCGTAGTCAAATCCGCCGACCAGAAGCTGGAAGGGACCATCCTTCTGCCGGAGGCTCCGGGCGTAGAGCTCGGTTCCGGAGGTTCCTTCGGAAACGGTGAGGAAGGCGTACGCCTCGTCCTCGGTGACATTGACCGAGACATAACGCAGCGGATGCTCCCTGTCCTCGTAAACCACCCGGTCGCTTTCCTGAGGGTCGCCCAGCCTGTGAAAATAGATCTTCTGGTACTCGTTTTTGGCCGTCAGTTCCTGGCCCGGGGCAGGCTTGCTGTAGCCGCTGTAGTAAAATCCGTCCCCCTGCCATGCGGTGCCCGAAAATTTCACCCACCGGATCCGGTCGGGAAGCTCATTCTTCGATGCGATTTCCATCACCCGCAGTTCCGACCAGTCCGAGCCCGCTTCGCCACGGGAGATTGCGGCATATTTTTTGTTGCGGGAAAAACCGGCGATCCCGATGCGGATCGTGCCATCGGGGGAGAGCTGGTTGGGATCTATAAAGATCTCGGGCGGGCCTTCCAGGCCTTTTTGCACGTAGAGCACCGACTGGTTCTGCAGACCGTCATTCTTGTTGAAGAAGTAGTACTCGCCCGCCCGCTGAGGCTCTGAATAACGAGGATAGTTGTAGATCTCGGTAAGGCGTTTGCGGAGCGATTCCCGGAATGGAATCTTGTTAAGGTATCCGAAGGTGACGGCGTTCTGCGCCTCCACCCACTTTGTTGTCTCGTCGGACCTGTCGTCTTCCAGCCACCGGTATGGGTCGGCGACCCTGGCGCCGAAATAGTCGTCCACCTGGTCCGCCTTCCTGGTTACCGGGTAGGTAATGGTATCGGCCTTCTTGCAGCACGGCAGCACGAGCACGGCGCTCGCGAGAAGCAGGATCAGCATCTTTCTGTTCATGACAGTCTCCTTGGCTATCCAACTTTGTATCAGGTGCGCGGGCATCGCGCAAGACCGGCTTGTTGCACGCTAAGGGCCTGTGGCCGTGCCGGTATTTGGTGAAGGCGGCCCCGGCTTCACTCAACGCAGGAGTCCAACGTTCGGTATCAGCTTCGGGATCGCAGCCGCAATCGAAAACAGTGCTGAATTGGCAGCCGCTTCGTTGAATCGGGCTGCGATACGATATGGCCGATCCATGTGTCCGCCCTGAAATGGCGGTGCAGGCGGTCGCCGGAAAAGACAGCAGCATGATACACACCCATTCTGACGCTGTGGTGATATGCTGACTGTGCTGGACCTGCTCCGCCCCTTCAGGGCGGATTTCATTCTCATGCCGTTGTTCCCAGGGCTTGCGCCCTGGGCTTTCCTGCACCACCCCTGCGGGGTGGGGGTTGCGGCGCATCACAATGTCGTAATGGCCGTCTATGAACCGCCCCGGCTTCGATGAACTCAAAGTTCATCCCTTGTTCATGGCAAGTGTGGTCCTGCTTTCATTGGGGGAAAATGGCAATGAGCAGATTGTATTTCCAGGGGCTCCCCCTTTGGAGATCGGCTTTCAGCTTCTCGACTGCGGCCGGATCGGGGGCCTTTGAGGCCGGCCT
The DNA here is from genome assembly GCA_017860135.1 of Acidobacteriota bacterium. GTDB lineage: Bacteria > Acidobacteriota > UBA6911 > UBA6911 > UBA6911 > JAFNAG01. The sequence continues at coordinate 2,629 of JAFNAG010000442.1, forward strand.
GCCGAGCCGAAGGAGGCACAAGTTTTCCATGTACTCTTGCAGCCGTTCGTCGGGATCGTAGGGCTTTCCGACACCGAGATGTTCCGGCCATTCCTTCGAGTTTCGGATGTGGGCCAGGGCGTCTTCATATTTGCGGCTGCGGATATTCTCCGCCGCCAGAAGCAAATGGGCTTTTTCATACAGCATGCGCCCTTCGGATGCTCCTTCGTAAGGGAGGACATCGAGGCGCTCCAGCACCTCGAGGGCCGGTGGATACTGTGCCGATTCGATCAACGCCCTGGCGTATTCCAGGCCGAGCATGAAATTCCCCGGAAACTTCTCGAATGCGCCGCGGCTCACGTCCAGCGCCTCCTTCAGCGACGACAGCTCTGCATGCCGGCGGGCGAGCGCCAGCCAGCAGCGCCACTCATCCGGTGCGAGCTCGCGGGCTCTCGTGTACTCCTCGACCCCGGGATTCCTGCCGGTCTTTCGGAGCAGTTCTGCCCGCGCCAGATAAAACGGGCCGAACTCCGGAAGTGTCCGGCACTCCGCCAGCAGGCCCGCCGCCTCGGCGAGGCGGTCCCGGCTCCAATAGATCAACGCAAGGTAGTAGAGGTTCTTCCAATCGCTGCTTTTTCCGGCGGCCCACTGAAGGATCGGGATAGTCTCACTCCGGAACGGAAAGACCAGCCGGGGAGACGCCTGCGTCGCCTTTTCCAGATAGCCCTTGCTTTCGTCCGGGGAAGTCTCGCGAGTCAGGTAGGCGAGCCAGTAATGGACGATCGGATGGGGCGGCGAGAGCCTGAGAAGCTGCACAGCCTCCGGCACGAACCCGATGGCCGCATAGCAGGACGCCATTTCCAGGTACGATTCGTGAGGCAGCTCGGACCTGATCGCGGAGGTGAGCCGGTCCCGGTTTACTGAGGAGGCATTCAGGAAAAACGCCTCCGCAGCCGCAAGATGATTGAGGGGATCGATGTCCAGGATTTCAGCCTGAGTCCCGGAGGCTGCCGCCTGGCGGCCCAGCCTCCTTTGTGCGACGGCAAGCGCCCACAAGGCGGGAATGTTTTTCCGGCCGGCATCCAGCGCCTTGAGGGCATATTCCCCGGCTTCCGCAGGACGGGATTCGGCAAGATTGATTTCGGCGATCTGCGTGTACGCTGCCCCCCTGTACTCCGGCGAGCGGGCAGCCCAGCTCAGGGCTTCCCTCGCTGCCGCGTATTTCCCCATCGTCCGGAGAACCGTCCCGCAGGCAAAGTTCGCCGCGGGATTGTATGTGTCGACGGCGAGGGCTCTCTTCGCCCACTGCAGCGACTTGTCGTATTCCGCGCGGCGGTAGTGGATTTCCGCGATGCGGACCATCGCGGAGATATGCAGCGCGTCGCTTCCTACGCATTCGCTGTAGGACTCCAGGGCCCCGGAAAAGTCCCGCATCAATTCCCGCTGCCGGGCCACAAGGAAAGCCCTGCCGGCGCCGGCTTTCCCCTCAGGCGCAGTGACCGGGCGCTGAAATCCGTCTTCCGGCTGTACGCCGGAGCGCCAGATCAGGCGGCCGCCGAGTGT
>JAFNAG010000028.1 GCA_017860135.1 Acidobacteriota bacterium
TAATATCAGTCGATTTTTTGAAGAGGAGGCTTCCGATGAGACTGGACAAGTTCGAGATGGAGCGCCTGCAGTCCACGTGGGAGAACCGGGTCACATTCAATCTCTCGGAGAGCAGCGTTCACCCGATGTCGGTGCGGGAACTGATTCCGGATCCTGCCTTCCTGGGGCAACTCCTCGATGCGCCGTTGCATTACAACCAAAGCAATGGCACGGACGAGCTGCGCGCCACCATTGCCGCACTCTATCCGGGCGCCACTTTGGAGCATGTCGAGGTGACGAATGGAGGCAGCGAGGCCAATTTCGTCTCCATATACGCCACGCTCGAACCCGGGGATGAAGTGGTGATGATCCTCCCCAGTTATCAGCAGGTCTGGGGGCTCATCAACAGCTTCGGCATGAAAGTGAAGCCGGTCCATCTCCATGAGGAGCGGCTCTGGGCGCCGGACCTCGCGGAGATCGAGGCCGCAGTCACACCGCAGACACGCATGATCATCCTGTGCAATCCCAACAATCCCACCGGCGCCATCCTGACTCCGGCGGAGATGGAAGCCATTGTAAACATCGCGGCCAGGAGCGGCGCCTGGATCCTCTCGGACGAGATCTACCAGGGGTCGGAGCGGGACGGGCGGATGACGCCGACCTTCTGGGGCAAGTACGACCGCGTGATCGTCACCAACGGCCTGTCGAAAGCGTACGGGCTGCCGGGCCTGCGCATCGGCTGGATCGTCGCTCCCAAGGAGCACATCGCAAAAACATGGTCCTATCACGACTACACAACCATCGCCCCGGGCACGCTCAGCGACGCTCTGGCCCGGATTGCCCTGTCCCCGGAAGGCCGGGCGCGGTGTCTCGAACGCACCCGGGACATCTGCCGTGCGAACTTCCCTCTGTTCCGCTCGTGGATGGAGAGCCAGGGATCGCTGTTCCGGATGGTCGAGCCCAGGGCCGGCGCCATCGCATATGTGCGCTACGATCTTCCGGCCAATTCCACCATGATCGTGCAGCGCCTGCTCCGGGAGAAGAGCGTTCTGGTCGTGCCGGGCGACCACTTCGGAATGGACTGCTATCTGAGGATCGGCTATGGACCTCCGCCGGACTACCTTCAGAAGGGGCTCGAGCGCGTGCGCGAAGTGATTGAGGACCTGAAAAATACCCGTTGACGGCTCCAAAGGAACGGGGGGTGAATCGGCCGGGGGAGGACGTGGGATGACTGAGGATCTGCAGCAGATCAATCTTGCGCTGCTCGGTTTCGGGTCCGTGGGACGCGCGTTTGCGCGCCTGCTGCTCCTCCGTCGGGACTGGATGCATCGCGAGTTCGGGCTGGACTGGAAAATCACCGGCATCGCCACCCAGAACCACAGCATGGCGATCGACCACAACGGGCTTCCCACAATGAGGATCCTGCGTGCCGGCAAACGGGACTTCAGCCTCGACCGCTTTCATCAAGGCCCCGCCTGCTCGTCGAACACGGATTTTATCCGCCAGTGCGGCGCGGATGTTCTCTTCGAAACCAGCGTGTTCGATCCCAGCGGCGAGCCCGCAGCCACTTATATCCGGGAAGCACTTCGGGCGGGCCTGCACGTAGTCACTGCCAACAAAGGCCCGGTTGCCGTCCACTTCCGATCGCTCACCCGGTTGGCGCGCCAGCGCGGCGTGCAGTTCCTGTATGAAGGGACGGTCATGGACGGCGCCCCCGTATTCAACCTTGTTCGCCAGACCCTTCCTTCAACCCGCATCCGCTCGCTCCACGGTATTCTCAACAGCACCACCAACTACATCCTCACGCAGATGGAACAGGGGGCCACTTTCGAGGCGGCACTGCGCTACGTGCAGAAGCAGGGGATCGCCGAAGCCAATCCGGCCTTCGATATCGACGGGTGGGACGCGGCTGCGAAAATATCGATCCTTATCCAGGCTCTGATGGGAGGGACGGCGAAGCCGGAGGATATCAAGCGCGAAGGGATCTCGGAAAACACCGGCAGGCTCGTCCGCGCCGCCGTGCGCCGGGACCGTCGCATCCGCCTGGTCGCCCGGGCGTACCGGAAAGGCAGAAAGGTCATCGGCAAGATCGGCCCCGAAGAACTGGAGATCTTCGATCCTCTGGCCGCAATCCGGGGGCTCAGCAATATTCTGATCCTGAACACGGACACCATGCGCGAACTGGCCATCATAGAAAACAACCCGACCGTCGAGCAGACCGCATTCGCCCTCTTCTCCGACCTGGTCGCCCTCCTTCGCCGCCCGCAGTAACAGGAACCGGAAAAAGCAGCCACAGATTACTCAGATTACATAGCGCGGCCGATGGCCGCAACCAGGCTAAGCGACCACTCCTGGAAATGGCCCAATCGGAATCGGTATCGGTATCGCTATCGGGATCGATTTCGGCATGATCGCACTGCCGGCATCAATACTGTGGCGTCCGATAATGCACAATTTTCGATTGCGACTGCGATGCCGATGCCGACCACGTTTTTCCATGGTGCTGAAAAGTCCTTTCCTTTTTGGCAAGGACCTTCAGGTGAGTAGTACAGAATTCACGGAGTGTTGAATCGGGGAGAGCCCTCGCGCTTCCCTGCTTCCTCCCCCTCTACCTCCAAATCCCCCATTCCAAATTCCGGATTCCGCATTCATCAAATTCCCCACGCCCCGCTGAGATGGATATTTGTGCCGTTAATATAGCGGGCTTCTTCCGACAGGAGGTAGCAGACGGCACTCACCGCATCCATGGGGCTGCCGGCGTAGCCGGCAGGGATGTTCTTCTTCAGCTGCGCAAACTCTTCCTGCGGGGCGCCGCCGGACTCGATGAAGCCCGGGGAGATGGAGTTGACCGTGATGCCGTGCGGCGCCAGGATCTTCGACAGCGACCGCGTCAGGATGAGAACGCCCACCTTGGCGATGTAGTGAGCGGTGATGAAAGGCTGGCCGACCAGTTGGTCCGCCTTGGCAATGCTGAAGTTGACGATTCTTCCCCACTTCCGGGTGATCATGCCGTGGGCCGCGGCGCGGCTGAGATAAAAGACAGAATGGAGGTTGTCGCCGAACATTGCGTGCCACCCTTCGACGCTTTCTTCGAGCAGCGGCTTGCGGTGATAGGAACCTGCGCAGTTGATCAGCGAGTCGATGCGCCCGAATTCCTCTTCGGTGCGCAGGACCAGGTTCGACGCGGACGCCGGATCGGACAAATCGGCGTGCACGGTCAGGATGCGTCCCTCTGCAGCGCCGATTTCGGCGGCCAGAGACCTGGCCTGTTCCTCGCTGGTCCTGTAAGAGGCTGCGATTGCCCAGCCTTTTGCTGCAAGGGCGACGGCCAGGGCACGGCCGATGCCCCGAGCACCCCCTGTAATGAGCGCAACCCGTTGTTCCATATCGGTCTCCCTCCGGCTTGGTGAGCCATTCCATGGTATCAGGGATGTATCCAACTGCGTTTACAAATTTCACAGGTATGCCCGGGAAAATCTGAGATAATGGGCATTCTTGCGACTTGCAGATTGAAGAAGGGAGGGTCACGTGCGTGCATTCCTGTTGTTCTTGTCCCGCCAGGAATCATTCAAGAATTTCATGCTCAGATTCCGCATGTTCCGCAACACCGCCTGGCGCTTTGTGGCCGGCGAGCGGGTGGAAGACGCAATCCGGGCCGCACGGGAATTGCGGCAGCAGGGGATCCGGGCGACGATGGATCTCCTCGGCGAAAACACGCGTTCCGAGGAGGATGCGCAGCGCACCACCGGCGAAATCGTGAGTTTGCTCGACCGCACTCACGCGGAGAATGTCGACTGCAACGTGTCCGTGAAGTTGACTCAGCTCGGTCTGGATCTGGGAACGGAGCTCTGTTTCCAGAACCTGGCTCGCATCGTGCGCCACTCCGCGGGACTGGGGGGCTTCATCCGCGTCGACATGGAGGACAGCAGCTACACGGATCGCACTCTGGACATCGTGCAGCGCGTCCACCGCGAAACACCCAACGTGGGCACTGTCATTCAGTCCTACCTCTATCGAAGTGAGAAGGATGTGCAGAACCTGATCGCTCACCGGATCGGGATCCGCCTCTGCAAGGGCGCCTACCTGGAGCCGGCAACCGTCGCTTTCAAGAAGAAGCGCGATACGGACGCAAATTACCTTGCGCTGACGAAACGAATGCTGCAGAGCGGCCTGTATCACGGCATCGCGACCCACGACGAGCCCATGATCGACGCAATCAAACAGTTTGCCGGAGAGAGAAATATTGCAAAGGACAGCTTCGAGTTTCAAATGCTGTTCGGGATCCGGCGCGACCTGCAGCAGCAGCTGGGGAAGGAAGGGTACAGGGTCCGCGTGTATATTCCCTACGGAACCCGTTGGTACCCTTACTTCATGCGCCGCCTGGCAGAACGTCCGGCCAACATCGTGTTTATCTTGCGAAATCTCGTAAAAAAGTAGGTGGTGGACCGAAGTGGAAGATAAGGTGGCTGTTTGTCCTGCTTGTGGCGCCAGGAACCGGCTGAGCGGTTCTTCCGCGATCCGGGTGCCGGTTTGCGGAAAATGCGGGTCCCGTCTGCCCTGGCTGACAACGGCCGGCGAGGCGACTTTCGCAGAAGAGATCAAAGCTCCGGTGCCTGTCCTGGTCGACTTCTGGGCTGAATGGTGCGGGCCGTGCAGGATGGTCGGCCCGGTGCTCGAGGAACTCTCGCGAGATCTCGCCGGGAGGCTCAAGGTCGTCAAGGTGAATGTGGATCAGAATCCGGCCGTAGCGCAGCGCTTCCGGGTAATGAGCATTCCCACAATGATTCTGTTCCGGGATGGCCGGCAGGTTGACACGATGGTCGGCGCCTTGCCCAAAGGAGCGCTGCTGGACCGCCTGCAGCCGTATCTGCCCGCCTGAATGGAAGGCGGCCACGAATTCCACCGGTTTCACGAATTTGATCTTCCGGAAGCGTTCGTGAAATTCGTGAAATTGGTGGCGGCTTTTTAACTTCCCGGCAAATATCACAGGGAGATCAGGTGGGCGCCGTGCTCCAGGGCGCGGGCGCGCACATCGTCCCGGCATGTAAATAGGATCATTTGGCGCCGGGCGGCCTCCTGCTCCAGGATGCGGAACGCGGCATTCATTCGTTCGGAATCATAGGCCACAAAGGGCTCATCGAGCAGGCACGGGCAAGGTTCCTGACTGTTGCCCAGCATGTCCAGGATGGCGAAGCGCATGGTGAAATAGAGCTGGTCCTGGGCGCCGCGGCTCAAGTTCTCCGCAGACCGCAGCTCCGCGGTTTCCTTCTCGCGGACCTGGACCCGGAAGTCAGGATCTACCTTCACTTCCTCGTACCGTTCGGGGCAGATCTGCAGGAACCGGTCTTCGACAGCCCGGTTGAGCTGGGGAGCGCACACTTCCTGTTGCAGCCGCGCCAGGCTGCGAATCGAATCCAGGGCAAGCGCGAGCGCTTTCCGGTTGAGAGTCAGCTCCTGCACCTCCTGTTCCGCCAGGTTGAGATCCTCCTCGATTTCGGAGGGCGTGCGATAGTTGTGGAACGCCTGCAGGATCCTCTCGGACACGCCGGCATGCTGTTCCCTCTTCTGCGCCAGCAGGGCTGTAACGCGCTTTTCTTCCTGTTCGGTTTCCTCGACGGTCGGCAGGTACGGCAGGCAGGAGAGCTTTCCGGGCTTTTCGTCTTCGACGGCATTTTCCTCCGCATTCCCGCCCCGGAGGCGCTGCAGCTCGCTGAGCCTGGATTTCCACTGGTCGAGCGTCAGAGCGCCCCTCAGGCGCTCAAACTCGCGCGTGCGGGATGCCGCTTTGGAGCGGAGGTCCAGCAACCGGAGGCTTTTTTGGCAGGCCGACCGGAAAGCTTCCACGGAATCCGCGCCGCCTTCTGCCAGGATCTCGCGGATCCTGGCATTGATCTGGCCCACCTGTGCGGCGACATTCTCCTCGTCCGCCTGCAGCGCTTTCACATCGCGGGTCTGGCGTTTATGGGCGGCGGAGGTTTCTGCGTAGCGCCGCATATTGGCCCGCAGGGTGTCGACCGGGGTTTTCACGTTGCCGGGCGCGCATTGCAATCCCGCCCGGTTCAGGCATTCCTTGAGGCGGGCATACACCTCGTCGGCGCTGATTTGAAGGCGGTCCCGCTGCTGCTCCGCCTCCCGGATGCGGGGGGCAAGATCTTCGAGCCTCTGCCGGTTCCATTCGGCCTGCCTGGCGGCGTCAAGGAACTCCTCTGCGGTAGGAAAGCCCGAGTCCGCCACTGCCTTTTGAAAGTCGCCCTGGGCGGCCTGCCCCTGGTCGTGCAGCCGCCGCAATCCGGCCTCGAGAGCTTCGCAGGACTGCATTGCCTGGGCTGCGGCCCCCCTGGACCTGGATGCTGCCAGGAGGAGGGTCAGGCCCAGGGCGCCCGCGCCGCCGGCGATTGCGACCCAGAGTGCGGGAGGGAGGCCGGCGACGGCAATCCCGGCAGCTACTGCAGCCAGGGCAACGCCCAGGGCTGCGGCCGCCAGGCCCATCCGCCGGCGAGCCTTGCCGGCGATGCGCGCATGTTCCGCTCCTGCTTGCGCCGCCCTGTCGGCCAGGACCATGCTCTGCTGGGAAGCGGTCCGTTCCTCTTCCGCCGCCTGGCGGGCTTTCCGTTCCCAATCGATCCCGGAGTCACGAACGACCGGGCTCAGGTCATCCATCCATCGCATGAGCCCGGCGGCCTCGTCAAGCTGGTGGTTCAGGCTGCGAAGAACTTCGTCCCTTTGCCTCGACAGGCTGAGATAATTCACGAACCACTCGGTGATTTGCTCCGGTTCAGCGCCTTCCTGCACGGCGCCGTAAGCAGCCAGTTTCCCGAGTTCCAGGCCGAGCTGGTCATGCCGCAGCTGTGCCTCCTTTTTCTGGCTGCGGATTTCTTCCAGCCTGCGTTCCGCATGCTCGAGGCCTGCCGCCAGCCGGTTGAGATCTTCGAGCCGGTGGCGGGGAAAGTCCGGGTTTGCGCCCAGCGCACCCACCTCCTGATCCATGCCGCGAAGGTCTTCGTCGATTTCCTCGAGAGTGCGGACTCGAAGACGGGCCTCGCGCCAGCGGGCGTCGATCACGCCGCGGCTTGCAGCCAGGCGGTCCCGTTCCAGGCCATCGATCACACCGGCCAGCAGGATCTTCTCCTGGATCCATGCCTGGCACTGCTGCCGCTGCGCGTCGAGCTCCTCCTTCTCCTGCCGCAGCTCCTGCAGCCGGTCGAGCGCCTGGCGCAAGGGGCGCGTCGGAGCCCTCTCCGATCCGATCGCTTCCAGCGCCTCCTCCAGCTTGACGAGGCTGAGGCGCACGGAGAGCTTCTCGTCGCCGGACTGGGCAAGGTTGGCAATGCGGTCGCGCAGCGTCTCGCGGTGCCGCAGCATCGCCGTCTCATCTTCCCGTATCACCGCGACGGACTCGAAGAGCTCCTTGGACAAGGCCAGGTGGGATGCTGCGAAAACAACATCTCCGTTGCGCTGCGCCTGGTACTCGCGCGTGATGTCCTCGCCGCCCACGGTGCGGATCTCGACCTTGCTGTCGTCCCTGCCGAACATGCGGTGGATTTCCAGTTCGCGGCCGTTCGCCAGCTCACACCAGAGAGTGCCACCGTAGTCAGCCGCGCGCCAGGGTTTGAACGCCTCGACCCAGGCGTCCAGGCGGCGCTGGGTCTTGATGTCGGGCCGCAGCTGGCCGTAGAGCAGCGCAACCACGAAGCGCTGGAGCGTGGATTTCCCTGCTTCGTTGGCGGCGCAAACGATGTTGAGGCCGCGAGCGAAGGAGACCGGCAGATTTACCAGCCGGCCGAAGCCGAGAATGTGGCAGCGGAGCAGGTTCACCGGGCGCGCACCTCCCTCCCCAGCAGCGCCTGCACGCCATACAGCCGCGCGCGCTCCAGTACCGGGCGCTCTGCCGCCGGCGCGGCGGCGATCTGGTGGTTGACAGAGCGCACGTAATACCCGCACAGGGTCCGCTCGTTAGCCAGCGCCGCAAAATCAATGGCAGGAACGGTGTGATTCTCCCATGCAAGGAACAGGGCCGCACCCGCCAGCCGCTCTTCCATTTCGGATGTGGACAGGTACAGCCTGGGATCCAGGGAGCCCTCGAGATGAACGCGAACGATCGTGTTTTCGTCGAACGCGCCGCCGCGCCGCCGGAGAATATCATCGACGATCTGCTCGCGGCTGGTGTACCCGTCACAGTCCACGGTTATCGTGGCGAGCGGATACTGGCTGGCGGGGCACGATTTCACTTCGATGCCGCCGCTGCCGTCGATCTCTCCCAACAGGTAGCCACAGGCGCCTTCCTCGTCCCAGGCGCGCCCCTCCGGAATGCCGCAATACCAGATGCGCGCAGAGTCGAGCGGATTCAAGACCGGCCGCTGGCGGTGATAGTGCCCGAGTGCGCAGTAGTGCACGTTCTTCCCGGAGATTTCGCCGACGGTGAACGGGCCATGGGCGGCCTTGCCGGCCGGGACACAGCCGACGTCGGATCCATGCGCAAGCACCAGGTTCCACCCCTCTGCGGGCAACACCGGCAGCTTTTGGAATATGGGTTCTTCCAGCCGGCTATGGGCGAACCCGAAACCTGTGACACGCACGCCCGTATCCGCCATTTCGACGCTGCGGAATTCCTCTTCGCGGAAAATGTGAACGTTTTCCGGCCAGGCCTCCGTGCAATAGGGCGACTCCCGAAGGCACGGATCGTGGTTGCCCGGGGCAATGAACACGCGGATGCCGTCCAGATTCTCGAATTGCTGCTTCAGAAACTCGACAGTGTCGGGCGTAACACGGTCGTGCTCGAACAGGTCGCCCGCGATCAGGACCAGATCCACAGACTGGCGGCGGGCATCTTCCAGAATGCGCCGAAAGGTGCCGCGGATCGCCTCGCGTTTGCGGTCCCCAAGCCGCGAGGGCAGTCCGGCTCCCGAGAAACTCGTGTCGAGGTGAATGTCGGAGGTGTGAATGAAACGGATCGGTGTCATTCCTGCCCGTCAAGTCTACCAGGATATGTCAATTCGGCGGTGCGCATTCTGTCTCAAATCGTGGATCAGGAGATAGCCATGCTCTTTGGCGAACAGATACAGATCGCGGGTGATCTCGACATCCATCTTGCAATAGTCGACCACTTTCTGGCGTTGGGCCGGATCGCCGGACCGCCACCAGGTCACGCTCTCCGTGCCTGAACCGGTCTTTTTCCGCTGCAGCGTGGCATGAGCCAGGGAGTCCAGCTTCACCCGGAACCCGAGCTTCCTGCTGAGTTGCGCGAGCATGTCGAGACTCTTGCGGTAGAGGGCGTCCACGGGGCCGTAAGCGCTCAGCACCTTGAAATCAAAATTCTCTCCGTTGAAAGTGACGATCGGCTCGAACCTCTCCAGCTCCCGAAGGAGCCGTGGAGCGTCCTCCTCATACCAGACGCGCAGGCCGTTCTGTTCATCCCAGGTGACCACCAGCGCGATCCGGAACTTGTGAACCGCGCTCCAGCCGCCGGCGACTTCGTCGCTTAGGAACTGGGTTTCAACGTCGAGGACCAGCGGGCCGCCCCTGGCCGCGCCGAAATCAAAAGCGAGATTCTTCATCGGGATCCATTCTCGAAACCAAGGGTTCGCGCAAAAATACGTTCACATCCTGGCGCGAGCGCCGGGCGGGCAGATGCAAGGCGCCGCGACGCAGGCGATGCGGTGACATCGTCGAGGAGCGGCAACGCGGCAAATGCCCGCCCGCCGCCGCGCCCGAAGGGCTGCAGCCTCTCCGATATCTGAATTCCTAAGCCCATCGTTCAGCGCATCCCTCGCTTTCCCATGCCGCAGCAGAATGTGAAGTCATTTTTGCGCGAGCCCCAAGGCGGAAATCGCGCCAGTTCATTTTGTATCCGGCTGCGCGCCCAGGCAAGTCAAAACTAAACGCCGGGGATTACTTCAACTCGATGGTTTCGAGATGTTCAGGGATGCTGACTTTCCACTTGAGAGCGCGGCGGATTTCCCCGGCCAGCGCGGCGCTCGACTCGGGCTCGCCGTGCACCACGAAGGCCTGCCTCGGCGGCACTCGCACGCCGCGCAGCCAATGCAGCAGTTCGCGCGAATCCGCGTGGCGCGAAAAGGACTCCATCGCCCGGACCTGGGCGCGGACCGGCACCTGCTCTCCGTGGATCTTGATTTCCCGGGCCCCGTCCTTGAGAAGCTGGCCGCGCGTCCCGTTCGCTTGAAAGCCTATGAACAGGACAGCGTTGCGCGGATCGGGAAGACGGCACTTGAGGTGGTGAAGCACGCGCCCGCCTGTTGCCATGCCGCTTGCGGAGATGATAATGCAGGGAAAATGCTGGCTGTTCAGCTCCTTGGACTCCGCGGGCGAGCGCAGGAAGTGAAGATTCGGGAAAATCATGGGGCACTCGCCGGTGGCACTGAAGATCGCCCGCGCCTGCCGGTCGAGCGACTCGATGTGGCGGCAATAGATTTCGGTTATCGAAATCGCCATGGGGCTGTCGACGTACACCGGCAGGTCGGGAATGGCGCCTTTGGCCTTCATCCCGCGCAGAGTGTAAAGCAGTATCTGAGTCCTGCCCAGCGCAAAGGCCGGCACGACCAGCGATCCGCCGCGCGCCGCAGTCGCATTGATAATCTCTGCCAGTTCAGGCTCCGGATCCTCGTCAGGGTGTTCCCTGTCGCCGTACGTCGACTCGATGAGGATGTAATCCGCTTTCTCGATCACAAACGGATCATTGTCCACGACAACGTCCCGTCGCCCCAGATCCCCGGAAAACAGGATGGAACGGGTTCGCCCGTCCGCCGCAGGCACACTCACCTCGATCATCGCGGAGCCCAGGACGTGGCCCGCTTCATGAAACATGACCTTCGTGCCACCGGGCAGGTCCATCGGTTTCCTATAGTCGATCGACCGGATCAGGGGAACCGCACGCTCGACGTCCTCCCCGGTATAAAGCGGCAGGGCCGGCTTGTGCTTGCTGAATCCCTTTTTATTGGCAAACCGCGCATCTTCCTCCTGCAAATGGGCGGCATCGGCCAGGTTGATCTCCGCGAGTTCCCGCGTGACTTCCGTGCTCCAGACAGACCCCCGGAAGCCATCCCGCACAAAAACGGGCAGCATGCCGATGTGGTCCACATGAGCGTGGGTCAGGAAGATGTGATCGAGCGACGAAGGCCGAACAGGAAGCGCCTCCCAGTTGCGCAGCCGCAGGTTCTTGTTGCCCTGAAACATGCCGCAATCCACCAGGAAGCGGACTTTTCCGGTGTCCACGAGATATTTGGAGCCGGTGACCGTCCCCGTCCCGCCCAGGAATTGAAGTAGAGCCATTCTCCCCTCTTTCCATTTCCGGGCAGCCGCCAGACTTGACTGCCTGAGTACTCGATTTCATAACTACGGAGACGTATTTGCTCCCGTTATAAAAGCGCAGGTCGAGCCGGATTGGGACTGCAGCCAAACCTGCAGAATCTGTCAGCCGTCATTTGTCGTTGGCCATTTGACGACTTGAAACTTGCCGGATTCAATGACAAATGGCAAATGATCAATGATAAACGACAAATTCTCTTCACGCCTGCCTTGCGGCTGCGATACATCCCCGTATTTATGTAAGGATCCTTTCCAGACCACCTTGATCCCGCTGCCTGGTGCATTCCGACTACTGCCCCACGATCCAGCCGTCGGACATTTCCACGATGCGCGAACCGTAGGAAGCATTCCTTTCGGAGTGAGTCACCTGAACGATGGTGGTCCCCTCCTCGTTGAGCCTCTTGAAAAGGTCCATGATCTCTTTACCCTGGCTGGTGTGGAGGTTTCCGGTCGGCTCGTCCGCCAGGATCACTTTCGGGCCGGCGATCACAGCCCGGGCGACAGCCACCAGCTGCTGCTGTCCGCCGGAGAGCTGGTTCGGGTAGAGATCTTTCTTGCCGACGATCTGGAACCGGTCCAGCACATCACACACCAGGCTTTCCCTCTCCTTCCGTGGAAGGTTTCGGTAGGAGAGGGGAAGGTCCAGATTCTCGTAGACCGTCAGGTTGTCCAGCAGGTGGTAGCTCTGAAACACAAAGCCGATGTTTCTTTTCTGCAGATCCGCCCGCTCCTTGGGTTTGAGCTTGTGCACCGGCGCCTCCAGAAAGTGATATTCCCCGTTCCAGGCGCTGTCGTACATCCCGAGGATGTGCAGGAGGGTGGATTTGCCCGCTCCGGAAGGCCCCATGATGGAGATGAACTCCCCTTCCTTCACCGCCAGGTCGACGCGACGCAACACCCAGGTCTTCGTGACCCCGTGTTCAAAGTATTTTTCCACACTATGGAGTCGTATCATTTCAGCCCCTGGTTCCATGCTTGGATGGCAGCTGCCATGAAGGAGTGAGCACCGCACGCGCGGCGCACCTCTCGTTACCTTCTGGTCCAGCCGACCCGCGTATACGTGAGTCCGATCGCGTCCAGATAATCCCCGGCGCGACCGATGAAACCGACTGCCTGGTTTCCGGAAGGGACGTCGATGCGATAATCCCTGTCCCCGCCGCGACCGCCGAAGACCTGGGATGTGCGCCTGTTGGTGTGTATGCGCAGGGAATCAATGCTTCTGCCGTGCCGGCCCGAAACCCCGATGATGTATTCTCCCGAATCGAGACGAAAGACGTAAGGATTGCCGCCCGATCCGCCGTGACGGGCGCCATCGGAGCGCTGGCCATTCGACAGGGCATAGACCATCTGGACGGCATCGACATACTCACCGGCCCATACCCGAACCTCTGAAACACGTGCTCCGGCGGCAGCCCTCGCATCCGAAAATGCTCTCCCCCCGCTGCCGCCGGCAGTGCTGGTTTCCGAGATCTGCGCCTGCAGCGGAGTGCAGATCAATCCGATGGCGTCGAGATAGTCCCCTGCACGGCCTGCGAATCCGACGGCGCAATTTCCCGAGGGGACGTCGACGCGGTAGTCCGTGCTCCCTCCGCTCCCGCCGTATAAGGCGGACGAGCGTTTGTTGGTTTCTATGCGCATGGAATCGATGGTTTCGCCGTACCGGCCGGAGAGCCCGGTGATGTATTCATCCGCATCGAGGCGAAAGACGTTGAGCCTGCCTCCCGAACCGCCGTGCCGCGGGCCTGAAAGGCTGCTGCCGTCCGGAAGCACGTACACCATCTGCAAGGAGTCGATGCGCTCCCCGGACTGGATGCGCACTTCTGATACACGCGCATCGGCGGGAACCTGGAAATCAGCGAAGGTGCGCCCCCCCCGCCCCCCGACGACGTTGGTGGACGACAGCTGGCGTCCGAAGACCCATACGCAGCCGGCTGCCAGGAAGGCGGAAATTAAAACCCATCCTCTGAGCGACGATTGACGCATAAGATCCCCCTTTTGGCATATCACGACAGAATTATAGGAGATCCGCTCAAAACGACCTAGGCGAATCTCAGGCGGAAAAACGCCGGCTCGAGCGCAAGGAGCCGCACCCGACAGACACACCCCGGTTTTATACACAGCGTCATAGTTGAGCGATAGGAGTTGAGAACCAGTATGCGTCTGCCGCAGGCAGAATCGTTCGCCGCTTCACCACAGAGATCCCAGAGCGGTGCTGCCGTGATTCCTGCCCGGGGGCAGACGCGGGATTTCTCTGCGTTCTCCGTTGTCTCTGTGGTTCATTATTGCTTTTTTTCTGACTGCAGCTCGGTCCAAATGCCTGTCAGGACTTATATCGCTGTTCAACTCGCCTGAAAATCCTTGCCAAAAAGGAAAGGATTTTTCAGCACCACGGAATAACGGTCGGTATCGGGATCGCAATCGCAGTCGCAATCGCTATCGAGAATTGTGCATAATCGGACGCCAATGTATTGATGCCGGCAGCGCAATGATGCCGACGTCGATTCCGAAGGCGATTACGATACCGATTGTGGCATTTCCAGGAGTAGTCGCTTTGCCTGGTTGCGGCCATCGGCCGCGCTGTGTATGGATCTTACAACCCGCCTCCTCCTTCGGCCTGTCAGGGTGGGCGGGCATTCACCTGGTGTAACAGTTGACGGGCCTGCGAATTGCCCGGGTCGAGTTTAAGGGCTTCCTGAAGCAGGGACCTGGCTTCGATGATCCGATCTGTTTCATACAAGAGGCTCGCCAGTGCGACGCGCGGGCCTGCAAGGCTCGGATCGAGCTCGATCGATCTGCGCAGTTCGCTCTCTGCAGATGGAACGTCGTTCTGCATAAACAGCGACGTCCCCAGATTGGCGTGAGCCACGGCATTGCCCGGCTCCAGTTCCACCGCCCGGCGCAAGAGGCCTTCCGCCTCAGCCGCACGGTCCTGCTTCAGCATGATGGCGCCCATGCTCTGGTAGGCATCGCCGAGAGTGGGAACCAGATCGCGCGCTTCTACGGCCCACTTCCAGGCATCTTCAAGATTTCCCTGCTCGCTTGCCACGGCGCTCATGCCGAGCAGGCTGATGGCTCGCTCTCTGGGAACCCGAACAAACACTCGCGACTCGGAAATCAAAGCTGCCTGAAACGTCTCGCGCGCAGCTTCAAGATCTCCTTCACTGAAAAGGATCTTTCCGAGATTGTTGCGCATCGACACCGCGTCGGGAGAGACCGCCAGAGTCTCCATGCAGAAGGTCTTGTCGTCCTGCCAGATGTGATGGCGGCCGATTGTAAGGAGACCAAGAAGAAGGACGATTCCCGCCTGAATCGCAACGACGAACTCTTTCTTCCCGGAGTAACGCCCGAACAAACCGGCCACCAGGAGGCAAAAGCCCGCGGATGGGATGTATAGATACCGTTCGGAATAAACGTTCTGACCAATTCCGCTCAAGTTCAGAACCGGCAGGATCGCCAGGACAGTGAATGTCGCAAGAAAAGCCAGCCGTTTGTCCTGTCTCACAACCCTCCTGACAAAATAGGCACATGCGGCCGCCAGGAGTATGCCGGGTAACCACTCGCGAAGAGCGAGGCGTGAAAAAGGGACAAACACATGGTAGGGATTTTGCCTGATCGGGAGCAGCAAGTCCTGCACATAACGGCAGACAAAATACAGGGTCGTCAGGATTCGGTCGACCGCTCCGATCGGCAGCGCCACCGTGGTCCGCGAGAAGGCGCCCAGGGCATGGATCCGGAGGATGAGGTATGCTGCGAGCGCACCCAGGAAAGGCGTCAATCGCCATAACCGATTCGAATCCAGTATGCGTGCTCCTTTTCCCTCAGAAGCATAGTCAGCGAGGAATACGGCTACCGGCAGAGTCAGCGCCATCTCCTTGTAAAAGAGCGCCAGCAGAAAAGCGGCCAGAGATATCGCTATATGCAAATCCTGCCGGCTCCCTCCCTTACGGTATCGCAGGTAGGCGGCCAGGGAAATGAAGTAAAACAGCCCGCAACCCACATCGGTAATTCCGGCAACCCAGGCCACGCTCTCCGTGTGCATGGGATGGGTGCAAAAGAACAGCGCGCCCCAGAGCGCAACCGTCGGACTGCCGAGGAGTTCCATTCCCAGCCAGAAGACCGCCAGGCTTGCCAGAATGTGGAGCGCGATATTGATCCAGTGAAAGACGGAAGGAGAGATGCCATCAAGAGCATAGCCCATCATGTAGGTGACGGTTTGCAGCGGACGATAATAGTTGGTGGAAGAATTGGCGGAAGCGAAAGCCCAGAAGTTTTCAGTGAAAGCAAGTTTAAGGTTGGCAAAACTTCGAATCCGCGGATTCCGGACGATCTGAACGTTGTCGTCATACACAAACCCGTAGCCCGCAGCCTGAAAATAACATGCCGCCGCGAGGATCGTGATGATGGCAATATGCCACCACTTCACGCGAGCGGCGCGCGGCGTGCCGGTCGAAGGAACCTTCCGCCCGGAGGATTTCGGCTGTTTTTGTTTCGGCGGATTCTGCGGCTTATCGTTCATCAGAGGATGGCGGCATGGTCGACACGGATTCGCAGCACATCCCGGGGGACTCGAAACCGCGCCACCTTAAGGAGAAACCGCTGCGATTCAGACCGTGGCAAGCCCCGAAGGGGCGGTGCAGGACAGTCCAGGGCGCGAGCCCTGGGAAACGGCGCGCGCAAAACCCCAGCCCTGAATGGGCGGAACAGCCGGCCGATAAAAATGCGCACAATATCGCACACACCAACTCTCATGCCGACCTGATGTGCAAATCGCGTGGGACCTGCTTCGACCTTCAGGGCTGATCCTGATCTTATGCCGCTCATCCCAGGGCTTGCGCCCTGGGCTTTCCTGCTGCACCCCTGCGGGGTGCGAGTTGAAGCGCATCCCACTGTCTGAATCGCCGGAGAAACCGAATACCGTATGGAACAGGCACGCACGTGCGGATGCCGGGAGAAGATATCTCAGGTGCGCGCGCCTCGTCCAAACCGTTTCAGTATAGCACCGGGCGACGCGGCTCGGCTCTGGTTTTGACGATTCCAGAGGAGGCAGACCCGGGATTATTGCATCGCCCTGGTGAACACCGCGCCCAGCCTGCGGATGCCCTCCTCGATGCGCTCCGGACCGCAATAGGAGAAATTCAAACGGAGGTGGCGGCGCGCTTCGTCCATCCCCGGTGGGTAGAAAGAAGGGCCGGGAACATAGGCAACCCCTGCGGCAATCGCCTGCGAGAGCAGTTCGACGGAATCCAGCGGTTCCGGGAGCGTAGCCCAGAGGAAAAGACCGCCCTTCGGTCGGGTGCGGCGCACAGCGTCCGGGAAGTGGCTCTCCATCGCCGTGAGCATTGCCGCGCAGCGCTCGCGGTAGATGTCTCGCACGGTTCCGATGTGCGCGGGCAGGATCCCCATGCGCCCCACTTCGCACGCAACCATCTGGTCGAAAGTACTCGTGTGCAGATCCACCCCCTGCTTGGCCTGCACCAGTTTTCGAATCACTTCCTGTGGCCCGGCCACATATCCCAGCCGGATTCCCGGCGCGAGGATCTTGGAGAAGGTGCCGAGGTATAGGGTTCGTTCCGGCATCAAGGATGCCAGCGGCGGCAGCATCCCGCCTTCAAAGCACAATTCGGCATATGGATCGTCTTCGAGCAGAAAACACTCCGCCGAGGCGAGGATTTCCACCAGCCGGCGCCGCCGCGCGAGGCTCAGAGAGACGCCTGCTGGATTGTGGAAATTGGGCAAGACATACATAAACCGGGGACGAGAGCGCTCCAGCAATTCCGGCACCCCTTCGAGCACGATGCCCTCGTCGTCGAGAGGAACTGTGATGTACTCGGCGGCGTAACTGTCCCAGGCCTGAAGCGCGCCCAGGTAGGTGGGGCGCTCCACACATGCCGGCCGGGAGCCGTCAACAAAAACTTTGCCGATCAGGTCCAGCGCCTGCTGCGATCCGCTCGTCATGAGGACATTTTCCACCTGGCACGGGATGCCCTTGGTGCGCAGGGATCCGGCGACAAATTCGCGCAGAGGGCCATATCCTTCGGTGGCACTGTACTGCAGTGCCGCCGGGCCTTCGCGCGCCAGGACCTTCTCGCAAGCCTCGCGGAATGCGGACAGGGGGAAGGATTCCGGCGCCGGCATGCCGCCGGCAAAGGAGATCATGCCGGGCTGGCTGATCACCTTGAGCAGCTCGCGGATCGCGGAACTGCGGAGGCGGCCGGCACGGGCGGCATACCATCGGTTCCAGTCAGGCACAGTCTCTTTCTTGGGAGCACTCAAAATGCTGGGCATGGACTTCATGATGACCTCCAATATAAAAGCGGCTATTCAGACACCGGCGGACGGATGGTCCGCCCGGTGCATCGGCACGGCAAACTGAGCCGCGTTGTGGGCCCCGGCGGCATGGCCCGCGATCCCGCCGGATCCCTGTATCCGAACCTCCCTTACTAAACGAGCGGTGCGCTGACCGCTTCCCCAAAGTGGCTTGTGCTGCCGACCGCGGCGGCAGCCGCCTGGCCGAGGAGGCGGATCCCGGATTCGATCCCGAGCGGGCTGTGGGCTGTAAGCAATCGACCACGCCTGGAAACCGTGGCATTGGCTTGCCTCGCACGGCGGGGCGATTCCGCGCCACAATCGGTGTCGGAATCGGTATCGGGATCGCAATCGCTATCGGGATCGATATCGACGTCATGGCCCTGCCGACATTAACAAAGAGTTCTCCAATTCCGCACTGTTTTCGATACCGACCGCTATTCCGTGGCAGGGCGCGAATATTGCCGCTTTCACCAAACGCCGGAACGGCAGAGACTTGCAGGGTCGCACGGCCATAGGCCGTGGTTTCAGGTTGAAGTGAGAGTCGCCTCCGGTTTCGACCCCTGCCCGAAACAAAAAAAAGCGTGCCCGGACAGAAAACAACGCCTCGACGGCGGCTCTGCTTCTTGCCGTCTGAGGCAGGATCCTCTCGAGTCAGTTCTTCAAGTGTCTGGCGAGCCAATCCATGAACGTTTCGTACCAGAACCTGCTGTTCTGAGGCTTGAGGACCCAGTGCCCTTCGTCGGGAAACACGACCAGCTTTGAAGGCACGTCTTGCCGTTGCAGGGCGTTGAAAAACTCGAGTGACTGCGTGTACGGCACCCGGAAGTCCTGCTCGCCCGCAATCACCAGCGTGGGTGTCTTGAATTTTCCCAGGTTTGCTGCATAGCTGACCGGTGACCACTTGCGGTAACTCTCCGGATTCGTCCACGGCGTGCCCCGCATGTCGTGTTCTTCGAACCACAGCTCTTCGGTTGCATACATCGATGCCTTGTTGAAAATCCCCGCATGACTGATGATCGCCTTGAAACGGCCCGTGTGCGTCGCGATCCAGTTTGCCATGTAACCGCCGTAGGACCCGCCTACCGCCGCCATGCGGTTCCCATCGACGAACGGGTAGGTTGCGAGCGTGTGGTCGATGCCTTTCATGATGTCCTCGTACGGTTTTCCGCCCCAGTCGTCGGTGATTTCGTCCGTGAATTTCTGGCCGTAGCCTGTGGATCCGCGGCGGTTGATCATCAGGGTCGCGTAGCCGGCGGCGGAGAAGATCTGTTGGTTCCAGCGGTAGCCCCAGGCGTTCGACGACATCGTCTGCGGGCCGCCGTGGAGCATCACGACCAGCGGGTATTTTCTCGCCGCGTCGAAGTCGGGGGGGCGGATCAACATCGCCTGCACGCGCGTGCCTGCCGCGCCGTCGAACCAGAAAGTTTCCGGCGCGTTCATTTTCAGGCCGTTCAGGATTTCCTCGTTGTGACGCGTGAGCTGCCGCACGTCGCTGCCGTCGCCCGCGGCTGCGAAAATCTCGGACGGCATGGTCAGGCTGGTGCGCGTGAACGCCAGCGTGCTTCCGTCGCGGCTCAGCGAAATCTCCGCATTGTAGCTGTCGCCCAGAATCTTCTTCGGCTCTGCCCCGGCGCGCGCCTCCATGGCGTAAACCGGCTGCAGCGTCTGGTCCTCCGTCGTGAAATAGATCGTCCTGCTGTCCGCGGACCACGCCAGGTTGTCGGCGCTGCGGTCGAATTTCTCCGACAGGTTCTGATGGGCCCCGTTCTGCCGGTCATACAACATCACGCGCCAGCGGTCCGATTCGTACCCGGCGGTGAGCTGGGCGTGATAGGCGATGGACCGGCCGTCCGGCGCATACACCGGGTACCCGTCGAATCCCTGGTTGGTCGTAATCCGCCGGGACGTGCCGCCCGCAACGGGCACGAGAAAAAGGTCCGCGTTCGTGCTGACTGCTTCCATCCTGTCGGTGACGGCGGCGAAGCAGATTTCTCTGCCGTCGGGAGAAAAACTGAAGTCCCCGGGACCGCCGCGCTGGTCCGGCGGGACGTCGTATTCGGCCCCCGCCGTCAGGTCGCGCGGCGCCGCCTTCCCATCGGCAGCCACTATGAAGAGGTGGCTGCGTTTCCCTTCGTACCAATGGTCCCAATGCCGGTACAGGAGATGCTCGTATGCGCGCGCCTTCACTTTGTTTTTCTCTCGCTCCGCGTCGCGAGCCCCGTTGCAGGCATCATCCCTGCAATCCGGGTATACGGACGAAGTGAAGGCGATCGAATTGCCGTCCGGCGACCATTTCAGAAGATCGACGCCGGTTGAGACGCTCGTCAGTTTCCTTGGTTCGCCTCCATCCCTGGCGATCAGGTATATCTGCGGAATCCCGTCACGCGATGAGACGAACGCCAGAGTCCTGCTGTCCGGGGACCAGGCCGGGGAAGAGTCTCTTCCGCTTTGCGTCAGCTGCGCCGGAGCCCCGCCACCTGACGGGACGATCCAGATGTTCCGGTTGCTGCGATTTGCCTCCATGTCCGCGATCGCCACGGAATACGCCACCCATTTCCCGTCGGGCGATATCGCCGCCTCAGCAACCCGACGCATTCGTATCAAGTCATCGAATGTTATAGCATGTTTCCCCGTTTGCCGTGCCGTGCTGTTCGACCAAAGCCCTGCCAACAGGAGAATCAGAAAACCGCCTCGCCGCAGAGTCACTCTCATCGCTCCCTCCCTGGATTACTCGAATTCCTCGTCGCTGGGCCATTCGGCGGGGCCGCGCTTGAGGCTGCTCTCGGCCTGGTCGCGACGCCGCCAGGACTTGGGGATCAGAACGTCCCGATAGTCGGACCAGTTGCTGAGGATGACATAGAAGCCGAACGCCAGCACCAGGAGAACCAAAAAAGAGATGGTTGCAACGGCGCCGTAATGGACGGCGGCCGTGTCGGCGTCCGGTTCGAAGAAGAGGCGTGCGAATGTCCGCCCGAAGTTCATCCCGAAAAACCCGGTCAGCACCGCGCCGGCGCCGACGAACAGGCTCAATACGGCGAGGCGGTTCACCGCTTCGGTGTTCCGCGAGGCGGCGTAGCTCTGGAGCGAGGTGTTCAGCTTTTCGATTTCCTCTTCGACTTCCCTCTTGACCGGCGCGATGCGCAGCGCCCGGCACTGCAGGGTGAAGTGTTCGAATTCCTCGTCCTTGTTGGCCAGTTCGTCGAAATACCAGAAGTTCGAGAAGTGCAGGAACTCGCTGCGCAGATCGTTGGCGAAGCGCACATTCCCCCTGCTGAGCTTGCCGTCCTCCCAGTCCCGGTTGATGCGCTTGGAGACCAGTGCCGTGCGCTCGGCAAAATCCAGAAGAGTCGCCCTGTAAAAAAGCGCAATTACCGTCATGAGATAGTAGCGTGTGCGGAACATCCGGTGGATCAGGAATCCTTCGACCAGGCTGTGCTGATCGCAGTCGAAGGTGCCGATGGTGGCGGTGATGCTGCTGTAGCTGGTGAAGCCGTAGTAGGTCCCCTGGTGTGCCCACCTGCGATAGAGGTGCCGCGCCATCTGATCCCGCGTGAAGTCGCGGTCGTAGCGGTAGGACTCCCCGTAATGGTCGACGTACAGCAGGCGGCTGAGAAACACCTGGTACTCCTCGGAGTGTATGAAATCCTCCGGAACGCTCGCGGGATTCACACACGCGTACGTATAAACGACCATGCGCTCGTCCAGCACCGGTTCGAACTCCTGAAGCGCATAGTCGGAGAAATAGATCAGGGATGTTATGATCCGCGTCAGCGGCGGCGCATACCCGATCATGGCCACCTTCTTGTACTCGTCCTCGACCAGAACCTGACGGTTCCCATCCTGCTCGAGAATCAGCCGGGTCCGGAACGGGATCCGGCCTTCCCGGACCTGCCGCCCGCTCGACGGATAGACTTTGCGCAGCGTCTCGTTGATCCAGAGCGCATCCTTGCACGGCAGGTTGAACGCTTCGACGCCGATGGAGAGAATGCCGGCGCCGTTGGCGAAGAGGAACAGCCGCAGGTCCGTGATCTGGACCATGGCCGACCGTCCCTTGACATCCTCCGCCTGGAACCAGAGACGCTTGCCCGCGGCGATCGGGATGCTGTAGCAGCGGAGCAGTGCTTCTTTTTCCCCGGTCTTGCTCTTGGCTTCCCCGGTGTCGAAGAAAACCCTCCTCACATACGGGTGGAAAAACACCATGTCCTGATAGGCAGGCGAGTCTGTGTCGAACCGGGAGTACGGATCGCGGCGCCAGCGCCCCAGGCGGTCGGTCAGGGGTGCGTGCTGGTCCGAATGATTCGAGGCAATCCACTCATCCAGCCCTTCGATCCAATGAGTGTATTTGGACCAGAGCTCCGGGTGGTTTTCGACGACGGTGATCTTGTCGAAGGTGAATGGGAAGAGGAAGTAGGTATGCAGATGCGCCAGTTCCAAAGCTCCCGGTGGCGTCGTGTGCTCCGTCATGGGACTGCCCTCCTGCTCGCTGGGTTCGCTTCTCCCCGGGATTCCGGACCTCTCAGGGAACCATGGGACATGAGAATACGCGAGGATCTTCTCCCGTGATTCGGATTTTCCGTGCATGCCGCGGGCTCGTTCCGGGAAAAGTCAGACCAGATTTTTCACGGCGAAGTCCCAATGCAGCAGCTTCTCCACGAATGCCTTGATGTAATCGGCGCGCCGGTTCTGATAGTCCAGATAATAGGCGTGTTCCCAAACGTCTATCGTGATCAGCGGCTGCACCGACATGGTGATCGGCGTTTCCGCATTCGCCGTCTTCAAAACACGCAACCTTGCCCCTTCCTGAACCAGCCATGCCCAGCCGCTGCCGAACTGCGTCGCGGCCGCATTGGAGAACTCTTCGACGAATTTCTGATAGCTGCCGAAGGAATCCTTGATTCTGCCGGCGATCGCGCCGCCGGGCTCGCCGCCTCCTCCCGGCTTCATGCTGTTCCAATAAAACGTATGATTGTAAACCTGGGCCGCGTTGTTGAAGAGCCCGGCGCTGTCCGGTTTCCCCGCGGTCTTCCTGACGATGTCTTCCAGGGAGGCCTTCTCGAACTCGGTACCCGCGATCAGCTTAAGCGTATTGTTGACATATGCCTGATGATGCCTGCCGTAGTGAAAGGAAATCGTGTTCGCCGAAATAGACGGTTCCAGGGCATTCTGCGCGTAAGGAAGCGGTGGCAGGCTGATGGGGGCGCCTGCCTCCACCGAACGGGCAGAGCCCACTCCGATTGAAAAAGGCGCGGCCAAAGCAGCGACGGCGATTCCGCTCCTGGCCAGAAACTCCCTTCGATCGACTTCAGTAATCAACCGTTGCGACATAATCCATCTCCCCCTTCTTCATTTTCCAGGTGTTTTGGCTTCCGGAGCGATCAGGCGTTCCGGGTAAATGATCAGGTTTTCGATGAAGAACTCCATCATGCGGCCGTTGTTGACGCCGCTGTGGCCCTGGTCCGGCCCCACCTGCACTTCAAAGCTCTTGCCGGCCGGCGCAGCGCCGGGGCCGCCTCCACGGCCTCCACGGCCGGCGCCGCCTTCGCGTCCGGCAGCCCCCGCGCCCCCTTCACGGCCCACTGCCTGCAACGCCCGGATGAGCTGCATCGTGTTGTTGGGGTGGACATTGTTGTCCGCGGTCCCGTAATAGAGAAGCAGGCGGCCGCGCAGGTTTTTCGCATAATTGTTGACGTTGCCGGCATCGTACCCATCCTGGTTTTCCTGCGGAATCCACATGTAGCGTTCCGTATAGATGGTGTCGTAATTGCGCCAGTCGGTGGGCGGAGAGGATGCGGCGGCGGCGGTGAACACCTCCGGATGCCGCAGGATCTCCATCGCGGCCGTGTAACCGCCGTACGAAGTGCCATAGATGCCGACTCGCCCCTTGTCGAAATACGGCCGGTCCCACAGCGCCTTGATTCCCTCGGCCATGTCGTCCATCTCGGTCTGTCCGAGCTTCATATAGATCGAATCCAGCGAGCGTTTCCCCATCCCCGGCGCCGCGCGCGAACTCAGGTTCACCACCAGGAACCCATACTCGGTCGCCGGATTCGGATTTGCGAAATTCTCGGTCGGCACATTGCTTCCCGACGCCGGCCCGCCATACACCGGCACGAGCGTGGGGTATTTCCTTGTCGCATCGAAATTCGAAGGGAACGCGATCGTCCCATAAAGCGTCGTCTTGCCGTCGGCCGCCTTGTAGGGGAACATCTCCACTTTCCTGAGGCCCAGTTGGTTGAACTTGGAGAGGTCGCTCTTCGCAAGTTCCGCCACCACTTTCCCGTTCATGTCCATCAGCCGGGTGGCCGGCGGCTGGTCGTGCGTCTGGTACGCGTCGGTGAAGAACTTGTTGTCGGGCGATATCACAACCGTGTGTGTGAATCCCGGGTCCGTCAGGCGCACGTCTCCCTTGCCGTCGAGACCCACGCGATGAAGTTGCATCTTCATGTAATTATCGCCGTCGCGCGCCATGTAAAACATCACGCCCGCCGTCTCGTCCAACTTGACGATGTTTCCCGCCTCGAAGGTCGTGTGGGCGGTGATGGGGTTGATGAGCTTGCCGGTGAGGTCGTAGAGGTAGTAGTTGGTCCAGCCGTTGCGCTCCGACTCCCAGATGAAACGCCTGTTGTCGCTCAGGAAGCGCATCTGCGGCCGGTTGTCGACCCAGCCCGTCGGCCACTCTTCCCGCACGATCACGCGGCACCGTGTTGTGGCCGGGTTGCAGGCGACAAACTCCATGATGTTCTGCCTGCGGTTGGAACGATTGACGAGCAGTTCCGAGCCGTCCGGCGACCAGCGGACGTTGTAAACGTAGTGGCCGACGACGTCATTCTGGGAGAAGGGCTTGCCGTCCCGGACATCGAGAGTGACTTTCGTCTTCGCCGTCAGGTCATAGACAAGGATTTCTGCAACCGGATTGTCGGTGCCGGGCTTCGGGTACGCCTCGGTGTCCACGCTCGACTGGACTTGCGTCTGGCCAAGCTGCAGGAAGAAATCCTTCACCATGCTCTCGTCGAAGCGGTAGAAGGCCACCTTTCGGCCGTCGGGCGACCACCAGATGGCCGTGGTCTGTCCGAGTTCTTCCCCGTAAACCCAGCTGCCGATCCCGTATTTCGTCCTGTCCTTCGCGCTGCCGTCGGTGGTGACGGCAATCTCGCCGGACCCGTCGGCATTGCTGATATACAGGTTGCGGTCCCGTTGGAAAGCCTTCATTTTCATGTCCGGCGACGGCTCACAGGTGCGTTGCCGGCCGCGCTCCACGCGTTCCTGGCCGCAGGGATTCGGCAGGTCTCCTGTCCCCGCCTGGGCTTGACCGCCGCGTCCGCCCTGACCGCCGCGCCCTGCCGCCCCGATGCCGCCGCGTCCCATGCCGGCGCCGGCGGGAGCATCGCCCGTCTCGACAGGCTTCATGGTTGCCAGGTCGAATCGATAGGCTTTTCCTCCCATTGCGTAGGTAAGCGATTGCCCGTCCTCCGTCCAGGTGACGTTGAGCGCTCCCGAAACCACGGCAGGCCCGCCCTGCAGTGCCGCCTGCATTTTTGCGTACTGTTCATATCCCGGCATGGCGGGGAGCCGGTCCTGGGCCCCCATGGAACCGATGCCGGGCAGCAAGGCGGACAGTACAGCAAGAATCAACCACTGCGAACAACTTCGAGCTTTCATGAGCGCTCCTCCGGGTGGAAGATATTCGGCCTGGATTTGGCGCGCGTAGCATACCACCAATCGGTTCGCCGATACACCGCCACGATAGAAACTAAGCGCAGAAAATGCGCGCGATTGATCCTCGCCAGTGATCGAGGCAGCGGGCCAGTCCGGATGATAACCCGGATTATTCATGAATAATGGGGCTGATATTTTTTGGACGCGGAAGAACGCCGCTCGTTGTTCCCGAAGAGGCAGGAAGACGCAGGCGCACCGAGAATGTGCCGCCGGCAATCCCAACGTCAATGGATCCGCCGAGCGCGATGGCAGCCTGGCGGGCCAAAGCAAGCCCCAGACCGCAGTGAATCCCGGTGTCCGCACGCGCAGGGTCGCCGCGCCAGAAGCGGTCGAACACACGTGGCGCATCCACCTCGGACAGCGTACAGCCCGTGTTAACCACTGCCAGCTCCACTGATTCCGACGCAATCCGGCCCGATATTTCAATGCGCCCGTTGTTGTCCGTATACTCGGCCGCATTCGACAGGAGAGCGTTGACGATCATCCGGCATGCGTCGCGGTCTGCCATAAGAATCATGCCTTCGTGCAGCCGCATATCGACGGTGATGCCTCGCGAGGCGACTTCATCGCATAGCGGCAGCCAAGCGGTCTCGACCAACTCGCGGGCATGGATCGCCTCCGGGCGCAGAACCGTCTGCCCGGATTCGAACCTGGCAAGGGCAAGAAGCGTCTCGACAACTCGTTGCGTGTGGTGCACGACCTCGAGGCACTCGGCAAGCGTTTCGCGGTATTCGCTCTCCTTGCGAGGCTTCGATAGGGCGACCTCAAGCGTGGATCGGAGTCCCGCCAGAGGGGTGCGCAGCTCGTGAGCCGTGTCGGCGGTGAACGCCCGCTCGCGACGGAACGCGTCATCCAGGTGGCGCAGCAGATCATTCAGTTTCCCGACCACGGGAACCATCTCCACCGGCATCCAGTCTGCCGGGATCTGCGCAGAAAGATCCTCGCGCCGGATTGCAGCGATGCGCGCGGCCAAGGCATCCAGCGGCTTCAAGCCGCGCCGCACCGCGACGGCGCCCAGGAGAAGGGTGAGAACAAGAGTACCGCATGTGCCGAGGGTGAGGAGCCACCGGATGAATCGGATCGTAGAGTCGAGGGAGGCCGTTCCGCGGGCTACTACCAGCTCGACTTTTTCGGTTGGACCGGCGTCCCCCGATTCATCATCCGCCTTCGGAGTGAAAGCCAGGCCGACCGCACGGCCTGAGCGCCCATCCGGAAGCCTCACCGTTTGAAAAATGGGAGTCTCGGACATGCCGGAGAACCGCGGCAGGTTCCCTGCATTGACCGACGGCGAGCCTGCCAGGCTCTCTCCGTGCTCGAGCCAGAGCTGAAAAGAGTCAGGATCGACGCTGCGGTAGAATTCAGGAGCCTCGTGCGCATCAAGTTCGAACTGGATCTTCGATTCGGTCCGCTCCACCGCGTCGCTCACCGTCCGGGCTGAGGCGAGCAACACCTTGTCGAAGCCTTCCAGAAGCGATTGCCGCAGCACTTCGTACACGACGACGGCAAAAACCAACAGCAGGATCGCCATTACGGCCGTCATCCAGAAAAGCAGGCGTGCCCGAATCGAAGATTTCATACGGAAGCTCCCAGGGAGTACCCTCTGCCGCGTATCGTGCGGATCAGAGGCGGCCGGCCGGGCCGTTCGATTTTCTTCCGCAGATAGCCGATGTACACATCCACCACGTTGGAGTCCGCATCGGAGTTGAATTCATAGACATGTTCCCAAATGTCGCTTCTGCTGACCGCCTCGCCGCGACGCATCGCCAGGTACTCGAGCAGTGCATATTCCCGGGGCGTCAAATGCACCTCCTCCGGTCCGCACCACACCCTCTGCGCGGCGGTTTCGATGCGCAGATGTTCCACGACCACACAGGGATTTTTCACGCAGTAGGCTCGGCGGGCCAAAGCACGCACCCTCGCAAGCAGTTCCTCCATCGCGAAAGGCTTGATCAGGTAATCGTCGGCGCCGAGGTCAAGCCCATGCACCCGGTCGCTCACGCCGTCCTTCGCCGTGAGAATCAGGACATGAGCCCCGCTGCCCGCCGCCCGCAGACTGTTGAGGATTGTAAAGCCATCGATGCCCGGCAGCATGAGGTCGAGAAGTACGACGTCGTAAGCATTGCTGGTCGCGTACCAGAGGCCCTCTTCTCCATCACCCGTATCATCCACCGCAAAGCCGGCCTCGCGCAGCCCTTTGGCAACAGCCTTGCGAATAGGAGGATAGTCCTCAACCACGAGCACACGCATGATCTTCCCCGGGCACCGGACTCAATTCTTCAATATGGCTAGGGACGGACTTTTTCCGCCTTCGTGAGAGTGAAGTCGGCATCCTTGATCAGACCCACGCCGGGCGCGTACCACTTGTCCTCGCTTCCGCTTTCGAGGTCACTGGATTCCTTCGTGTGCAGGCAGTCCTTGTAGGTCCCCGCTGGAACTTTCACTTCTTCAGTCACGCTGATGATCTCGGCTCGATCCATCGCTATCTTCGGTGCGATTTCCTGGTAGTACCGGTCTCCGACGGACGGTTTGCCGGGAACCATCAGGCCGAACCGGGCGCCGCTCACTCCGGCGAGCCACGCGCCTTCATGCCCGACGATCTTGCCGTCTTTATATTCGTCGACCTCCTCACCAAAGTAATAGAGATCGTTCGTTGTCCTGTCGATGGCAAAAAAATTCCTCGAAACCTCGGCAAGCTTGCCGCCTTCGGTTTCCCTTTCCTCCACAATCCTCGTCCGAACGCCATCGACGACTCTTGTTCCCTGGAGCACGGTGACCGTCAGCGTGTCTTTGCCGCTGCCAAACGTCAGGCGATAGCCGGGCTCGAGGATGAAATATGTGTTCCTGCCGGTATCCGACAGGTTTGCCCGGTCGACTTGGAATGAACTCCGCCACGCAGGGGCGCCGGCTTTCTGCTTCCCCTGCCAGTCCACGCCACCGCCTTCGGAACAGAGACCGACCACCAGCAACATCGCCATTCCGATCCAGCGCGATCGCAGCATAGAAACCTCCTTCCGGTTTTAAAGTTTCCAGTGGGATTCCACATAGTCTTTTTGGTGAGCGCAGGCTGAAGCCCGCGCGCTTCAAATCCCATCCTACGCCACCTCAAATGAGAGCATCATGAGAATTGGTGGGAATGCAGCGGAGTGAACGACCTTCTAAAAACCGGATTAAAAGCGCAAAGACCTCAAAGATAATAATCTGAGGTCTTTTAAGGTCTGCGCAGGTCGTTTTTCCGCTGCCACTGAAAACCTGGAGCTCACTCCTTTTCCGAGCTTCCCTGAAACCGGTCCTCCTCCTCAGCAAAGAGGATGTTGAAGCTCGTGAGTGTGCCGTAACAGCCTGTGATGTATCCCTGCAGCCTGATTTTCAGGTCTTCGGGAATGTCCGCGGCATTGATCTGCTGTTCTAAAACGCGCAGGCGGTTTCTCAGCATCACGACTTTGTGGAAAAAGGTCTCGATCGGCCAGGTTTTCTCCTGCAGCCCCGGTTTGCCGGGCCGCAAAGTCATTTCTCCGCCCGGCCACCTGTCGGCGATCCGCACGGGCGTGAGCCCGGTTTCTTCCCTTATGATTCTCCGAAGGAGCAGTTCCAGGTCAAGCGCGCTGCCGTCGGACGTCGGAATGTTCGTCACAGCGGATCTCCTCTCCCGTTCGGTGACCAGGGGGATGGCAACTCTTGCCGGCGGTTCCGTTTTGGGTTTGGCCGCCTCCCCGGCTTCTCCGCCCCGGTAGTTGTGCTGGCTGCCGCAATAGTCGCAGATGACCCGCAGGGCGCGCCCTTCGGAGTCCGCCACGATGACGGTGTGCCCGCGAACAATCTTGCACGAGCGGCACAAATCCTCGAGCGCGTCGCCGGCATGATATCTGCGCGGGTTGTCCGGACTCATATGTTTCGCCGCATTTCTGACCGACCTTGTCGCCGAACATCTCTACCACGGAGCGGCAGGCACGTGCACTGGAAAAATGGTATAAATCTCCCTATGCCTGCGAACATCGAAATCAAAGCCCGTATTCACAACGCGGCCGCTTTCAAGTCTCTCGCTGAGTCGCTGGGCGACGCCGCCGCGGCGACTTTCCGCCAGGAGGATATCTTCTTTCGTGTCCCTCACGGGAGACTGAAACTGCGGATTCTGGCCCCGGACTCCGGCCAATTGATCTTTTACACGCGTCCGGATACAGCAGGCCCCAAGCGTTCCGAATACCGGATATATGAAACCAGCCGGCCCGATGAACTTGGCCCCGTGCTTTCGAGCGTGCTGGAAGTCAGGGGAACCGTCCGCAAGACGCGTTCGCTTTACCTCGTCGGCCAGACCCGGATTCACCTCGACGACGTGGAAACGCTGGGCACATTCGCGGAGCTGGAGGTTGTTTTGCGTCCCGGCCAGAGTGACGCGGAAGGACTGGCCGTCGCAGAAAACCTTCTTGCCAAACTCGGCATTCATCCGGATGATTTGATTAAGGGGGCCTATATCGATTTGATGGAGCAGCCTTCGCCTTGACGAGACGCTGCCGGGAGCACGCCGGATGCCGCCCCCCGGGGGGAGGAAGGGGAGAACGAGGAGAGGATTCCGAAATCGTGAATGTTTAGCCGGCCCGGAACAGTTAAAGGCTGCAGATAAAGCCACGAATTTCACGAATTCTCACGAAGAATTATCTCCCTTGATGCGAGCCATACGATGCGGCTTTCGTGATAATTCGTGGCAGTTTTTTTCGGGCCGGCCAGACAATTACCCGAAATCGAATCGTTCGAATTCCAATCAGGCATTTGGACGGAAAGGCAGCATTTCCCTGTGCACCCCGCGCACCCGGTGGTGATGATTTCCTGTATCATCGCCGGAATGCGCGGTCTTATTGGCACGCACAGGAGATTCGGAGCACCATGAGAGACACGTACATCAAAGAGCGCGACAGGAGCAGAATCCCCGAGACTTACAAATGGAATCTGGTGGACGTGTACCCTGACGACAGCGCATGGAGGGCCGCCAAGTCGAGGGTAGCCGGAGAATTCGTGCGCGTGCGGGCCTGCAAGGGTAAGCTCGCCGAGTCACCCGCGGCGCTCCTGCACTGCCTGGACTTGGTCAGCCGCCTGGAAATGGAACAGACGAGGCTTGCATGCTATGCCAGTCTGAACTCAGATCTGGACACAAGGGACGCGGCATATCAGGCGATGGAACAGGAAATGGGGCAGATGGGCGCCGATTTCGCCGCGCTGGCGTCCTTCGTCGAGCCTGAAATCCTCGCCATGGGCCGGGAGGTCATCGATCGCTTCCTGAGCCTGGAACCCGGGCTGGAAATATATCGCCATGCCCTGGATGATATCCTGCGCAAGAAGGAGCACACGGGGACCGAAGCGGAGGAGAAGATCATCGCCGATGCGGGCCTGATCTCCGATTCTCCCGGAACGATCTATTCGATTTTCTCCAACGCCGACTTCCCTTTTCCTGAAGTCGTGCTCGAAGACGGTTCCTCGGTCCGGCTGGACCCTCCGGCATTCAGCCTCCACCGCCGCGCGCCGGTGAGGGAGGACCGGAAGAAGGTCTTCGCGGCATATCTGGGCAAAATGAACGAATTCCGGCGCACTTTCGGGGCGCAATTGTATGCCGAAATCCGGAAGAACATGTTCTTCAGCCGCGCGCGGCGTTACCCCTCGTGCCTGGAGCGCGCCCTGGATATGCACAACATCCCGCTTTCGGTTTACAGCAACCTGGTCGGAGGCGTGCGGTCCCATCTGGGTACTCTCCACCGCTATCTGCGCCTCCGGCGCGAACTGCTCGGGCTGGAAGAACTTCATTATTACGACCTTTATGCCCCCCTCGTGAAGGCGGTCGACCTGGAGTACAGCTACGACGAGGGCGCCGGCCAGGTGCTGGCGTCGCTCGCCCCGCTCGGGCCGGAGTACTGCGAGGTCGCCGCCAAGGCGTTTTCCAGCCGTTGGGTGGACGTCTATCACAATGAAGGCAAGAGGTCGGGCGCATACTCGAACGGCGCCATCTACGACGTGCACCCGTACATCCTGATGAACTACACGGGCAAGTACGACGACGTGAGCACTCTCAGCCACGAATTGGGCCACACCATGCACAGCCACCTGGCGAACACGTCCCAGCCGTATCCTCTGTCACGGTATTCGATCTTTGTGGCCGAGGTCGCATCCACATTCAACGAAGCCCTGCTCCTCGATTACATGCTTCGCGCGGTGGACCGCGACGAGACGCGCCTGTCGCTCCTGGGCAACTACCTCGACGGGGCGCGGGCGACCGTGTTCCGCCAGGTGCAGTTCGCCGAATTCGAGTTGCGCATCCACGAGATGGCTGAGAAGGGTGAGGCGCTGACCGGGGACCTGCTCGGTGCGGTCTATGAATCGATCGCAAAGGAGTATTACGGTCATGACGCGGGCATCTGCATCGTCGACGAGCCGATCCAGGCCGAGTGGACCTACATCCCGCACTTTTACTACAACTTCTATGTTTACCAGTATGCAACCTCTTTCACCGCTTCCGCCGCGATCGCCGAGCGCGTCCTGGCGGGGGACGAGGAAGCGACGCGGCGATACCTGGACCTGCTTCGAGCCGGCGGGTCGGATTACCCCATCGATCTGCTGAAGGCGGCCGGCGTCGACCTGACGACCCGGGGGCCTCTCGAAGCCACAATGCACCGCATGAACCAGGTCATGGACGAGGTGGAGCACCTCGCCACCCGTCTCGGCCTGATCTGCCGCTGATCATATAAATCCTGGAACTGTTTTGCCGGCTCGGAACAGTTAGGGATCTGCAAATGAAGCCACGAATTTCACGAATTCTCACGAAGAATTATCTCCCCTGATGGGAACCATACGATGCGGCCTTCGTGAAAATTCGTGGAATTCGTGGCAGTCTTCTTCGGGCTGGCTAAACAATTACCCAGATGTGGTTGGTTGTAACTTCAGAGGCTGAAAGCGTGCGGGCTGAAGCCCGCGCTCACTGATATACCCGAGCCCACCATTTATAACTTTTTGCTTGGGCGGGGTTTTGATTCGCGGGATTTTACGAAGGATTTCCAGCGGGCGTTTCCACGGGCGGCTTGGATCGTGGACCACGAGTCCGGTTCCTGGCGGTCTTCCTGCTTTTAAGAACTCGCAGCGCTGCTTTCTCCAGCCGGCTGATGCCGGATCCGAGCCAGTTTTCCGATTTCTTCAGAGCTTTTTCTTCCACGCGGGCTTCGGAGAGTCTGGCGTCCTTCAATTGGGCGCCGGCAAGATCCGCGCCGGTCAGATCGGCGCGCCTCAGATCCGCGCGGACCAGGTCCGCACGCCGAAGGTCGGCATCGCTCAGATCGGCGCCGCGCATATTCCCATGGCGGAGAAGCGCACCCTGAAGATTGGCGGAGCTGAGGTTGGCGTAGGTGAGAGTCGCGGAGCTTAGATCCGCTTCCTTGAGATCCGCACTCTGGAGAGTCGCCCTTCCCAGGTTGGCCCGTCGCAGGTTCGCGTGGAACAGGTTTGCCCCGGCGAGATTGGCGCCGATCAGGTTTGCGTCGCTGAGGTTTGCGAAACGCAGATCGGCTTCCGCAAGATCGATCCCGCCGAGGTCGGGAATGGTGGCTGCATTTTCCAGCCTCCACCGGTTCCAGATGGTCAGGTCGCTTGCCGCAATCGCATCGATCAGAGGCTGGAGATGTTCCTTGTCCGGCATCGTCCGGCTCCCCATGAAGGCAGTACTACCTACATTATCCCTCAAAACCGGGATCCCGGAGCCCTTTTTTTGATGAATTTTGCAGATTTCCGATAAACGCCGTTTCGATGAAAACGCCCCAGATGATACAGATTAAACAAATTTCATAGAAGGGTGTCTCTGTGAAATCTGTGGAATCTGTGGCTGCTTTTCAAAGATTCTATTTTTTACCCTGGATGGAGATCAGCTCCACCTCAAAAAGGAGAGTGGAGTTCGGCCCGATGACGTTGCCGCGGGCGCTTTCACCGTAGGCCAGGCTTGCGGGGATGAACAGCTGCCACTTGGATCCGACCGCCATCAGTTGCAGGGCCTCGGTCCAGCCTTTGATGACCCCCTTGACGGCGAATGTCGCAGGCTGGTTGCGCTTATAGGAGCTGTCGAACTCGGTTCCATCGATGAGAGTTCCCTTATAATGGCACACGACAGTATCTTCGAGAGCGGGTTTGTTTCCAGCGCCGGCCGTCAGTATTTTGTACTGCAGTCCGCTTGGAAGAGCGACAATTCCTTCCTTTGCCTTATTCTGCGCCAGGAATGCTTCCCCCTCTTTCTTGTTCTTCTCGGCGAGCACTTTGGTGGCCTCAACCTGCTTCGCCTGCAATTGGCCTTGCAGTTCCGCGATCACGGCGCGGACTTCCGCCTCGGTCATCATCGCCTTGCCGCCAGAGACTGCGTCTTTGAATCCCTGGCTGAAAAGCGCCGGTTCTATTTCTATGGACTGTTTTTTCAATTGATTCCCGAGATCCATGCCAAGCGCGTAGCTGAGCTTTTCCTTCTGACTCTTGAGCACCGGCGCATCCTGCGCCACGGCTGCCGAAACCAGCAGCAGGATCCCCCACACCATACCCCATCGAGTTTTCATTCCAGTCCCTTTCGTCATGACGTGATCATCACAATCTGCGGAAGTATAGCAGAATAGCCAGCAGGCAGCTTAATCAATCGGTTCCCCGGGGTGCAATCGGTTGAGGTTGACGGCTTCCACTTCTCCCCTGCCTTCACTTTAGGAAGCCGCGAACTGCACGAAAACGAGTAGAATGACGATATGGCCGAAGAAGTTTTCGTGCAATTGTGTCTGTACTATCCGGTTCACCCTCCAACGAACGGCGGCAGGTCAGATCCTGAAACACACTATGAACGATTTTGAGATGCCGTATGAGGTGCTCGAGTTCGAACGAGTTTTAAAAAAGCCCAACAGCGATCCGACCGGTTTGGCCGGGTATTTTTCCACCGGGGAAATCCTGCTGACGCGGGTTCCGGCGCGGCTCGACGTCATGGGGGGCATCGCCGACTACTCGGGCGCGAACGTCTGCGAGGGCGTCCTCGGACGGGGTCTGGCGATTGCCCTGCAGCCGCGCACCGACCGCACGCTGCGCATACGCACGATGCAGATCGGACGCAGGAGCTTACCCGTCGAGACCCGCATTCCGCTGGACTACTTCGAGACCGGCGAACGTCCCGCCGCCTACGCCGAGGTGAAGGAATTGTGCCAGTCCATGCCGCTGAGTTCCTGGGCGTCGTACATCGGGGGCAGCATCTTCACGCTTCTCAAAGAAGAGGCCGTGCCGTTGCGCTACGGCTTCAGCCTGCTGTTGCTTTCAGCCGTGCCGATGAATGTCGGCATCGGCAGCTCCGCCACCGCCGAGATCGCGACCATCCACTGCCTTCAGACTTATCTGAGACTCAACCTGAGCCCGGCGCGCCTGGCACAGCTCGGGCAGGTCGCCGAAAATCAGGTGGTCGGCGCGCCCTGCGGCATCATGGATCAGATCGCGGTGACCAGCGGCAGGGAAGGCCGGCTCATCCACATCCTGTGCCGGCCCGGCAGGATCATGGGCGACGTCGAGATCCCTGAGGGCACCGCCTTCGCCGGGATCAACTCGATGGTGAAACATTCCGTTGCCGGGCCGTATTACACCGACGTGCGCATCGGCGCGTTCATGGGCAAGCGCATCATCAATCATCACCGGAGCCGGCTCGGCCAGCCGCCGGTAAACTACCTCACGGAGGTGTCGGCGGCGGACTTCCAGTCGCAATACCGCTCCCTCTTGCCGGAAAAGATCGTCGGCTCGGAATTCCTCGCCGCATTCGGTTCCCATGACGATCCGGTCACCACCGTTCAGCCCGACGGCGTCTATCGCGTCACTGGCCCCGCGGCTCACCCGGTCTGCGAAAACGAGCGTGTGCTGGCGTTCATGCAGGCCCTGCGCGAAGCGTGCAGCGGCGACGACAGGGCGCTGGAGACCGCCGGCGAGCAGATGTATCTGGCGCACGAGAGTTATAAGTCCAATTGCAACCTGTCGTGCGAGGAGGTGGACCTGCTGGTCGAGTACGTGCGCAGGCGCGGCGCTGCCAAGGGACTGTTCGGAGCGAAGATCACGGGGGGCGGATCGGGAGGCACGGTCGCCGTATTCGGACGAGTGGATTCCCTCAAGCGGGAGGTCCCGCTCATCGCGCAGGAGTACAACCGGCGCACAGGCCTGGTGCCGGACGTTTTTGAAGGCACCTCGCCGGGAGCCCTGCAGTTCGGAGCGGTGCGTTACAGGTTCGGCGGCGAAGGCTGGGGCTCGCACCACGAGACGACCTAGCGGCAACCGAACGGATCTCGATTTTATTGAGAAAATGGGAACCACGAAACACACGAAAATTTTTCGTGTGTTTCGTGTATTTCGTGGTTTGCAGCTTTTGCGGATCGGATTTGCGGAATTGCCACATGAAAATTCGTAGGGCGGTCATTCCGGCGGCAGGCCTGGGCACGCGTCACTTCCCCGCATCCCAGGCGCTAAAGAAGGAGCTGTTCCCGGTCGTGGGGCCGGACGGCATCGCGCGTGCCCTCCTTCACTACCACGTCCTGGAGTTGCTTGAGGCGGGGATCGAGGAAATCGCAGTGATCACACAGCCGGGCAGCGAGGTGGAATTCGCCCGGTATTTTGCCGCGCCGGCTGCGGACTACCTGAAGAAGCTGGAAAAACACCCGGACCTGGCAAGGGAAGCGGCAATGCTCGGAGCCGCCGGGGACCACATTCGTTATGTCGTCCAGCATACACAGGAAGGTTATGGTCACGCCGTTTACCAGGCGCGGGACTTCGCGGCGGGAGAAACGGTCCTGCTGCTTTTGGGTGACCATCTGTTCCGCAGCCGCGGCCGGTCCTGCTCCAGCCGCATGATCGAAATCGCCGCGGCCGCACCGCACCGATCCATATCGGCGGTGAACCGCATCGGCCCGCAGGACCTCAGAGGCTACGGCACGATTGCAGGGCGCCGTCTCGCGGGAAATCCGCAAATGATCGAAGTTTCGGCCATCGTGGAGAAACCGGAAATCGGGCTCGCGCGCTCTCGCCTCAGAGTGGACGGGCTCCGAGAGGATGAGTTTCTCGGCTGGTTCGGCATGCACGCGCTCACTCCCTCGATTTTCGAAATCCTTGCCGAGATGATCCGTGACGGCGTGCGTGACGGTGGAGAGTTCCAGCTGACTCGGGCTCAGGAAATCCAGCGCAGCCGCGAGGGATATCTTGCCTATGAAATGACCGCCGCCCGCCGCTACGACTTCGGCACCCCGCAGGATTACCTGGCAAGCCTGTCCGCATTTGCCCGCCCGGGAATTTGAGCCCCTCCCTGGACGGATCAATCACGGGGCCGAAACAAGACCGCCACAGATTTCACGGATTTCACAGAAGCGTACGTCCGCAAGATCTGTGGATTCTTCACGATCCAAATCATAGAAGCGGTTTCCAAAGTTGCAGAATAGGTGAACATCCCACGCGTGAATTTCGTACCCTCTCTACATGAGCAACCTGAAATTTGCCCTGCGGATGCTTTTGAGGACACCCTTCGTGACTTTCGTCGCCGTTGTCTCGCTGGCCCTTGGCATTGGCGCGAATACGGCGATCTTCTCGCTGTTTCACGAGATGCTGCTGCGCCCTCTTCCGGTGCGGCAACCGGCGGATCTCGTCAACCTTTCCGCACCGGGGCCGAAGCCCGGCTCACAGTCATGCAACCAGGCGGGAGACTGCGAGCAGGTCTTCAGTTACCCGATGTTCCGGGACCTGGAGAAAGTTCAAACCTGCTTCACGGGCATCGCCGCGCATCGCCTGTTCAGCGCAAACCTCGCCTTCCGCGGCCAGACGCTGAACGGCCAGGGGGTGCTTGTTTCGGGAAGTTACTTCCCGGTGCTTGGTCTGCGGCCGGCGCTCGGCAGGCTGCTCGACGCACAGGACGACCGTGTGATCGGCGAATCCAACGTCGCCGTACTGAGCCATGCATACTGGCGGAGCCGTTTCGGCTCTGACACAGGCGTGATCAACCAACCGCTGACAGTCAACGGCCTGTCGATGACGATCGTCGGCGTGGCGCCGCAGGGTTTTACCGGCACGACGCTCGGGTCGATGCCGCAGGTATTTGTGCCGATCACGATGCGGGAACGAATGCAGCCCAGCTTCAAGGGGATGAACGAAAGGAGGAACTACTGGGGGTACCTGTTTGCGCGGCTGAAACCGGGGGTTACCCTGGAACAGGCGCGCACAATGCTCATCGCCAACTACCGCGCGATTATCAATGAGGTCGAGGCGCCGCTCCAGAAAGGCATGAGCGATCAGACGATGGCACGCTTCCGGGAAAAGCCGATCCTCGTCGCACCCGGGGCGCACGGTCAGAGTGAGGTAACCCGGGAGGCTCGGCAGCCGCTGAGGTTGCTGATGGGCGTGACGGCGTTCGTGCTGGTCATCGCCTGCGCAAACGTCGCCAACCTGCTGCTCGCCCGCGGAGCGGCACGCGCCGCCGAAATGGCGGTACGGCTATCCATCGGCGCAAGCCGCTGGCAGCTTGTGCGCCAGCTCTTGATCGAATCCTGCATGCTGGCAGCGATTGCCGGCTGCGCCAGTTTCCTCGTTGCGCGCTGGACGCTGCACCTGATCGCTTCCCTCCTCCCATCGGAGGCAACCGTGGCGTTCCGGTTCGCGCTCGATACCCCCGTGCTCCTCTTTGCCGCCGCATTGACTCTCGGCACAGGTTTGCTCTTTGGGTTGTTCCCGGCGCTCCACAGCACACGTCCCGATCTGGTGTCGTCTCTCAAGGGTCAGGCCGGACAGCCGGGTGGATCGCGTTCGGCCGCACGATTCCGGACTGTACTCGCCACCGCGCAAATGGCGCTTTCGCTTGCCCTCCTTGTTGGCGCCGCCCTTTTTACCAAGAGCCTTGTCAATGTCAGCCGCGTGGACCTGGGTCTGAAGGTCGAAAACGTCGTAACCTTCAGCGTCTCACCGGTCCTGAACGGATACGCTCCGCAGCGCTCTCAGGAGTTGTTCGAGCGCCTCGAGGACGAGCTGTCCGCATTTCCCGGCACTTCGGGGGTCGCAGGCGCGATGGTGCCGCTGCTCGGGGGAAGCAGCTGGGGAAACGACGTGTCGGTGCAGGGCTTCCCCGCCGGTCCGGACACTGACATGAACTCGCGCTACAACGCGATCGGCCCCGCCTATTTCAGCACACTCGGCATCCCGTTGCTCTCCGGCCGCGAGTTCACGCGCTCCGACGCCATGGGCCGGGCGAAAGTGGCTGTCGTCAACGAGGCATTCGCGAAAAAATTCAATCTCGGACGCGATGCCGTGGGCAAGTTCATCGGCAACCGCGGGGGAGAACTCGACACCATGATCGTGGGCCTGGTGAAAAACGCGAAATACAGCGAGGTGAAGCAGGAGGTGCCGCCGCTGTTCTTCCGACCCTACCGCCAGACTGAAAATGTCGGATCCCTCTCCTTCTACGCGCGGACATCGCTGGCCCCGGAGAGCCTGCTCGCCGCCATTCCCAAGGTGGTCGCAGGACTCGATCCGAACCTGCCGGTCGAAGAGCTTCGGACAATGCCCCAGCAGGTGCGCGAAAATGTGTTTCTCGACCGCATGATCAGCGTCCTGTCGACAGCCTTCGCCTGCCTGGCGACCGTGCTGGCGATGGTCGGGTTGTACGGAGTGCTGTCCTACACCGTGGCACAGCGATTCCGGGAGATCGGGTTGCGCATGGCGCTCGGCGCCTCGCCGGCGCGCGTGCGCGGCATGGTGCTGCGGCAGGTAGGCATGATGACACTCATTGGCGGTGGAATCGGCGTGATCGCGGCCATCTTCCTCGGACGATTCGCGGAGTCGCTCCTCTATGAAATGCAGGGATCGGACCCGCTCGTTCTCTCGGCATCCGCCGTCATCCTAGCTCTCGTGGCGCTGTGCGCCGGAATCATTCCGGCGCATCGCGCGTCGCAGATCGACCCCATGCGCGCCCTGCGCTACGAGTAACATGCACATCGGAGCCGCGACCGTGAGCAGCGTGCGGCTCCGGCAGCGCGGAAACCCGCCCGCTTGTTGACGCGCGGCTCTGTCGCGGCGCCGAACTACCGGTCAACATCAGGCATTCATGGCGCTAAAGACCGTGATAGACTTGAGTAGTGAAGGTCCGCGAGGTGGTGAAGATGCTTGAGAGGGACGGATGGAACCTGGTGGTGGCAAGAGGGAGCCACCGTCAGTTCAAACATCCTGCCAAACCCGGACGCGTGACAGTGAGCGGCCATCCGGGAGACGACATGCCAAAGGGCACACTGGGCTCAGTGAAGCGGCAGGCCGGACCTCAGCGAGAAACACGATAATGAAAAAGCTTCAGTATCTTGTGCGCATCAGCAAGGATCCGGACAGCGACTGGGGCGCATCTGTTCCCGATCTGCCTGGATGTGTTGCGACGGGCAAAACACTCGATGCAGCGATACGCCGCATTCAGGCAGGCATCGAGTTGCACCTTCAGGGAATGCGTGAGGACGGATTGAAGCCGCCTCGACCGCGACATCGAGTGGTGATCCCCAAACG
The DNA here is from genome assembly GCA_017860135.1 of Acidobacteriota bacterium. Lineage (GTDB taxonomy): Bacteria > Acidobacteriota > UBA6911 > UBA6911 > UBA6911 > JAFNAG01. Next base: position 39,868 of record JAFNAG010000028.1, read on the forward strand.
CACGTCACAGCATGTTGATTTCTATGCAACTATAGAAGTCGCATAGCTGTGCATGCAGGGCCGCTCGCTGCGCGCGTTTTTGTCTCATCGCCGCAGGTTGTCTTCGAAGAGCTTCAGAATCCGCTTGTACTCGTCGGCCCAGCTCGTCTCCTCCGTAAAGGTGTGGTTCTCAACCGGGTAGGGCGCGATCGACCAGTTCTCCTTGCGCAGTTCGATGAGACGCTGGACCAGGCGCACGCTGTCCTGGAAGAACACATTGGAGTCCACCATGCCATGGCAGATGAGCAGATGCCCCTTGAGCCCCTCTGCGAAAAAGATCGGCGAGCTGCGCTTGTACGCCTCCGGATCGTTCTGCGGCAGATTGAGGATGTTCGACGTGTACCCGTGGTTGTAATGCGACCAGTCGGTCACAGGCCGCAGCGCCGCGCCCGCGGCGAACACATCGGGAGTCGTGAACATCGCCATGAGGGTAATGAAGCCTCCATAGCTGCCGCCATAAACGCCGATGCGCTTCGGGTCGACCTTCTCGTTCGCCACGAGGTACTTTGCGCCGTCGACGACGTCCTCGAGGTCCTTGCCTCCCATATGGCGGTAGATGGCGGTGCGCCAATCCCTGCCGTAGCCCGAGCTTGCGCGGTAGTCGGGGTCGAGAACGACGTAGCCGAGCGAGGCGAGGAGGTTGTGGAACATGTACTCACGATAATAGGAGGGCCAGTACCTGTGTGCGTTCTGAGCATAGCCCGCGCCATGCACGAAGATCACGGCGGGCCGTCTCGGGTCGCGCTTCGCGCCGATCATCTCCGGCGTATAGAGCCGGGCGTAGACATCCGCGCCGTCGCGCGCCTTGTAGGTGAATACCTTCGGATCGATCCACTTGAAGGACCGCCACTCCTCGGCGGGCGTCGTCGTTACCTGTTTCGCCTGCGCGCCCGCAGTAAAGGGCATCACATAGAGCTCGGGCGGCTTGGTGCTGTAGGAATGGACGATCGCCAGCGACTTCTCGTCCGGCGAGACGGTCGCCGCATTCGATCCCGTCATCGTCGTGACACGCGTCCAAGAGCCGCCGTCGACCGGCATAGTGTAGAAGTGGCGTTCCCCGGGATGGATTTCCGTCGAGGTGAAGAAGATCCTGGTCCGGTCGGTCGAGAGCCGCGCGTTCTGGATCTCCCATCTGCCCGATGTCAGCTGCCTGGCTGCCGGCTGGGGCGCGGTCACGTCCAGGGAGTACAGGTGCATCCAGCCGTCCTTTTCCGACAGGAACAGGAAGCGCTTGTTGTCGGGGAGCCATGCCAGCCCGCCGCCACCGCCGGGGCCGCCGAAGCCCCCGCCGCCTCCCGAACCGGTGCCGACCGACATCTCGCGAATCCAGGCGTCGTCGTGCAGGTTGTCGAGCACCGTAGCCGTGCCGGTCGCCGGATCGATCTTTACGTACCAGCGGTCCTTGGTGTCCTGGGAGCGCACGGAGACGACGGCCTGGCTGCCGTCATCCGACCAGTCCGGGGCGCCCCAATTGAGAATGCGCGGCGCCGGCTTGTCCCCGGACTTCGCCGGCAGCTCGGTTCCGCCGAACGCCGAGCCGTCCGCCCAGATGGTCTTGTTCTGTTTGAGGTCGAGAAT
>JAFNAG010000443.1 GCA_017860135.1 Acidobacteriota bacterium
CGGACGCCGCTCACATCGTTGCGGCAATTCAACGACCTGCTGGCCGAGGAACGGAACCTGCCTGGAGAGCAACGCCGGGAGTTTCGCGCGGCTCAGGCGAGGGCGACCGACCGACTGCAGCGGCTGGTGGAGTCACTGCTGGATTTCGGCCGGATGGAGGCCGGAGCGCGGCCCTACCGGTTCGAGAGGATTGATGTCGGCGCTTTGGTCGAACGCGTGGTGGGAGACTTTTGCAGGGAAGCTGAAAGCGCAGAATTCGACGTCCGGTGCAGCTCGGTCCCGGCCTTTGTGGACGCAGATGCAGAAGCCCTGGCGCGAGCGCTCTGGAACCTGCTGGACAACGCCGTGAAATACTCAGGGGATAGCCGCACCATTGAAGTAACCATGGCGCGGCAGGCCGGTTCAATAATGATCGGCGTTCAAGATCGGGGACCGGGCGTCCCGCGCGAGGAGCAGAAGGAGATCTTCCGCAAGTTCTTCCGTGGCGCCTATGCGCGAACGCAGCATATTCGGGGGACCGGGATCGGCCTTGCCATGGTTCGGCATATTGTCGATGCACACGGCGGCAGAATAGAGCTGGCCAGCGCACCCGGGAAGGGAAGTACCTTCGCCATTCTGCTACCCGTCGGAGATTAGAACATGGCGCGCATCCTGATCGTGGAAGATGAACCGGACATCGCTCTCGGACTGAAGGCGGACCTGACGAATCAGGGGTATGAGGTGGAGACGGTCGTCGACGGCGCCACGGCAATCCGCCGAGGGAAGGGGGAGGCATGGGACCTAATCCTGCTCGACATTATGCTTCCAAAGGTCGACGGCTTTGATGTCTGCCGTGAGCTGAGGCAGGCCCGGGTGAAGACGCCCATCATCATGCTGACCGCGAAGACCCACGAAGCGGAGAAGGTGCTGGGCCTGGAATTGGGGGCCGACGACTATGTGACCAAGCCGTTCAGCCCGCACGAACTGCGCGCCCGCATCAAAGCGGCCTTGCGGCGTTCCAGCGAGGATTCGCTCGGGACGTATTGTTTCGGCGAGTGCGAAGTGGATTTTGATCGCGCGGAGCTGCGACGCGGCGGCGAGCCGGTCGAGGTCACGGCGCTCGAGTTCCGCCTGCTCTCTGCATTCGTCCGCCGCCGCGGAAAGGTGTTGACGCGCGCGCAACTGATCGACCTGGCCTGGGAGCCGGGCACTTTCGTCAGCGACCGGGTGGTGGACACTCACATACTGCACCTGCGCAAGAAAATCGAGCCTGCGCCGGCGGAACCACGCTACTTACTTGGCGTTCGTGGCATCGGCTACCGCTTCGACGGGTGAAGGATCCGCAGATCCCACGCTCATGTGTGTGTGTCAATGCCTGAAAATCCACCCAATCTCGACTTTCGCTCGCTGATGGCTCGACCGACGTCCGCTAGAGTGACGCAATCAGGGAGGTGAGCAATGAGACTCTTGGCAGCGATGATCATGACGGTGGCTTTGCTGTTCACATCTGCACCGGCGCAGAAGAGAGATGATCGGGCGGAAGTCGCGTTGCGCGCCGCGATTGACAAGGAGACGGTCGACGGCGACCTGAAAGGCGCCATCGATGAGTACATCAAGCTTGCTCAAAGCTCGAACCGCGAGGTGGCAGCCAGTGCTCTGCTGCGCGCGGGGCAATGCTACGAGAAACTCGGGCAGGCCGATGCCCGCAAGACCTATGAGCAGCTGCTGCGTCAATATGCCGACCAGAGCGAGGTTGCCGCCGAGGCTCGTACGCGGCTGGCGGCTCTGGAGCGGGCTGGGGGCCTCAGCCATCCGTCCGGCATCACGCTGCGCAAAGTTTGGGAAAGCAGGGGGGAGTTCGACGGGTCGCCCTCGCCGGATGGCAGGTACTTCTCCTTTCATGATTGGGAAACCGGCGATCTGGCCGTGCGGGACCTGGCGACCGGGCAGAACCGGCGCCTCACCAACAAGGGCGCCTCGAAAGACTCATCCGAATTCGCCGAAGGCTCCGTTATCTCCGGCGACGGCAGGCAGATCGCCTATGCCTGGCACAATAAGGAGAAATACTACGAGCTTCGCGTCTGTGGGATTGACGGTTCGAATCCGCGCACCGTATATCGCGACAAGGAGTTTGGCTATTCGCTTGAACCGTGGCAGTGGACCGCGGATGGCAAGCAGATCCTTGCCGCCCTTTGGAGGCGTGAACCAGACGAAACGCGGATCGCCCTCATCCCGGTCGCCGGCGGGCCCGCGCGGATTCTCCCGACTCGGGCGAAGTCCCCGTGGGATCCCAGCCTTTCTCCCGATGGACGCTTCCTGGTCTACGATTCCCCCACGCGAGAAGGCGTCGGCGTCAGTGGCTTTGAGATCTTCCTGCTCTTCCTCGAGGGAGGCCAGGAGGTTCCCCTTGTCCGGCTGCCGTACGGCGGCTGGTACCCCTTCTGGATGCCGGACGGGAAGAAGGTTCTCTTCATCAGCGACCGCACGGGCGCCAAGGGCTTCTGGGCCATCGACGTGGTTGAGGGCAAACCGCAGGGAATACCGCGGCTCTTGAAAGATGGTGTGGGCCGTGGAGTCCGGCCCAACGGCTTCACCCGGCAAGGGGCTTTCTACTACACCACGAACAACAGCATCGCGGACGTATACGTCACGGAACTGGATCCGGCGGAAGGCAAGATGCTGCGGCAGCCGACGCCGGCCGCTCCGCGGTTGTTTGGCTCCAACTCGGCGCCATCCTGGTCGCCGGACGGCCGCCGCCTGGCGTACTACCGGCGGGACGACCAGGTGGAATCGCCGACGCTGGTGATCCTCTCCGTCGAAACCGGCGAAGCGAGGGACGTTCCGGTCAAACTCGAACCATACCTTGTCCATGTCCACTGGTTCCCGGATGGGAAGTCGATCCTAGTCGGTGCGTGGGAGAGTTCGAGGCACGATTCAATCGGGTTCTACCGGGTGGACCTTCAAACCGGCGACTACCGGCTCGTCCTCAGTTCCCCCGGCCCAGTCATAGGTCATGCAGAGTTGTCCCCGGACGGGAAAACGCTTTTCTTCTTCAGTCTAGGCGAGCCAAAGCTCCGGGGCGGAGTAATCTCACGCGACCTCGAATCCGGCAAGGAGCAGGAACTGGCCAAGGTTCCCTACCTGGCCGGATCAGGCTGGGCCAGACTGGCAAGTTCTCCAGACGGAAAGCAGCTAGCGTTCCGGTCGCCCATCGACGAGCGCCAGTGGACGGCACTCTGGTTGTTGCCGGCGACGGGTGGGGAATTGCGTGAGCTGGCTCGCTTCCCTCAGTCTGAAACAGAAGATTTCCGGGAACTTGCGTGGACCCCGGATGGACGCAACGTGCTGATCGCAAGACGTACCGGAAAGGACGAAATGCCGGAGTTGTGGCGCATTCCCATTGCCGGGGGCGAGCCACAGAGGACAGGACTGTCGGTGGAGGGCATAGGTATTGTGGCGCCTCATCCGGACGGGCGCCGCATCGCTTTCGACACCGGCAACCGCGGCGGGTCGCCGAATGAGCTTTGGGTCCTGGAGAACTTTCTCCCCCCGCTCAAATCAGCGCGGTGAAACAGCGGGGGGACAGTCACCACTGTCCCCCCATTGTTCCCGACGCAGGGAACCGAATTCCGAAGATCTGGCCCCTTACTTGCGGGTGAGGAGGAAGAGCATGGTGTCGGCCTTCTTGCCGTCCTTGTAGCCCGTCCACTCGGCTTCGATCTGGTTGTCGCTCCTGATCCGGAGTACCAGGCCGTGGATGTGCTCATCCCGGGCCGGATCCAGATTCGTGCCCCCCACGAAGTCGAAAACGAACTCCGCCGGTGTGGACTTGCTCTCGTTCAAGCGCATGTGAGGCTGGTTTCCGGCGGAGCAATAGTGGGTCATCACCAGCGCGGGGCCGTCCATGTGATACATGCTGACCATTTCGTGATCGCTTCCGGGGCCTATCGTCTCCATCACGGTCTTGCCGGCAGACGTCACCCTATAGACGACACTCACCTGGTTGCCGCCCGGCGTCTGCATCGTCCCGGTCCATTCCCCGGCAAGCTTCGTCATTTGTTGATACGCCGCGCTGCCGGCGATGCCCGCTTCTGCCGCACGTGGCGTCGAGGCGGTAAGACCCGCAACGACGAGCAGGGCGAACAGAGCAGAGCTGGGGAAAATACTGTGAAGG
>JAFNAG010000029.1 GCA_017860135.1 Acidobacteriota bacterium
GGCCGGGTTGACGGACATTTCCTATTTCGAGACAGAATCCGGAAGTGTGACGGTCCAGTCCCGTCAAGGGACCCTGCTTGTGGCAGGTGATGCGGTTCACGCGTGGGAGGCCAGCCAATCTCCTGCGGGACCGTTTCTTGAAGTATATGCGGAGGGATCCGTAATTACCTCCTCGATCCAGTCAGGCAAGCTGGCAGGCCTGCTCAAAGTCCGTGACGGGGGCATCAGCGCATACTTGACCGCACTGGACGAGATGGCCGTGGCAATCGTTGCCCGGGTCAATCAGCAGCATGCGCTCGGAGCCGATCTCGACGGGGCTGCGGGCGGTGAGTTCTTCATCCCTTTCAGCCCTCCCGCGCCCGGCTCCAGCCAGGGTGCGGCGCGTTCCATGATGGTGGCTGTCACCGATCCCTCGAAGATCGCTGCCGCCAGTCCGGGAGCCGGACCGGGTTCCAACGCGAATGCCAACCTGATTGCGGAAATTCAGAACGAACCGCTCCTGTCCGGAAACAGCACGAATCTGATCCAGTCCTGCGGAAACCTGGTCTTTAGAATCGGACTGGACACCCAGGTTGCCCTGGATGGGGTGGAAACCCAGAAGTATCTGCTCACGCAGCTGCAGAATCAGCGAGATGCGGAAATGGGGGTCAGCCTCGACGATGAAGCGGTCAACATCATGAAGTATCAGAAGGCGTACGAAGCAAACGCCCGCGTCATCAACTTGATCGACTCGCTGACGGAGGATTTGCTCCGCCTGCTGGGAGGATGATAATGCGCGTCACCGAATCTATCAGCTACCGCAACCTTATTGCGAACGTGAGCACCCTCAATGAGAGACTGGAGCAGGCCAGCCAACAGGTTTCTTCCGGAAGCAAGCTCCTGAATTTGCATGACGGGCCTGCTGAGAGCGCGGAGATGCGGCTGCTCGAAGCGCAGCTCTCAGATATCGATCAATATCAGACCAATGCCGATAACGGCGGTTTTTTCCTGCAGGCAGCCGACTCCGCCCTTTCTTCACTGAACGACCTGGTGACGGCCGTATTCACACGCGGAAGCGCCGCCGCCAGCAGCTACAACGATGCGCAGGCCCGTTCCACGCTGGCAAGCGAAATCCGATCGCTCCGCGACCAGATCCTTGGACTGGCGAACGCGGAGGTCCGGGGAAGGTACCTCTTCGCGGGTTCACGCGTCACTTCTCCCGCTTTCATCCTGTCGGGCGACACTGCGACATATCAGGGCGATGAAGAAGTGAACACGGTCAAGATCGGCGACTGGCTCCAGGTCCGGCAGAATCTTACCGGCTCCGGTGTCTTCAGCCCCGTGTTCGACGCGATCGAAGCGCTGGTTGCCGCACTGGACGGCAACGATTCTGCGGCCATCCAGCCGGCCCTCGAGCAGGTATCGGAAACGCTGGCCACTGTCAGCCAGGCACGCGCGCGTCTGGGTGTGGACCTGGCGAAGGTGCAGGACTCCGAGATCGCCCGCCTGAACCAGCAGCTGAACATCCAAACCCGGAAATCGCACATCGGGGATGCGGACATCGCCGAGGCGATCACGCGGGTCGGTCAGGTGCAGACGGCGTTGGAGGCGACGCTTACAGTCGGTTCCAGGATCGGTCAACGAAACCTCTTCGACTACCTGGGGTGATAGGCCTGGAGATTCGCCAGGACTGCCATGCCTGCCCTTCATGACAACGCAATTGTCTCCCGACCCTCCTGGTCTGTCGCAGGGATCGCCCGCACCAGATCCGGGAATTCCAATAGACAGGCAATTGCAGCGAAATGTACAATAAACGCCCTGGAGGCTGAATGGCGGAAGCGAAGGCCTTGACGGTACAGACTCCCAAATTCGGCGAGATTGAAATTCCCGAAGACAAAATCGTGTTTTTCAGCGAGGGTATTCCGGGATTCTCTGGAATCCGGCGCTTCGCGATTCTGGAGTTCGAAGAACTCGCGCCGTTCCGGTACCTGCAATCACTGGATGACCCTCCGATCACCCTGCTGATCATCAATCCGTTCCTGCTCCGGCTGGGCTACGAGGTTCAGGTTGGGCTTGGAGAGTTCGAGGATTTCCGGGCGAACGACCAATCTGATATCTCGGTTTACGCGGTGGCAACAATCCCGGAAAACGTGGCCGATGCAACCGTCAATCTCATGGCTCCCATCCTTATCAACGAAAAGACGCGACGCGGCAGACAGGTGATTCTCCTGGACAGCCGGTTTTCGGTGCAGCACGCGCTCCTAACTCCTCCCGGGCAGGATGGAGCCCGAGCCACCTAGATCTCACCCGCACTCCTTTCGACTGGAGAGATGCGTGCTCGTATTCACTCGAAAAAAAGGGGAGAGCCTGATCATAGGGAACGAGATCGAAGTCTCTGTTCTCAGCATCAGCGGCGGCAACGTCAAGGTCGGGATCTCCGCCCCACGCCAGATCTCAGTCCACCGCCTGGAGGTATTCGAGGCCATTCAGCGAGAAAACCAGGCAGCATCGTCATCGCAGTTCCCGCCATCCGACGTTTTGAAAAAATTCATCCGGTAAACAGGGGAATGGACCCGTGCCGGAACCTTGTCCGGTGGCGGGAGAAGCCCGTGCACAAGCACACGCGCGGCGGAGACCATCCTTTGCCGCTGCGTAAAGTGCCCTGCAGGATCCAGTCAGGCTGAGGCTGCCGGTTTTGACAGCAAAGCCGGGTTTCGGCCGCGGCAATGGAAGGGGCGGCCGCCGGGGGAAGGAAGCAACCGGCTCCAGCCGAAGCCTCAGCCGGCGGGGCGGCTATTCGCGGGCGTCGATGAACTTCGGCTGGTTTTCCCGCTTCTCGCGGACGCTGTCCAGATACCTGGTCCCGCGGTCGAGTTCCCGCAAAGATTCGCACGCTGCGGCGCGGATGTGCCGGTAGTGCGCCATGTTGCGTTCCATGAGGTCCATCAGGTGTTGCGCGCGCATTCTCAACCGGGCGGCTCGGGATGCAGTCTGGCCGGAGCCGGTCACCGCAGCGCCGCCTTCACTCGCGAGCCTGGCGATGCGGCTTTCCGCCTCGACAACTCTCCGTTCGAGTCCTGCGGCTTTACGCTCCTCCACCGGGTCCGGAGGAGAGCCTGCGAGGATGGATTGATATTGACCGTCGAGCCTGGCTTCCACTTCCTCGTACAGGATTTCCAGGGCGTCCAGTTCGGAATCGATCGGGATCATCTTCAAGCCGTGACGTTCAGATTGGAAAAGTGCGAAGAGATGCTTTCGGCCGCACTGAGAGGCAGCGGTGCGGGATTCAGAGCTGCCGGGCCCGCATCCGTCGGTTGACCGGCCTTCCGTGCCGCAGACTCCGCGCTTGAGACCCAGGCTTCCCGCAGAGTGCTCAGCAGATTGACGACCTCCTTCAGGGGAGTGCTGTCCTGGTGGAGATTCGCCTGGAAGATCTGTTGCTTCATGTAGCGATAGAGCCGGTCCAGCGAAAGGGTGATATTGCCGCCGGCCTCGAAATTGAGAGTCGCCTGGAGCTCGGTCAGGATCGCTGTCGCCTTGTTCAGGCAGCGCGTGCGCCCGGGTATGTTGCGGGCGGCCATCTCCTCGTGAGCTTTCTGCAGGCTCGCAATCGCCGCATCGTAAAGAAGCACCACGAGTTCCATGGGGCTTGCGGTTCTGACTCCCACTTCCTGGTATCGGGAAGCGCTATGATGAGTCGGCATGCAGTGCTCCCTTGAGTCTCCGGCGCTTCTCACGAAGACTCCAGAGAATTCATCAGGCTGCTCATCGATGACTGCAGGACGGTTAGTTGCCTCAAGGCTTCGTCGGCCCTGGCATATTGCGCGGTCAGCAGTTCGCGCCGGGCCTCCAGCCGGAGTTCCATCTGCTCCACCTGTTCATTGATTCTCTGGATATTCTTCTCGATGGCGTCTGTGGCGCGATGAATCGGTCCCTCTATTGAGTCTGTCAGGTTTGCAAGCCGCTGGTGCAGCAACGGCGCCAGACTGACGGTATTGCCTGCCGCGTCCAGGGCGTCGCTCAGCAGCAGGTGGGCGGTCGCATCAAAATTGGAGGCCAGCTGCTCGCGCAGCTCGCTCTCATCCAGGCTCAGGAGACCGCTGTTGGAGAGCGTGATCCCGGCCTGGGCGAGCACCTTCACGGATTCGTATCCGGACTCGATGCTCTGCGTGATTGTGGTGACGAGCTCCATTTGCGCCTGGCGCAGCGTGAAATCGCCTGAGAGGATGCCGGCGCTCCTGGTTGCGGAGTTGTAGCGCGACTGGGACGTAATGTAGGAAACGACATCGTTGTACTTTGTGATCAAATCCTGAATGCCCGCAGCGATAGCGTCCGTGTCGTGGTCGATCTGGACCGTCGCGGATCCCGATTCAGACCGCAGGAGGAAGGTAACCCCTTCGACAGCGCCGGTGACCGTGTTCGAGGAGCTGGTGATGTCGACGCCGTTGATGGTGAGCGCGGCATCCTGTGCAGCTACGGACTCGGCGAGGCTCACCGCCGCGCCGGCGCCTTCCGTCAGATTATTGGTGATAGTCAGGGCATTGGCGGTTCCCGAGCCGTCGCTCGTGATCACAAGCCGGTAAGGCTGGGCACTTCCATCGTTGAGGATTGTGGCGCTGCATCCTGCGCCAGCGGCATTGATGGCGCATTTGATCCCATCGAGGGTGTTGTTGGAGCTGTCGATCGCGATGGTGACCGGGTCCCCCGCCCCGTTTTGTATTACCAGACTGCCTGTTTGGGTCTGGACGGCAGTGCTGGAGGCGAAGTTGTTCGAAGCATAGGCATTGGATTTGGCAAGACGGCTTACTGTGACGGAGAAATTTCCGGTCGTGGGCCCTTTCCCTGCAGTCGCCACCACCACGGCTTCATCCGAAGATGTGGCCTTTCTGAGCGCGAACAGGCTGGCGCTGAACCGATCGTCATAACCGGCCGGCATGTTGAGAGGAACATCCTCGCCGTGAAAGAGGAGGCTCCCCACGCATGTTTTCAGTGCCAGCAGCTTCGTGTTGAATGTCCGGTAGGCCGCGATTCGGTCCTGAAATGATTCTGCGTTCTGTTGCAGCCTGGTGATCGGCGTACGTTCTACTTCTATCAGGCTGTCAACTATGCTAAGGACGTCCAGGCCGCCGTTAATCAGGTTGATTGATCCCATTGTGCCGTTGCCTTCGGTCAGATACGCACATCCACCCGGTGGCTCTGAGTATCGCTTGCCTCGCTGTCTGCGAGATAGTTCCTGGGGATGCGGTACAAATCCTCCCCCGTGCGCCTGTCCTTGACGCAAATGTACATCTTGCCGTCCAAGGAATCCCGCTCGAAGGAAAGTGTAGTGGAATTAGTCAGTACCCTGTTCTGCGCCTTCTCCACCATTTCGTCCAGCGAGGACGAGAGGTCGGGACTGCCCCCTGCCTGTCCCTTCTTGTCTGTTGCAGGCAGGGCTGCGGCCTTCTCTGGGTCGGCATCGGGGACAGGGCGCCGGGAACCGGCCCGGTGCGCCGGAGGCGCAGCCGGGGCAGGGCGCGCTGCCAGCGCGGTACCGGCAAGATTGCTGATTTCGCCCGCCATCTCAGTCCTCCTCGCGGAGCCTTCCCGGCCGGAATTCGGCCAGGGGCCTGGAGCGCCATTCATCCATCATATCGACCGGTCTCCGGAGCAGACTTAGTCGATAACCATGTCGCGGACCGCGCGCCGCTCCCGGAGAGCGGCGCGCCTGGGAACTCCGGAGCCGAGAGTCGCGCTTACTCCCTGAGAAGTGAGAGCACCGACTGCGCGCTGGCATTCGCCTGCGACAGTGCGGCGATCCCAGACTGAGCCAGGATCTGGTATTTGGTCATATTCGCGATTTCTTCGGCCATGTTGGCATCGCGGATGTTGGATTCGGCGGCCAGGGTGTTCTGCGCCATGTTCTGGAGCACCGCGACGGCGGACTGGAGCCGGTTCATGCCCGCGCCCAGATCGGCACGTGCAGAGGAAATGCCCCGCAGGGCATTCTTGAGTGTGGTGATTGCGGTGGTGGCATCAACCTGCGTGGTAAGGTCCGTACCCGAGATATCTGTCCCACCCACGCTGGTGGTGGTGATGGTGGCGAATGTCACCGCTATGGAGCTGGCGACGGAAGTGTCGCCGACGAACACGTTGAGGGTGCCGTTGAGCCCGTTGGCGGCCGAACTGAAGAGCAGCACACCGTTGTAGTTCGTCTGCGTCGCGATGCGATCGATCTCGTTTTTTATCGAGGTCAACTCCGCGTTGAGAGCTGTCCGCCCGGTGCTGTCGACGGTATCCGTGGCGGCTTCTTCCGCCAGCGCGAAAGCGCGGGTCAAGAGGTTGGTGATTTCCTCAAGGGCCCCGTCGGCAATCTGTGCTACCGAGATCCCATCGCTGGCGTTGCGGACGGCCTGATCCAGGGCGCGCACGTTTGCACGCAAGCTGTCTGCGATGCCCAGCCCTGCCGCATCATCCGCACCGGAGTTGATGCGCTTGCCCGAGGACATTCGCAGCAGAGTGCGGTTCAGGTTGACGCTGTTGAGATTGAGCTGATTCTGAGCGTTGACGCCCGCGATGTTGTTGAGAATACTGAAGGCCATGTTTGAATTCCTCCTTGAATTCGAAACCGTTAGAGATCCGTTCTAAGCCAGACAAGGCTCCTGGAGTCCCCGAATGAGGGCCGTGCCGAACCCCGGTCCGGACGTTACAGTGGAACTTATCGTCGCAGGCGCCCCTTGGGATTAGGCCAAAAACGCCCGGTTATCCCCCGCGAAAACCACGAAAGAGGCCGTTACTCTTTCCCCGGAGGGCGGTTCGAGGCCGCGGGTTGACGAATACGCTCTGCTTGCTTCTACCGGGGGTTGCGCGCCGGGCGATTCCCCCCTCGCCCCGCCATATCTCCCTGCCTGGCGGGACGCTTCTCGATCCGGTCGTCTTGTCCGGCTTCACGTTTCCGGCGCGCTCACGATCCCTCCTTGTTACAATCCTGAATCCGCAGCAATGTCGAATTCAGCCCGCTGACCCTAACGTACTCCCGCTCCTTCGCCGATATAGCCCACGGGAATATCAGGCCCAAACGGAGACGCATGATCCAGCTGACCAAACTCAACGGTCATCAGGTAGTTGTCAATTCCGACCTGATCGAGTTCATCGAGGAGACACCGGACACCGTCATCACGCTGACCACGAACGACAAGCTTGTCGTTAAGGAACGCATGGCGGACATCGTGTCCAAGGTCGTTTGCTATCGGCGGCTGCTGGCCGGACTGGTGAAAGAGGAAATCGGGCAAAGACTGGCAAGTGCATAAGTCAAGGATGACGAAGGAATAAAAATGGATTTAGCCACGCTCTTGGGATTGCTCCTGGCATTTGGAGGAATTCTGGGTGGTCAGGCCCTGGAAGGGGGAAAGATCGGGTCCATCCTCCAGGGGACCGCCGCCCTCATCGTTATCGGTGGAACCTTCGGCGCCTGCCTGGTCCAGTTTCCGCTCTCGGTATTTCTGACCAGCATGAAATCGGTGGGGAAAGCTTTCTTCGAGCCCAAAATCAACAACAAAATCATTATCGCTGAGATTATCGGTTACGCGAACAAAGCCCGCCGCCAGGGGATCGTTTCCCTCGAGGCCGACACGGAGAAGGCCTCGGATCCCTTCATGAAGAAAGCCTTGAACATGGCTGTGGACGGCGTGGATTCGAAGACGCTGCGCGAGACAATGGAACTCGAGATCGAGAACTTTGAAGAAGAAGGCGAGCTCCCGGTCAAGTTTTGGGAGGCGGCAGGGGGGTATTCGCCCACCATCGGCATCATCGGCGCCGTGCTGGGCCTCATCCACGTGATGGAAAACCTCACCGATCCCAGCAAGCTCGGCGGGGGGATCGCCGTGGCTTTCGTCGCAACGGTATACGGGGTTACATTGGCCAACGTCCTCTACTTCCCGATTGCGGGAAAGCTCAAACTGCGCCACCGCGCACAGATGATGGCCAGGGAAATCATCCTGGCCGGAGTCATTTCCATCCTCGAAGGGGAGAATCCGCGCATCATCGAGGACAAGCTCAAGAGCTTCCTGAGCAAAAAAGAGCAGGAGACATCTTTGGCCATATCTTCCGGGTCCGACTCGCAGGCCAAGGCCGCCTGATCAGGGACTGACATGCGAAAGAAAAAAGCCGCAGAACATGTGAGTCAAGAGCGCTGGCTGGTGTCCTACGCAGATTTCATTACCCTGTTGTTCGCGTTTTTCACAACGATGTATGCAATCTCCACAGTCGATGCGCAGAAGATGGGACGAATGGTCCTCTCCATGCGGGCGTCTTTCAACAGTCCGGTGTTTGTTCCCGGGAGCGACACATTGAGCCTGAGCGAGGGGCAGGGCGCCGGGTCCCCCTTGAGTCGGGATCTCATGGAAAACGTCGATGTCCCCAAGGAAAAAGCGCTCGAGGAGTACTCGGTCCAGAACTTGAAGAGCCTGCAGGCGAATTTCATTCCCAATGCGCTCCCCAAAGGGGAGGTGATCGCCCTGACGCGTCTCAAGGAGAACGTCGACAGCCTGGTAGCCTCGCGATCCATGAGCAGCAAGGTCCGGACCCGCATGGAAGCCCGCGGGCTCGTGATCAGTCTGGGTGAGGGTGGGTTCTTTGATTCCGGATCGGACCAATTGAAGCCGGAAGGGCGTGATCTGCTCGATGCGCTGGCGCAACGTCTTCTCATTGCAGAGAATCAGATCCGCATCGAAGGGCATACGGACAACGTGCCGATCCAAACCACACGATTTCCCTCCAATTGGGAGCTTTCGACCGCCCGTGCAACCACCATCGTGTCCTACCTGGTGCGGAGATTCGATTTCACCCCCGCAAGACTCTCCGCCGCCGGGTATGGGGAATTCTGCCAGATTGACACCAACCTTACGCCCGAAGGCCGCGCGCGCAACCGCCGCGTCGACATTGTGGTTCTGAACTCGAGCGCGGTCCGCAGCGAACCACGCTAGCCAACCCGGAAGACCGTCGGAGTGACGCGGCAACAGGAACGGCCGCGCACTGCCGTTTCCCCCTTTTGGTATTTGCTCGACGGCAAGCGGGAGGGACCTGCTGACGCATCACGCTACTTCCCGGGAAGGCGCCTGCCAGAGATAGGCGCCGAAATCGCGTCGTACACGGAATCCGAGCCTTTGATACCACTCGTAAGCGCGCCGGTTTTCGTGCGTCACGGTCAGCCTGGCACTGCGGAATCCCGCCGAACGAAGCCGTTTCAGGGCTACCCGCATCAGGATCGTCCCCAGGCCTCTCCCCTGGTGTGCTGGATGGATGGAAATCTGCGGAATCATCGCTGCATGAGCTGAAATGCGCGATGTCAGGATAAACCCGCAGGGCACCCCGTGGCGATCCATTGCCAGGAACGAGGAATCGGGGAGGAAAATGCCGCAACCCGGGTTGTTCACCAGGCTGTTCAGATAGCTTTCGCAGTTGGCTTCGGAGGTGTAATCCTCGCTGATCCTGGCGTCAATCTGATTGCGGTAGCTCCGGAAAGCCACGCCGGCTGCCGGAGCCAGATTTGCGGTCTCCCAACCTGTGAGTTCCATCGCGTGTTTCGGTTCAGGCCATTCGCAGACTTCCAGGTCCAGTTCCATGTAGTGACGAAGAAAACAACAGAATCCATGGCGGGAAAATGTCGTGCCCGGGTCCAGACCGTGAAGTGGAATGAGCTGGGCTTCAATGCGGGTGATGGACCGCATCTCTTGCAGGGACTGGATGGCGCGCGACAGGATCTGATCCGCTGCCTGCTGCGCCGCGGGTGGCGCCGCGTAGAGCGTACCGATCACTCCCTTGTGCCGGTAGGTCAGAAAATAGGTGTATGCGCAGGCTCGGAGTCGATCAGATAGCATGAAACCCGGCAGCAGCCGTTGCTCGAGGAAGGAAGCCAGGATCCGATGAATCGGCGAGTAATCCCAATCGAGCTCCGAGAGCCAGGCGCGCTCCTCCTCGTCCATGAGCCTCGATAGCAGGGTCATGTCGCCCTGGCTGAGGGGCTCCAGCTTCATCTCTGGCATAAGACATCGCCGGCTTCCGAGGCTTGGTGGCGGCAGTTCACGAGGTCGTGAATCTCCTTCCACACTCCGGGTTCGATGTTGAGAAAAGCCTCGACCACATCGGGATCGAACTGAGAGCCGCTGCAGCGATACACCTCCTCCCAGGCGGTCTGGAACGACAGTGCCTTACGGTATGGCCGGTCGCTGGTCATTGCGTCCAAAGTATCAACCACGGCGAATATGCGGGCTCCGAGGGGGATTTCATCGCCGTGCAGGCAGTTCGGGTAGCCGGTACCGTCCCAGCGCTCCTGATGCGCCAGGACGATCTTCGCCGCCGGTGCCAGGAACCTGATGCTCTGCAGGATGTCATACCCGACTTGAGGGTGCCGCTTCATGTGCACCCATTCGTCCGGCGTGAGTTTCCCCGGCTTCAGCAAAATGGAGTCCGGAACGCCGATTTTCCCGACATCGTGGAGCAAGGCTCCCCTTCCCAGATGAATCAAATCGTCGCCTGCCAACCCCAGCTGGCGGGCCAGCCGGGAGGCGTACTCCCGGACGCGCTGAGAGTGGGCCCGGGTCTCGTGTTCCCGCGCGTCCAGAGCCGCCGCCAGCGCTTCCAGTGTGAAACGGTATCCCTCCTCGATTTCCTTGAGCGCTCCATGCAACTCGAGTGTGCGCTCGCGAACCAGGCGCTCGAGTTCCATCTGGTAGCAGCGATTCTCCAGGGCGAGGCGGCTCCGTTCCAGGGCGTTTTCCACCGAGCGACGGATCGCAAACAGGTCGAACGGCTTGGTGATGTAATCGCAGGCGCCCAGCCTCAGCGTTTCCACCGCTGTTTCCAGATCCCGCACGCCGGTAATAAGGATCACTGGGACATCCGGGTCGCACTCTTTGAGCGTGCGCAGGAAATCGAGTCCGGACAACCCAGGCATGCGAAGGTCGCTGATGACCAGGGAAAACCGTGCGTCGCGCATTTTATCGAGCGCGTCCATTGCGTTCGAGGAACCGGTCAATTCAAAGGCTGGATCTTCCAGGCTTGTCATGAGGACGTCACGGATCTCTTCCTCGTCGTCCACAATGAGGATTCTGGCCGGTGTGCTGACCGCTTCCAGCATGGTTCTCATAGGGTTGAGGGATCCTTCGCGCTTCTGCTCTCGATTTCGCGGATCACGTTGAAATGCTGCGAGCGCATCAGATCTGCCACGCGGCTGTCCAGGTGCCGGCTCTGGAGCGTCTCGGGATACTCCGACTTTGTGGTGAGTATCACCCGGCCGTCGCAGAATACGTTCGTGGTGATGGAGCGACTGCCGTCGCCCAGGCCTTCCGTCTGGATGTGGAGGTCCCGACCCATGAGCACGAGATTGTCGTTGAGTCCCATGATCGCAGGCGCCGACGGAACGGGAGCCGCGCCGGCGGCGGAGCCGTTGTTGACGCCGGTTCTGCATCCTGCGAGGCTCAGGGCGATCTGCCGGCATTGCCGCGCCGCCAAAGATTCCGCATCGCCGAGGTCCGGCAGGGCGGAGCGGTGAGCCGCCCTCGACACCGCCGGATCATCATGGATCAGGCCGCCGAACCGTACTTCCACATTCAGGAATTTCACGGCGGCCGATTGCAGGATCTCGGCAAAATGCCTGTCCTGATCGGTGGTCCCGAGATTCATGAGCATGACCGGCCGATATTCATCTACCATCTCCGCGACGCCCTCAATCACGCCTGACCGTGCAGAAACCAGAAGATCCAGAAAATCAGTCATCATCTTCGGCTTGGATGGGTGGGTCCGCTGCTGGAGCATGTCGAGTGCCCCGGCCACATCGGGATCGGCTCCGAACCTCTTCTGGATTCTGCGGTAAATGGAATGCCGCAGAAATCCGTAGGCGCGCTGCATGGAGGCTGGATCCGGCACTGTGACGATGATGCCCTCCGCCGTCAGGTTGAAGAAATCCAGCACGCGGAAAGAGGTGCCGGTCCCAGCGTCGATCAGAATGTGATCTGCCTCCAGCGACGACAGGCACTCCGCCATCCGCTGCTGCAAGCCGGGAGCGAGGTCCGCCATGCCCAGTTCATCCGCAACGCAGCCCAGGAACCGCATCTGCGGCCGGGAGGTCTGCAGCAGGGCATCGGAGAGCCTGGCTCGCTTCTCCACGACATCCAGAAGAGTCACCGCAGGGGGTTTGATCCCGAGATACGCATACAGGTGAGGAGAAGCCAGGTCTCCGTCGACAAGGATCACCGACCGGTTTTCGCTGGCCAGTGCAGTGCCCATGAAGGCGGTGAGGAAGCTCTTCCCGACGCCGCCGCTCCCGCTGCCGATCGTCCACAACCTCTTGGCGCACAGACTCATATCTTCGCTCGAGCAGGCAGTTCCTCTTATCGACAGCCAAAACGGCAAACTTTACCGCATCACAACATAGAGCTGGCTGAGAGTGCTTTCGCCGCGCAAGCCGCGCGATTACTGCAGGATCGGCACCACAGGATGGGTCTTCACCTTAACGCCGGGCCGGGTGCACTCGATCTTCAGGCGGGCTGGTTGCTCTCCAGGCGAATCGGATTCAAAACCGATCGTGTAAAACGTCCGGATCTGATTCGCCATGCGGCGTCCCAAACCTTCAATGCCCTCCATGTTGGTGAAATATGCCGCACCGGCCGTTACGTCCGCCAGTTCGCGCAGCGCCACCTCGCTCTGCGCAGGCAAGAGGCCCCGGGCGACAGTGCTCCTGGGAGCAAAGCCGGCGAAAAAGACTTCCACGTTGGATGCGGACAACAGGTTTTTCAGTGGTTTCATCTTGCCGGAGGTCTTGATGTCCAGGGTGTTCAGGAACACGACCAGGATCCGTCGTTTTTCATGGCGTTGGCCGAGCTTTTCCACGGAGTTGAACAGGGGTCCGAACAACCACGATTCCCTCGTGACCCTGCCGCCGCTCATCCGCTCAATGGAGTCCTTGATCCGCGACGCGTCCTGTATGAAATCGAGCGCGATGTTCATTCCCTGATCGTCATACGTGGCGGTCCAGCCTGCCTGCGGCCCGAGACAGTTGTCGATCAGCTGGTAGGCCACGTTGCGAGCAGCGGTGGAAGCGGAAATCCTGAGTTCGTCGATACGGGGGTCTTCGTCGGGCTGGGGCAACAGCTCCCGGTCGAAAAGAACGCCGTAAGCAACCGGAACTTCCCCCCCCGCGAAATACTGCACTTCACGGGGCTGGTCGCCCTCGAATACCCGGATGTCTTCCCGGGTGAGGTTTTCGAGGTAGAGCCGGTTGCTGCCGAGGAAGCTCGCGGTCACATAAACGGCCTTTTTCTGGGGCAAGAGGCCGGAGAAAGACCCGCAAAGCGCCAGTGCAATGAAAACCCGGATCATAACCATGCGACCTCCCGTGTCTCTCGTTCCCGGTGCCCATCGGAGACAGACGATCGCGAGGGGCGGCACCTGCCAACACTATAGCAGCTGCGCTGCCCCGGGCCGCGATTTTTCTTGACCTTCAGGCGCCGCAGGATACAGGGTCCGGGAACAGGAACGGGTGGAGAATGGTGGATTGAAGGAAGCGCCAAACGTAGCGCGGCCGCAAATGATAGGATACGTAAGCGAATTCCCTCAGGTGGTGCAGCTCCTCCGGTGATATTTTCTGATGGCGGAAAACACTGGTCCATCCATTAAAGTTTTCCCAGTCATGGTCGAAAATCCTGTCCTCCACATTGCGGAAGAACTGAGTGCCGGGATAAGGCGTTGTGACCGTGAACTGGATCGCGAACGTGTTCATCCTCTTGGCGTAGCGGATCGTTTCCAGGATGCCGTCGACGGTATCATTGGGGAGGCCGAACGTATAGTTGGCAATGACCCGAATGCCCAGCCTGTGGCAGTGCCGGATGATGGCCTCCTGATGGCGTTTGGGGATGGCCTTGCGCGAATTCGCACGAAGAGTCGCTTCGTTGGCGGATTCGATGCCCACTTCCACACAGCGCAGTCCGGCGCGGTGCAGCAGGCTGACGAGCCCGGTATCCAGGCGGTCGGTACGGGCTTCCATCCCCCAGTGCACGGACAGCCCTCGGTGCAGAATCAAGTCGGCCAGTTCCCAGGCACGCTGCCTGCCATATGTCAGATTGGGATCGCGAAAGGAGATTCCCCGGATGCCGTACCGGCCGACGAGGTGCTCGATCTCGCCAACGATGTTCTCCACGGACCGCGTCCGATACTTAGCATTCACCAGGTAGGGGCAGTAGTTGCAGGTGTAAGGGCAGCCTCGGCTTCCAAGCATGGGAAGAGTGATTCCCCTCCCCGTGACGATCTGGTACCGGAAGCGCTCGATGTGGAACTGTTCCCATGTGGGATAAGGGAGGGAATCGAGATCTTCGACAAATCCGGCGGAGACCGTGCCGTTCGGTACGTGGCCGCGCGCAATCGACGGGGCGATGTTCTCGATCTCATCCCTCACGATGAAATCCGCGGCTTCCGCGAAGAACTCCGGCACATTGGCGGCAAACACCCCGAAAAATCCGACTTTACTCCCGTACCGGCGCCGGGCCTCCCGCCCGATCTCCCGCTCGAACTTGCAGTCGACGATCGAGGAGGAGATCAGGTACAGGTCGGCTGGCTCGAGCTGGCTCATCTGGCGCACCTCGAGGATTTTGACCTCGGCGCCGTGCTGCTTCAGGACGGAATGCAGGTAGGCGAGCGTAATGTTGGGGATGGCAGCGATCCTTCTTTTGGCTACCTCGAGCAGCCGCGCAAACGGAGAATTGCCCACGGTGAAGACCGTGCCGAATCCTCCGGCGACGTCCTTCAGCGTACAGTTCTTATGCCGGCTCGCGCTGAGAAGTACGATCTTCATTCCGGTCCTGGATTCTGGTACGGTCGCCTGGGCGGGCAGGAGTCCCAATCCCTACTCCGGCCTGCTTCGCAGCTCTTCCCGTCCTCTTCGCCGCAGGAAACCTGCGTGGGGATGCGCTGACACGCGGCCCGCTCACCCTGGAAATCCGGCGGGATCCGGCCGACTCCTCCAATGTGCCCTGTGCGGGCCCATCACGTCCGGGAGGCAGTCTCCGGCTTGAACGCAAGCCCCGCCTGAGGCAGCAATTATAGCAACCTCATGTGCATTTACAAGAACTTGGGCCGATCCCGGAGGAGTGACAAGCCGGCGCATTCACATCCGGAAGTGCACCAATTCCACGAAAATCCTGCCGTGGCGTGAATCCGGCCCACGATGCCCGCACCCGTTGATTCAGAAAACCAGTTGAGTTCTGCGCGTGCGTCTGCTAGCTTTAATAAGTTTAAGCAATGGCCTCGACCGTCAACGAAAGCGGGGCAGATACATAGCCAGAATGGAAGAACGATTCGCCTCTCCTCCTGAATCGCCGGTCGCTCCCGAGCAGCTCAATCCTCCTTCCTCAGGGTTCCGCCTCTATTCGGAATTGAAAGCCTGGTTCCGGGATGTGCTCTTTGCTGTCGCAACCGCCATTTTCATCGTCGTTTTCATCGTCCAGCCGGTGAAAGTGGAAGGGACCAGCATGCAGCCGCGCCTTGTGGACCAGGAGCGGATATTCGTCAACCGTTTTATCTACCGCTTTGAGGAGATCCATCGCGGCGATATCGTGGTGTTCTGGTACCCGAAGGATACGAACAAATCCTTTATCAAGCGCATCGTTGGTGTTCCCGGCGATATTGTGGAAATTCGCACCGGCATGGTCTACGTGAACGGTGAAGAGGTGTCTGAGCCGTATTTGAAGCCCGAATTCCGGGACAGGGAGTCGTTTCCCAAGACAGTTGTCCCCCCGGATCAGTACTTCGTGCTCGGGGATCACCGCAACTCCAGCAATGACAGCCGCAACTGGGGTTTTGTGCCTGGAGACCTTATTTACGGCAAGGCGATCTTTCGTTACTGGCCTGTATCTCGCCTCGGATTGGTGGAATAACTCCAGGAGTGCTGTTTCTGATCCTGATAGCGGCAGCGGGCGCTTGCGCCCGGGAACCGCCGTCCGCAGGTGTAGACGGGAACGCCGAAAGGCCCCTTTCCCCGGAGCACAACGAATGAACGCAATCCTGGCGCTCGAAGACGGTCAGATATATCCGGGCCGCGCCTTCGGCGCCGCAGGGGAGGCCTGCGGGGAAGTAGTATTCAACACCTCCCTGTCTGGCTACCAGGAGATCCTCACCGATCCGTCCTACGCCGGTCAGATTGTGATCATGACCTACCCCCACATCGGCAACTACGGCATGAATCGGGAGGACGAGGAGTCCGGCCGTCCTTTTGTGCAGGGATTTGTGGCGCGCGAGTTCAGCGCATATACATCCAACTGGCGCGCGCTTGAATCACTGGAGGAGTATCTGAAGAACCGCGGCATCGTGTCCATATCCGAGGTGGACACGCGGGCGGTCGTGCGAAACATCCGGACACGGGGCGCCATGCGCGGGATCATCAGCTCCGTCGATCTGGACGGCAGGCGGCTGGTGGAAAAGACCCGGCAATCGCCGCGGATGCTTGGGCAGGATCTTGCCTCCCTCGTCAGTTGCAGTGCCCCCTATACCTGGCAGGACCCGCCCCTGTCCTCCGTTGACCGCTTCCGCGTGGTTGCGTATGACTACGGCATCAAGCGGACGATCCTGGCCAATTTGACCAGCTCGGGCTGCAGCGTCATCGTAGTACCTGCGCGGACAAGCGCCGAGGATGTTTTGGCGATGCGTCCGGACGGAGTATTTTTGTCCAACGGCCCGGGCGATCCCGCCCCGCTCGACTTTGCCATAGGCTCCGTGCGCCGCCTGCTCGGCCGGGTGCCGGTTTTCGGCATCTGCCTCGGGCATCAGATCATGGGGTTGGCCATGGGGGGGCAAACCTTCAAGCTCAAGTTCGGCCACCGCGGCGCGAACCAGCCGGTGAAAAACCTGCGCACCGGACGGGTGGAGATTACAGCTCAGAATCATGGTTTTGCCGTGGACCCGGACACGCTCAGCCAGCGCCGCGTCGAGATGACGCACATCAACCTGAACGATCAGACGCTCGAGGGGATCCGGCATCGTCATGTTCCCGCCTTCTCGGTGCAGTACCATCCGGAAGCCTCGCCGGGCCCGCACGACTCCCACTATCTCTTCACCGAATTCAAGCGCCTAATGGCGGAATTTCGCAGGTAAGGCATGCCCAAACGCACGGATATCCGGAGAATCCTGATCATAGGTTCGGGCCCCATCGTCATAGGGCAGGCTTGCGAGTTCGATTACTCCGGCACTCAGGCCTGCAAAGCGCTGAGAGCCGAAGGGTACGAAATCGTCCTGGTCAACTCCAATCCTGCAACAATCATGACTGATCCGGAGCTGGCGGACCGGACCTACATCGAGCCGCTCACGTGCGAAGCTATCGGCGCCATAATTGCACGGGAACGGCCGGATGCCCTCCTGCCGACCGTGGGAGGTCAGACCGGCCTGAACATTTCGGTGGCACTCGCCAAATCCGGCATCCTGGCACAGTACGGAGTGGAGATGATCGGCGCGACGAAACGCGCTGTCGAGATCGCCGAGGACCGCCAGCTCTTCAAGGATGCCATGGCTGAGATCGGACTGCGCTCTGCCGAGTCCTGCGTGGTGCGGAACCTGGAACAGGCACGCGGCTTCCTCGAGCAGGCGGGGCTGCCCCTGATTATCCGCCCGAGTTTTACCCTCGGCGGATCCGGAGGGGGCATTGCGGGGAGCCTGGAGCAGTTTGAGAGGATCGTGAGCCGCGGCCTGGCCATTTCTCCCGTGCACGAGGTCCTGGTCGAACAGTCGCTGATCGGCTGGAAAGAGTACGAACTCGAGGTCATGCGGGACCTGAACGACAACGTAGTCATAATCTGTTCGATCGAGAACTTCGATCCCATGGGTGTGCACACCGGCGACTCGATTACTGTGGCTCCGGCGCAGACGCTGACCGACAAGGAGTACCAGCGCATGCGCGATGCCGCCATCCGCATCATCCGGAAGGTGGGGGTGGAGACCGGCGGATCCAACATCCAGTTTGCCGTGAATCCCCAGACCGGAGCACTCCTGGTAATTGAAATGAATCCCCGCGTGTCCCGCAGTTCCGCGCTGGCCTCGAAGGCTACCGGGTTCCCTATCGCCAAGATCGCCGCCAAACTCGCCGTCGGATACACCCTCGAGGAAATCCCCAACGACATCACGAGGAAGACCCCTGCCTGTTTCGAACCCAGCATCGATTATGTGGTGGTGAAAATCCCCAAGTGGAATTTTGAGAAATTCGCGGGGGTAGATCCTACTCTCGGGACACAGATGAAATCGGTCGGGGAAGTGATGGCGATCGGCCGCACCTTTAAAGAGGCACTCATGAAAGGCGTGCGCTCGCTCGAAAGGGGGAAAAAGCAAGATCCCCTCGATCCGGAGAAGCTCTACAGCAACCTCTCTTTGCCTGTACCGGAGCGCCTCGATTACCTGTTCTTCTCCCTGCGCAGGGGGCACAGCATCCGGGAAATCCACGAGCTTACCCGCATCGACAGCTGGTTCCTGAACCAACTCAAGGAGATCGTGGACCTGGAACCGCAGCTGCAGCGCCACAGTCTCGAGGAGATTCCCGCCGATTTGCTGCGCACCTGCAAACGGACCGGCCTGTCGGATGCCCTGATCGCCAGCCTTCTGCAGCCTGCGGACGGGCTCGCGGCATCCGCCGAACAGGTCCAGAGAAAGAGGCATGCGCTCGGACTGCGGCCCGTCTACAAGCGGGTGGACACCTGCGCCGCCGAATTCGAATCTTTCACTCCCTACCTGTATTCCACCTATGAAGGAGAATGCGAGGCCGCCCCGACCGGCCGCAGGAAAGTGGTGGTGCTGGGCAGCGGGCCGAACCGCATCGGCCAGGGCATCGAGTTCGACTACTGCTGCTGCCACGCCTCATTCGCGCTCAGGGAGATTGGCTACGAAACCATCATGGTGAACTGCAATCCCGAGACGGTTTCCACCGACTACGACACCTCCGACCGCCTGTATTTTGAGCCGCTCACCTTTGAAGATGTCATGGAAATCATGGCGGTGGAGAAACCTGCCGGCGTGATCGTGCAGTACGGCGGGCAGACCCCTCTGAATCTCGCACTGAAACTGCAGGCGGCCGGAGTGCCGATCCTCGGAACGTCGCCGGAATCCATCGATCTTGCGGAGGACCGGGAGCAGTTCGGTCGCCTGCTTGCCGGACTCGGTATCCCCCAGCCCAGAAACGGCACCGCCCGCTCACCGGAGGAAGCCTGCAACGCGGCTGCCTCGATCGGATACCCGATCCTGGTCAGGCCCTCTTACGTGCTGGGAGGGCGCGCCATGTCCATCGTCTATGACGAGACTTCCCTGATGCGTTACATGGCCTCTGCCGTGCAGGCTTCCCCGGAACACCCGGTGCTCATTGATGAGTTTCTGGAAGATGCCTTCGAATATGACGTCGATGCCATGTGCGATGGCGATTCCGTCGTGATCGCCGGAGTGATGGAGCATGTGGAAGAGGCCGGCATCCACAGCGGGGACAGTACCTGCGCTCTCCCCCCGATCATGATCGAGCCGGAACTGCTCGTACGCATGAAGGAGTTCACACGCACACTCGGACACGCGCTTCATGTGGTCGGCTTGATGAACATCCAGTTTGCCGTAAAAGACCGCGTCGTTTACGTGCTGGAAGTCAACCCGAGAGCTTCCCGGACCGTCCCCTATGTCAGCAAGTCGACCGGGGTGCCCATCGCCAAGATCGCTGCCCGACTGATGGTGGGCGAGAAGCTGAAGGATCTCGGTCTGACTGACGATCTGGAGGTGCACCACTGCTTTGTCAAGTCGCCGGTGTTCCCGTTCAATAAATTCCTGGGCGTGGACACGCTTCTGGGCCCCGAGATGAAATCGACCGGAGAGGTGATGGGAGTCGCCGAGAGCTTCGGGGCCGCCTTCGCCAAGGCTCAGATCTCGGCGGGATCCCCCATTCCACGCCGCGGCACGGTGTTCCTCAGCGTAAACGACCATGACAAGGAAACGCTGCTGCCGATCGCCCGGGACCTCGCATCCCTCGGCATGCGCCTGATCGCAACCTCGGGCACTCAAAAGTTTCTGCAATCGCACGGCCTCGAGACGGGTTTCGTCTTCAAGGCAGGCGAAGGGGTGCCCAGCGTGGCGGATGCCATCCGGAACGGGGAAGTGGATCTGGTCATCAACACCCCCCTCGGATCACAGTCTCGATTCGACGAGAAAGCCATCCGCCGCGCCTCTACGCTGTATGCCGTGCCGTGCATCACCACCCTCTCAGGCGCCCGCGCAGCTGCCAGTGCCATCCGCTCTCTGCAGCACGAAGCCCTCTCCGTGCGCAGCCTTCAGGAATACCATTCCCCGCAAAACAAGAAAACCGCCGAGGTGCCGGCCCAAGCCCCGAGATAGGGATGTTCTACGCGTGCCTCGCGCCTGCTCCTGTCCGGATGATATTTCCACTCGGGCATCGGCAAGCGTTAGGCCGGTATCTCTGCGATCTGGCAGTCTTTCATGCAGAGCTCCGGCTCTTCAGTTGTTCCACTTGAAGGCGACAAGAAATCCCCCCTTGAATTCCAAATCGGCGATCGCGCGATCGCGGCCTTTCGGATCGCGGAAATCAACGCGGAACTTGTAGGTGTCGGCGATCTCGTTGGATTGGGCGACGGGCGCATCCAGCCTGGCCACGTGCCAGCCGTCTTTCCCTTCGTCGCCTGGACCGGTCATTCCCGCATCGGCGAAGAATTCGACGATCTTCGTTCCGCCGACCTTGTAGGCGGTAAGCTTGGCGACGAGGCCCCGGGCGACGAGACTATCGCGCCGCTCACGGGGAACCGGCGGCTTGCTGGGGTCGCCGGCCGCCCGGCGGGCGCGCGGTTCCACCTTGGTGATTTCGATCCGGCCGCCATAGAAGTCATCGAGGAACTGGTAGGCTTCGGGGTCGTATTTCCTGAGTCCTTCGGTGCCATTCTCGGGTTTGGGTCCGGTCATGCTCAGATCGCCGCGGGTCCCGAAATACCACATGGTCAGCTCGGCGAAGAATTCGCTCGAGTTGGAACCGGCATAGGAATTGACCCACAAGCCCTTTGCCTTCGACTTTTTCGCCTGCTCGTCAATTTTTGCACGAACCTCGGGATTGATGCCGGAACCCATGATATTATGCGCAAACTCGTGCAGGCAGATGTCGCGGCCGAAATACCGGTCCTGCTCTTTCGGCAGCCGGAGGAGGTTCTCTTCGCCACAGGAAGTAATCCGGCCGCCCATGCCTCGAGTGCGCTGGTCGCGTGTCAGTCCGTTGTACTCGTCCAGCGGCACATGTTTGTCGTGTTGCCATTCCGGCAAATCGGTGGTCACCTGATTGCGGCCGATGATGTGCAGTTCGGCGCCGGCAGCGGCGAGGTTGGCAGTCACTATGGGCAGGTTTTTGAGCTGGAGGCTGAGCCGGTCGTAAGCCGCGTTGAGCGCCTCGTCGGAAACCACCATGTGCGCTTTGATCGGAATGCCGTGGAAATCGAGAATCTTTGAATAGAATCCCTGTTCGGGTGGATCGGCAATCCGAATGGCGGGCCGCGCAGTTTCAGGTTTCGCTTCCTGGCCTCTGAGGCCCCATGCCTGACTCCCCGGCAACACCGCAGCGAATATCATCAGAATACCCA
Source organism: Acidobacteriota bacterium (assembly GCA_017860135.1). Classification (GTDB taxonomy): domain Bacteria; phylum Acidobacteriota; class UBA6911; order UBA6911; family UBA6911; genus JAFNAG01. The sequence continues at coordinate 21,597 of JAFNAG010000029.1, forward strand.
TCAATCTGCTCATACAATCCTCACTTTCTGCGCCACTCGGGACGGAAGATGAATCTGGCAGATTCTACTCCAGCATCGGCCGTCGCTGCTCCTGAATATTGGGGTGTGTTCTCCCGACGCATTCATCGATGTGAGCCACCCTGATCGCCACCCGGATCGAACGTGCGATTGACATGTCCGGAGGGAGAAAATCTGGACACGCACCGTTTTGTACAAAACCTGGAAAACCTGGACACCCACCGTTTTTGTACATCCTGGACGTCAGCCGCAGGAGCGGCGATTGGTGTTGAGGAAAAGAGTGTTGCCAATCGGGTGGAATAAATCTTCCGGATCAGACCGGTAGGGCTGTCACTGGCGCGCGTCGAGGCCTTCGAAGTAACGACTCCGAAGGCACAGCCGCGAATAGAAGTTCGATACGGGTCTGCAGAGGGTTGCTCCGACGGGCCGCATTGCCTCACGCCAATTGCCGCGGCGACTCCTTGAAGCCAGCGCCTGCCGAGGCGATCTGCAAAATCACGCAAGGTGGAAAGCAGCCCGGCGTACGCACCGGCCGAAGCAGTAATACACCCCTTCTTGCCCTTCCTGGAGGAAGGCGCTGCGCGGCAGAGCCATGGTACACCCCTTTTAAAAGTACTAACGGGGGACTCAGGGAAAGTGCCAAGAGAAGATCTGCAGAAAAGTGGGTGTCCGGTGTCTCGCTCCAGATGCAAACTTCATCTTGTTCTAGCTCCAGACCCGCTTTAGACTTTTTATTGATTCGGGTGCGCCAGATGTTTAGCGCAAATCTGACGCGTGAAAAGGAGAATACAATGCAGATCATGGTTGTCTGGAAGACCGTTCCCGGCAAATACAAGAACGCTGTTGATGAATTTCTCCGCAAAGGCGGGCCGGTACCGCCCGGAGCCAGGACCGTAGGACGTTGGCACACTCCGGGCTCAACGCTCGGCTGGCACCTTATAGAAACAGACTCCCTGACAGCCATTGCCCAGCATATCGCTGAATGGGCCGAGTTGTTGGAATGCGAAGTCTATCCTGTCATTGAGGATGCCGAAGCCGGCGCCGCCGCGAAGAAAGCATTTGGGAAGTAGCCTTCGGTTTCCGGTCCTCCGCGGGATGCGGCTCGTCTTCGCTCCGGAAAACGGCAGCATCCTCTTTCCCGCCGGGCATGCCCAGGATGGGAAAGAGGTCAAATGTGCGGCCCTGATCGATGAGATGCGCCCCTTCGGTATATAGGCGGATAAAATGGGTGCAATACTTGCGCAGGTCTCCTCCAATGCACGAATCCACACAGAACAAGTCCGTGTCCAGGCAGTTCACGCATTCGCCGAGGGAGACGCAGACTTTTGGCACAGTGATCTTACAGGTGCGGCAGATCGTGAAGAGATTGTCACTCTCGTGGTAGTGGGGACAGCTTTCCAGCGCGGTCTTGCCATCGCGGACGCCGTAAATGCGGCAACCCATGAGGGAGCCCGCTCCCTGCTCCTTGCCGGCCTCTATCTCCTCCAGGTTCCCGTCGATCCAGTTGATGCAGTTGCGGCAGTCAATCATTCGAGCTCTTCGATTCCTTGCGGCGACACCCGCGGTTGTGACTCACCAGCTTCCTCGATCGTGCGCAGGCGAGCGTTTCCGCCGAAACGTCCCCGGTGCTGCAGCATCCCTCCGCAACACCCGCCCCGTGCCCGATCCGGACGAGAGCAATTGGTTGCGAATCGGTGCCGACGAGCACCCCGTCCTCAAAAATGGTAGCATGCTTGTGCGAACCGTCAAAATCCCAGGAGATGGTGACTGTTTAGCCGGCTCGGAACAGTTACAGGCCTGCAAATAAAGCCACGAATTTCACGGATTCTCCGAAGAATTATCTCCCTTGATGCGAGCCATACAATGCGGCCTTCGTGATAATTCGTGGAATTCGTGGCAGTTTTCTTTGGGCTGGCCGAACAATCGC
>JAFNAG010000141.1 GCA_017860135.1 Acidobacteriota bacterium
TATCCCGGCAAGGGAGAATACTGCCGAAATCATACGGCAGAATCTGGCGCAGGTTGGCATCCGTCTGAACGTCCAGCTCCTGCCGGTCAATGAGCTGGTCCCCCGATTTCTTCGGACCTTCGACTACGAGGCGATTCTGTTCGGCAACACGCCCAGCGACGTTGTCCCGGACCTGCAGGCCGACCTGTGGTACAGCAGCGGGGTTCAGCATTTCTGGCATCCGGGCCAGGCCAAGCCGTATACGGTCTGGGAGGAGGAAATGGATACACTGACGACCCGGCTGCTGCAGAGCCTGGATGCTATGGTGCGCATCACTGCATTCTTCAGGATGCAGGAGATCTGGGCGGAGCAGTTGCCCGCCATCCCTACGATGGCGCCCAATATCCTGAGCGGCTGGCGAAACAACCTGGGAAATATCCGTCCGTCCCTGATGCCTTTTTACCTGCTCTGGAATTCCGAAGAAATAACCAAGCCCACGCGCTAGCAGGACTCCCGACGTGAGAATTCTCACCGCCCTATCAAGACGCGCAGCCCGCCTGGTCACACTTGCCCTCCTCGTCGCCTCGGCAACGTTTTTTCTGTCGTCGTTGATCCCCGGCGACTTCTTCTCCGTACAGGAAAGCGACCCTTCGATCAGCCGCCAAACGGTGGAGCGGATGCGCCGGCAGCATGGCCTGGACCGCTCTCTGTGGGTCCAGTACGCCCTCTGGTTGCGGAGTTGCATCTTTCTCGATTTCGGTGATTCACTTTTTTATCGCAGGCCGGTCCGCAGCGTCGTTCTGGAAGCCCTCGCCAACACCCTCTGGATGGGAATTCCGGCGCTGATGCTTGGGCTGGCCGCCGGAATGCTCCTGGGCGTGATGCACGCCGTCTATCGAAACCGGTCGATCGGACTGGCGTTCGACCTGATCTCATCGGCTGCGTTAGCCCTCCCCACTCTGGTCCTCGGGCTGGCGGCTCTGCTGTTCGCCGCGCGAACAGAGTGGTTCCCTCTGGGAAGCATGAACTCGCTCTCTCTGCAGGATCCCGGCTTCCTGGAGTGGCTGGCAAACAGGATCCATCATCTGCTGCTCCCGGTCGGATGCCTGTCCGTTCCAATCATCGCCTACGTCGAGAGGATTGAATGCGCGGCTGCTCAGGAGGCCCTCCTGCAGCCATACGTAAGAGCTGCCCGTGCTCGCGGTCTGCCGCGCCGGAGAATCTTACTTGACTACGTTGCGCGGCCCGCCCTGAATCCGGTTCTCTCCGTTTCGGGGCCCCTATTCGGAAACGTTCTCAGCGGCAGCCTGGTCCTCGAGGTGATGTTCGCCTGGCCCGGACTGGGACAAGCAACCTACGACGCGCTCTTCAATCTTGATCTTCCGCTCGTCATTGGCTGCGTGGTCGGTAGCACTCTCCTGCTGGTGGTGGGAAACATGTGCGCCGATGCCCTGCTTCTTATCCTGGATCCGCGGACTCGCATCCGCACAGGAGACGCCCGATGAATCCCGGTACGCTCGTGACGAGAATCGCGCGTTTCCTGACAATTCCACTTTTCCTCGTTGCCTTGTTCAGCGATTTCCTCTCGACGAACCCGCCGGATCGCCTCGATCTCAACCAGTGTTACGCGCCGCCCAGCAGGATCCACTTCCGTGACACCTCCGGCAGGTTCCGCTGGCGGCCACAGGTCTATCGAATGGAGATGACCGACATCCAGCTTTCCCGATACGGCGAACTCACGGATCAATCCTATCCCCTCCGGTTTTTTCCCAGGGGATTCCCCTATCGGATCCTGGGCATCATTCCCTCGACACGGCACTTTCTGGGAACGGATGTGGAGGGCATTTTCCATCCCTGGGGGACCGACGGGATGGGGCGTGACGTCTTCTCACGCACGCTCGCAGGTGCCCGCACTTCCTTGTTCGTGCTTATCGTGGGAATCGTGCTGTATGCTTTCCTGGGAACCGCGATCGGCGCCCTGGCAGGAATGGCCGGGGGATGGACCAGCACTGTGCTTATGAGGATGTCCGAGTTCGTGCTGGCGCTCCCGGCGCTCTACCTGGTGCTCGCCGCACGCGCCATGTTGCCGCTGGACATGTCCTTCGGACTCACCGCGTTTGTTACCGCCGCATTGATCGCTGCTGTGACCTGGCCACCGCTCGCACTGGGTGTGCGCGGGTTGATCCTGCAGCTGCAGAATGCGGGTTACACGGAAGCCGCCAGGGCCATGGGAGGTTCTCCCTGGCACATCTTGCGCCGCCACATGCTCCCCGCTCTGGCACCCTTCGCACTCGCGCAGACGATCGCCGCCGCTCCCCTGTTCATCCTGGGAGACCTGATCCTGTCGTTTCTGAACGTCGGATTTCAAGGGAGCATCCCATCTTGGGGGACCATGCTCCGCAGCCTGACCGCCGACCCTCGCGTGGTTACGGATTTCTGGTGGAATGCGGCACCATTCGGTTTCGTGATCCTCACCCTCTTCTGTCTGAACAGCCTGGCTGGGCCCTGGCGCGCAGCACGCGTGTCACCGCTGGGTTGAAGCTGGACCATTCCCCCCGGCGGAGTCTTCCTCCCCGGGAGCCGGGGCGTCGATCACCGCTCCACCGGGAAACGGCCTCTTCGGGGCAAGCGCAGCACCTACGCGAAGCCCTGCCCGACCCCTGTCACAGAGGCTGGTGATTTGCTATGGAGTACCCTGCTTGCAAAGTCAGATGGGACTACGAGTCAGATCGACAGGTCACGCCTACTTTGCCCCTGCGGTTTGTATCCCGCAGGGGCAATAGCAGCTCTCTACGGTCATCAGCAATGAACGATGACTGGCTATGTCCGGCTGTGGATCGGCCCGGCGTGTATACTCAATGACTCCCGCACAGCCGGAACGATCCAAGAGGCGAACATCATTGGAAACCCAATACCGTCACTACTTCTTCGGCGGCACCACGGCATCTTTGAAAGCCTTGGCCACGCGGAACTTCACAACGGTCTTGGCGGGGATCTTGATCGCGTCGCCTGTCTGAGGGTTGCGCCCCATGCGCGCTTTCCGGTGCGACTTCACCGATTTCCCGATGCCGGGCAGCACGAACTGCCCGTTCTTCTTTGTCTCTGCGATCGCGATGTCGGCGATCGAGTCGAAAATCCCGTTCACTTTCGCCTTGGTCAATTCGTTCTTTTCCGCAATGAGCGAAATCAACGCAGTTTTCGTCATCACTTTTCCAGCCATACGTTCCTCCTCAAAGATGAATCGTTCGGTAGTAACTCAACGTGTACATTGAAACGAAGCCACTGCCATTTTCCGGATATTCCGGAAAAAAGCAATCAACAAATTCGCATTCAATCTCTGTCACCGTGTGGGACAGGCAACCGCGCTGCCCACGCAACCATCGCACCCGGTCCTTCGCAGAAGATCGAATCAGGGCGTGATCCGCTGCATTCGGCCGCATCCGAGGAGTAATCTATCCGCGGGGCTGATAGTAGGGGTTCCGCCCCGCAGCATGATCGGTGGTATCGAGGATCTCTCCTACTTCCGGGATCATCTCACGGATGGACTTCTCAATTCCCTGTTTCAGCGTCATGTCCGCGGCACCGCAGCCCTGGCAACCACCGCCCAGCCGGAGGTAGACCGCATTCTTTTTCACATCGATCAGTTCCACCCAGCCGCCGTGCATCCCCAATGCCGGATTGATTTCGCGCTCCAGCAGTTTCTGCACTCTGTCGCGGATCTCGGCTTCCGGCGGCATCCCTCTCGTGAATTCCTCGCTGACCGCCGGCGCCCCCGCATGGATGTGCTCTCTGATCTTCGCCCCAATCTGCTTGCCGACTGTCGGCCAGGGCTCGAAGCCGGATTTCGTTACCGTAATCTGGTTCTCCGCAATGAGGACATTCTCCACCACATCCACTTCAAAGATCTTCCCCGCCAGCGGAGAAAGCTTTGCCGCGTCGCGGTTGGCGAAGTAGGCCGAGCCGCCAGGATGCACCGGGCGGTCGATAGTGAACTTGCAGACGGCTGGATTCGCGGTTGGCTCACCTATGATCGAGATCTCTGTTTCCACCGATTTCTCCTCTAAATACGATAGCTGTGAAAGTACCTGACAACCGCGCCAAAGTCAATCGGGATGCGCGTCTGCAGGCCCGGATTCATTTGCCTCCGCAGCGTGATCCCGTAATTCCGGCACCTTCGACACGTTCGTCAAATGGCTCGACAACAGGCTTCGGACTGATTACAGTGAACATCTCCGTTGCCCGGCAGGAACACGGAGAATCATGAATTCCCGGGAGTCTGCCCATGAACGTTTCCAAAGCGGTTCTTTCCCTGGTCGCCGCACTCTTGGCCTGTGCCTCAGCCGCACCGCAGGACCAGCCTGTCCCTGCGCCGCCAGCCCCGCAGTTTGATTTGTTGCCGGTTCCGGCAACTCTTTCACCCGCTCAGGGCAAATTCATGATCGATGCCGGTTTTCGTGCGGCTTGTATCGGCTATTCCGAGCCGAGACTGGACCGAGCCCTGAAGCGATTCCTGCTGCGGTTGCAGGAGCGCACCGGGATCCCTTTGACGGTCGGACCATCCACCACCACTGGTCGCGCACAGCTCGAAATCCGGTGTCACGGGGCGGGCGAACGGGTTCAGAGCGTGAGTGCGGACGAAACCTATACCCTGGTGGTCACACCTGACAGGATCCTGCTTGACGCTCGCGCTCCCCTGGGAATCCTCCGCGGGCTCGAGACCCTCTTGCAACTGACCGACCTGGACCGCGGGTCTTTCCATTTCCCTGCCGTGAGCATCGAGGATCGTCCGCGCTTTCCCTGGCGCGGATTGATGATTGATGTCGCACGCCACTGGCAGCCGGTGGAGGTCATCCGGCGGAACCTCGATGCCATGGCGGCAGTGAAAATGAATGTATTGCACTGGCACCTGTCCGAAGACCAGGGATTCCGCATCGAGTCCCGAAAGTTTCCCAGACTACACGGCGAAGGCTCCGACGGGCTCTACTATACCCAGGAGCAGATCCGCGAGGTGGTGGCGCACGCACGCGAGCGCGGCATCCGCGTCGTCCCGGAGTTTGACATGCCCGGTCACACAACTGCCTGGTTTGTCGGACATCCCGAGCTCGCGAGCGCACCCGGGCCCTATGCCGTCGAGCGCGGCTGGGGCGTTTTCGACCCCTGCATGGATCCAACCCGCGAGGAGGTGTACGCGTTTCTGGATGCATTTCTTGGCGAGATCGTGCCCCTGTTCCCAGATGCCTATTGGCACGTCGGAGGGGACGAGGTAAACGGCAGGCAGTGGAACGCGAGCGCCAGAATCTCCGCTTTCAAGAAAAGGCGCGCCCTAAAGGACAACGAAGATCTGCAGGCCTATTTCAATACGCGTCTGGTGTCCCTGCTTACCAAGCACGGCAAAAAAGCCGTCGGTTGGGACGAGATCCTCCATCCCGGCCTGCCTAAGAGTGCCGTGATCCAATCCTGGCGCGGCCAGGCATCCCTTGCCCAGGCCGCGCAGCAAGGCTATGCGGGGATCCTCTCCTGGGGGTATTACCTGGACCATCTGCGTCCCGCTTCTTTCCACTACCTCGTGGACCCGATGGGGCAGCGGGCCGCCGCACTATCCGAAAAGGACAGGACGCGGATCCTGGGAGGGGAGGCGTGCATGTGGGGAGAGTACATCACCTATGAGAACATCGATTCGCGCATCTGGCCCCGCGCTGCGGCAGTCGCGGAGCGCTTGTGGTCACACGAGACGGTGCGGGACGTTGACGACATGTACCGACGCCTGGACGCGGTCGGCCGCGATCTCGAAGCTCTGGGCCTGCATCACCGTTCCGTCTATCCGCAGATGATGCAGCGCATGACCGGCACAGATGTCCCCGAGGCGTTGAAAATCCTGGGGGACATCGTCGAGCCTGTAAAGCAGCTGGCACGGGGACGAATGCGCAAATACACGAGCCTGACCCCTATGAACCGACTTGTCGACGCCGTGGCTCCGGAGAGCGACCGGGCCCGTGAATTCACTCGCCGGGTCGACCTGGCGCTTGCGACGGCGGCGGGGCTGGCGCAACAGGCGGCCGACCTCCGGCGCTGGCTGACGCTGTGGCGGGACAATCATCCTGCGCTGCGGTTGGTGCTGCAGGATTCGTTTCTTCTGGGAGAACTGGAGACACTGTCCGAGAATGTGTCTTTGCTGGCCAACGTGGGTATTCAGGCTTTGGAATATCTGGAGTCCGGCCGCAGACCTCCAGAAACCTGGAGCGGGGAACAGGCGGCATTGCTTCAGCGCGCTGACCGCGCTCAGGCAGAACTGCTGATCATGATCATCCCCGGGGTGCGCAAACTCATCGCTGCCGCCAATCAGAGGCCTACACCACTTTCTTCCCCAGGGGAAAACGCAGCATCCGCTGCGCAGCGGTTCTGACTTTAGGCTTCTTGGGTGCGAATGATAGGTCCTGTTCGTCGAATTCCAGGCTGGAGATCCTTTCCCAGGGAATTGTCCTTTCGCGATCACCAGCCTGGATGATCAACAGCTCCGGATTCGAAAGATCCAGGACATCCGTCGGCCGGATCGTCACCTGCCGTTCATCCGCAACGACGCTCACGGTCCTGTTTGAAGTGTACCGACCCGGAGAACTGTCCACCGGGGTGATGTCAGGCCCTTTGATGAACTGAAGAATCCACTCCTGCCTCTTGCTTGTCAACATCCCGTCCCTCAACCCTGTCCGCACTCCGTCCGGAACCCTTCCGGAGAAGGTTCCGTTTCCGGCCGGAGTCTCTACTCCACTTGAACTCCTGGTACCTCAACAGTTAGGCTTCAGCACAGCACGCGAGGGGGTACGTGCGTGGCAGGCGCCAAATCTGCCCACCGCTTGCCGCAAAGAAGTAAGCAGTAGACAATATACCATAACTCTGCGGTACGCAACACACATTTGCGTTACCCTGCCCATCACCACTGCCTGCCCGTTCGACCGGCACCGGACCACGGGCGTCTCGCCGCCATACCTGTAATCGAATTCCAAGCCCCGGCTGCACGCCGGGCACTTTCCCCGCGTCCTCAGGGAACAACGCGATGGCTCGCTTGCAGCGGAACAGGACCTGGGATAAGATGATTATCCCTGCTCCTTTTCAGCCCGCTTTCAATCGCTTGCACCGGCCAGAGGAGAGCTATCGTTATGGACGACACCATCCGGTTGTTGCGTGATCTTGTCGCTGTGGACTCCGTCAACCCGTCTCTCGTGCCTGGGGGCGCCGGAGAGAGCCGGATCGCGGGTTTGATTGCCGGCGAACTTCGCTCTCTGGGTCTGACTGTGAACGAGATGGAGGCAGTGCCCGGCCGTCCCAACGTGGTGGGAGTCCTGGAAGGCGCAAGGCCGGGCCTGTCTCTCATGTTCTGCGGTCATATGGACACCGTTGGCGTTGCCGGGATGGAGGCGCCCTTTGATCCGGTCGTACGCGGCGGGCGTCTATACGGGCGCGGCGCACAGGACATGAAAGGCGGCCTTGCGGCAATGATGGGTGCGGCGCGGGGTATTACCGAAAGCGGCGGTCTGGAGGCAGGCAGGCTCATTGTTGCCGCTGTTGCCGATGAAGAGTACGCGAGCGTTGGGGCGGAATCGCTCGTGCAGGATTGGCATGCGGATGCGGCCGTGATCGCGGAGCCCACGGACCTGGTCATCGCCACCGGGCACAAAGGGTTTTCCTGGGCGGAAGTAGTTACGCACGGAATCGCCGCCCACGGCAGCCGGCCCGCCGAAGGTTGCGACGCCATCCTTCACATGGGCCGCGTGTTGCAGCGGTTGGAAAACCTCGACCGCAGGCTGCAGGCCGGTCCTCCACACCCGGTGATGGGAACGGCGTCGCTGCATGCGTCTTTCATCTCCGGCGGCCGCGAATTCAGCACTTATCCGGACCGGTGTGCACTGCAAATGGAACGTCGCACCATAGCCGGTGAACCGGAGGACGCTGTTCTGCGCGAGCTGGAGACGATTCTGGAGGATCTCCGCACACAGGACGGCAAGTTCCGGGCCCAGGCCAGGCTGCTATTCAGCCGCCGCCCTTATGAGACTCCTGCGAGCCACTTCCTGCCCTCCGCGCTGGTGAATGCACTGGCGAAAACGGGGCGGGAGCCGCGTTGCGGCGGTGTGTCATTCTGGACCGACGCAGGTGTCCTTGGTCACGCGGGCATCCCGTGCGTCATCTTCGGCCCCGGCGGCGCCGGATTGCACAGCCAGGAGGAATATGTGAATCTCGACGAGGTGCTCGCCTGCCGCGATGCGCTGTTGGAGCTGGTGCGCAGCCTTTGTGCGTGAAAAAGAAAGGGTATCCGTGCGGATTCATGCCTCCGTCGGAATTCCTGTCCATGGTCCGGATCTGGAGAACCCAATGAAGAACGAAGAAAAGACCGTCTACCCTTACATTCCCAACTCCGTTCCATCTTTGAAGGAGGAGATGCTCAGAGAAGTCGGAGCGGAAAGCACGGACGATTTTTTCCAGGACATACCGGCCGGACTCCGCATGCAGGGAGACATGCACCTGCCGCCGCCTCTTCTCTCCGAACATGAGCTGAAGCGTCATGTCGAATCCCTTCTCTCTAAAAACAGTACGGCCTGTGAGAATCTCAGTTTTTTAGGCGCCGGATGCTGGCAGCATCATGTGCCGGCAGTGTGCGACGAAATAAATCAGCGAAGCGAGTTTCTGACCGCATATGCCGGCGAGCCATATGACGATCACGGTCGGTTTCAGGCCCTGTTCGAATACACCAGCATGATGGGCGAATTGTTGAACATGGATGTCGTCAACGTGCCGACCTACGACGGATATCAGGCAGCCGCGACCGCGTTGCGCATGGCTGCGCGCATTACCGGCCGGACCGGGATCCTGGTGCCGCGCATCCTCGACGGCGGCAAGCTGTCGAAACTCAGGGACTATCTGAAACCCGATCTCGAAATCCGCTGCATCGAACACGATCGGCAATCCGGAGGCCTGGACGGCAAGGCGCTCGGCAACGCCCTGTCCGCCGGAACGGCTGCCGTTTATTTTGAGAATCCCTCATACCTCGGTTTTCTCGAGACAGGCGGGGAGCCGATTTCGCGCGCGGCGCACGCCTGCGGCGCGCTTTGTGTCGTGGGCGTCAATCCCCTGTCACTGGGAGTGTTGGCGCCGCCGGCCGATTACGGAGCGGACATCGTGTGCGGCGACATTCAGCCTCTCGGCATGCACATGCAGTTCGGCGGAGGGCAGGCAGGTTTCATCGCGACACGGGACGAAGAGAAATATGTCATGGAGTATCCGTCGCGCCTGTTTGGAATCACCTCGACCCGGGTGGAGGGAGAATACGGGTTCGGAGATGTCGCTTACGACAGGACTTCGTTCGCTCTCCGGGAGAAGGGCAAAGAGTGGGTGGGCACCGCCGCGGCCCTCTGGGGCATCACTGCCGGCGTGTACCTCTCCCTGATGGGCCCTCGGGGGATGGCGGAGATCGGAGAGGGCATCATGGCACGGGCAAGATATGCCATGATCCGCCTGGGCGGAATTCGTGGCGTGACGATCCCCTTCTCCCGTTTCCCCCACTTCGGCGAGTTTGTCGTCGATTTCAACGGATCAGGTAAGACAGTGGCAGAGGTCAACCGGGCCTTGCTGGAGAAGGGCATTTTCGGCGGCAAAGCCCTTGCCGGGGAATTTCCTGAACTCGGCCAAAGCGCTCTCTACAGCGTGACCGAGGTGCACACGGGCAGCGACATTGACAGGTTGACTCGGGAATTGCAGGAGGTGCTCGCATGATGGACCAGGCAACGGCTTCCCCACACACGGCTGCCGGGAAATTGCGGCTGCGCCGATATCACCAGGCACGCTGGAACGAGCCGATCCTGTTCGAACTGAGCCGGCCAGGCCAGCGCGGGATTCTCGTACCTCCCCTGGAGCCGGACATGCGGGACGCAACGGGGGATGTGCTCGCAGCCCTTCCTGCAGGATTGCAGAGGCTCAGGCCTCCTCAACTGCCGGAGCTTTCGCAAAACCAGGTGCTCCGGCACTACCTCCGGCTCTCGCAGGAGAATCTGGGAGCTGACCTCAATATCGATGTGGGCCAAGGGACCTGCACGATGAAGTACAGTCCCAAGATCAACGACCAGTTCGCCAGGCACCACAAAATCGCCGACCTCCATCCGTTGCAGGACGAGGAGACCATCCAGGGAATTCTCGAGATCTATTTCCGGTTCGAGCAGATCCTGAAGGAAATCTCAGGCATGGACCGGTTTTCCCTCCAGCCGGCTGCGGGCTCAGCCGCAATTTACGCGAACGCGTCGATCATCCGGGCATATCACCTCGCCCGCGGCGCCCCGGAGCGTGACGAAATCATCACCACGATCTTTTCCCATCCGTCCAACGCCGCATGCGCCCGGACTGCAGGATTCAAGATCATCACCCTCCATCCGGACCCCTCCGGATATCCGGATCTGGCGGCTCTTCGGGCCTCGGTTTCGACGCGCACGGCCGGCATGTTGATCACCAACCCGGAAGATACGGGAATATTTAATCCGCGAATCGGAGAGTTCGTCGAGGTCGTCCACCAGGCCGGCGGGCTCTGCGCCTACGACCAGGCGAATGCCAATGGCCTCCTGGGCATCACCAGAGCCCGCGAAGCGGGATTCGACCTCTGCCACTTCAACCTCCACAAGACCTTTTCCTCGCCTCACGGTTGCGGCGGACCTGCAGTCGGCGCGAC
>JAFNAG010000030.1 GCA_017860135.1 Acidobacteriota bacterium
TATTGAAGTTCTTTTTCATTATGGTAATAGCGCACGGGGTCGGAACAGAACAAACGTAATTTTTTCTATATATTAAGTAGAAAACTTAAACAAATGGAGCGCCTCAGATCCGGTTTTCTATCCCGTTTTCTTTGATAGGCTTCAGCAGTATGCTGCCTGGCATTGCGGGCTGGCATTCGCCTGTGAACACGCCATGTTCAAAGAATATGGACACCCATCAAAGAAGTAAAGAACGGTGAGTGTCCATTTCTTCCGAGCCGTAATTATCCGACCCCACGAGAAGAGAATATGGACACCCATCAAAGAAGCAAAGAACGGTGGGTGTCCATTTCTTCCTTTCAGGCCTCGACATTCAGGTGCTGCGACGGGTGATTTCGGGATTGCGCCCCAAAGCGTCAGTGCGTTTTTGTCGCGACTTGCCCCGGCGGGCAACGGAATCCCTGTGCGCGGGAGTGGCCGACGGGCGGGGGGCTATTTGATAACCTGCGCCGCATATTTCATGAAGGCGACAAACTTCTCGTCTTTCCTGACGGGATCGAAATCGTGCTCGGTCCGGATGGCCTCCAGGTCTGTGAAGCCATTGGCGATTGCCTGCTGCAGGTTCTCGACGGTAAGCTCAGCATTTCCGAGGGAGGCGTGGAGGCGCGCCATGGAATAGCTCTTCTCTGCCGAGTTCTGCGCCGAAGTCGACGCGGCCACGCTCAGGCCGCCGGTTCTGTTCAAGACCTCGGGGTCGAGGGCGAGGCCTTTGCGATACTCCTCGAGGCCTTTCTGGAACTTCTTGGTTTCAAAATACAGCGTGCCCAGGTTGATGTGGAACGACGCGTCGTCGTTTTTGATGGAAATCGCCTTCCGGAAATAGGATTCGGCTTTTTTCTTGTTATCCATTGCGAAATAAACCGAACCCAGGTTGTTGTAGGAGTAGGGATATTTTGGATTGAGCCCGATGGAACGCGTGAAAGCGTCGGTTGCCTCCCTGTAAAACTGCAGGCGGGAATAGGCGATCCCTACCTTGTTGTATATGTATTCGTTGTTCGGATTGAACTGCGCGGCCTCCAGGTACTTGATCAGGGCGGCGTAATAGTCCTTGCGCGCGAAGAGGACGTCGCCTTCGTTTGCAGCCGCGTTCGCCCGCTGTATATTCTCCGGCGACACGGGGACCCGGACGACGGCCGTCCTGCACGCCGCCGCCAGGAGGAGGACAAGCAGGAGAAAACAACGACCTCTGCCGCAAAACGTCTGCCGGGGAAGAGTGATTCCGGTTTTGATTCGACAGGCCTTCAGCACCATTTCCTACATGTTAGGCCTTACGGGCGACCGGCGCAAGACGTTCCGGAGGCGGGGGGCTACCGGGAAAGCGGTCGTGCGTTACAGAGGGGATAGGTTTGCCGTCGTCCGATCGGCAGGAAATCTCAACGAAGGCTGCAGCCGGCTACAGGGTTCCGACAAAGCTCGACGCTTTGATCTTGAAATCGAACGTATGCTGGGTGACGAACAGGTCCACCGGCACGGAGTATTCGACGACGACGTGGATCTGGCCGGCGAAGCGCTCCACCTTGACGTTTTCATCCTTGAGGCGGACCTCGTTTTTCCTGGCCACGTCCAGAATATTCTGTTTGACGACTTCATTGCCGAAGAAACGTGCGCCGGCGCGGCTGACTTCAGTCTTTACATCCCCTTCCAGGCCTTTGTAGGCGAAGTATGGGGGGCCCACCCGCACGCCGATGAGGATCGCGGCGCCGGCCAGAAGAATGGAAACAAGGCAGCCGAGCGAGCCTTTACCGTCCTCACCTCTTCCTCTCACGCGATTGCTCCGGGTTTGCATATTTCTCCCCTCGAGGGAATGCTTCCTCAAGACTGATCGGCTGGAGGCAGCCCTTGCATTAGGGATGGCTGCAAATGAAGCTGCAGGCGGGCGTCATTCCACTTTGAGCACGGCAAGGAAAGCCTCCTGCGGGATCTCCACCTTGCCCAGCTTCTTCATTCGTTTCTTGCCTTCTTTCTGCTTTTCCAGCAGCTTGCGCTTGCGGGTGATGTCGCCTCCATAGCATTTCGCGATGACATTCTTCCGCATCGGGCGAACCACCTCGCGGGCGATCACTTTGCTGCCGATCGCGGCCTGGATGACGACCTCGAACATCTGGCGGGGAATCAGCTCTTTCATCTTGGCGGCGAGCATCCTGCCGCGCGGTTGTGCATTGTCCTGGTGGACGATCAGAGACAGGGCATCCACCGGATCCCCGCTCACCAGAATGTCCAGCTTTACCAGCCGCGATTCTTTGTAGCCTGAGAAGTGATAGTCAAGCGATGCATAGCCGCGGGAAACGGACTTCAGCCGGTCGTAGAAATCGAGCACTATTTCGGCGAGCGGGAGTTCGTAGGTGATCAGCACCCGGTTTGCCGTCACGTATTCGAACCCTTTCTGCTCGCCCCGTTTCTCCTCGGCGAGTTTCAAGATCGGCCCGACATAATCGCTGTGCGAAAGAATCATCGCCGTAATCATGGGCTCTTCGAACTTCAGGATATCTCCCGCGGCGGGGAGCTTCGAGGGATTATGCACCTCGAACACCTCCCCGTTCTTGTTGGTGATGCGGTAGCGCACACCCGGTGCCGTAGTGATCAGAGACAGGCTGAACTCGCGCTCCAGTCGCTCCTGCACGATCTCCATGTGCAGCAAGCCAAGAAAGCCGCAGCGAAAACCGAAGCCGAGCGCCCCCGAAGTGTCCGGCTCATAGTAGAACGACGAGTCATTCAACTGGAGTTTCTCGAGAGCGTCGCGCAGATCCTCGTATTGCGCGTTATCGGTCGGGTAGAGCCCTGAGAATACCATCGGCTTGACTTCCTGGAATCCCGGGAAGGGCTCCCCCGTGGGCCGGCCATCTTCCGTGATTGTGTCCCCGATCTTGCTGTCGG
This sequence comes from Acidobacteriota bacterium, assembly GCA_017860135.1. GTDB lineage: Bacteria > Acidobacteriota > UBA6911 > UBA6911 > UBA6911 > JAFNAG01. The sequence continues at coordinate 2,914 of JAFNAG010000030.1, forward strand.
AAATGCGCTTGATGCCGGCCGCGACATATCCGACTTCCCCCACCGACAGCTCTTCCACAGGCTGGAATTTGGGCGTGATCACGCCGATCTGTTCCACAAAAAAAGCCTGCTGGGTTGCCATCAGGCGGATCTTCATTCCCTGGCGCAATGTGCCGTCCACAACGCGGACAAGCACGATGACACCGCGGTAGGGGTCGAACCAGGAATCGAAGATCAATGCCCTGAGCGGCTTGGCGTACTCTCCCCTGGGCGGCGGGAAGCGGTGGACGATGGCTTCCAGGATTTCCTCGGTGCCGGTCCCCTCCTTGGCGCTTGCCAGGATTGCATCCTTGGCGTCCAGTCCGATGATGTTTTCGATCTGCTCCCTGGATCGCTCCACGTCGGCGCTGGGAAGATCGATCTTGTTGATGACGGGGACGATCTCCAGGTGGTGGTCAAGAGCCAGGTAGGTGTTGGCGAGCGTCTGGGCTTCTACTCCCTGCGATGCGTCGACAATGAGGAGCGCTCCTTCGCACGCCGAGAGGCTCCGGGACACCTCGTATGAGAAATCGACGTGCCCGGGTGTGTCGATGAGGTTCAAAATGTATTCGTTGCCGTCTTCGGCAAGGTAATTCAGGCGCACGGCATGCGCCTTGATGGTTATGCCCCGCTCCCGCTCAAGATCCATCGCATCGAGCACCTGCTCCGACATCTCCCGGGCCGAGAGAGCTCCGGTCATTTCCAGCAGCCGGTCGGCGAGCGTTGACTTGCCGTGGTCGATGTGCGCGATGATGGAAAAATTACGAATATACGCCTTGTCGGTCAATGCGCCGCGTCCTCTGCGAAAGTGCCGATGCAAACCGCAAATGATAACACACTGGAGGCGATGCATCAGGCGGGCAGTGCTACGAACGAGTGCAATCGGAAGTGAGACTCAATCCTCGCAAAATTCAGGTCGCGCAACGGTCAACGACAAGAGAATTTATCAATGGTCATTTGTCGTCTGGCCGCTGCAAACCTCCGGCCCGTGCGGTCCTGATCGCGCTCGGAGCGGGTGAAGTACCCGAGCGCAGAGCCAACCTGCCGAGCCCCCAAATGACAATTGACAAATGATTGACAGGTTTTTTTGTTGAGCCTCACTTCCGATTGCACCCACGACGAGTCCGGCCCGTATCATGATGTACGTGGTCTGTCCTTCCATCACCGGTGGCGGAGGACTCCCCTTCTTTCGCAGAATCCCGCGACCGGGCATCGGGTGCACCAGGGGGAAACCGGGAGGCAAAGGTTCTGTCCGAAGGTAACGAGGAGGTCATTGTAAGTTTTCCAGCGCTTCCTGGGGAGTTTCGCCCGCAGGGCAAACTCCGTTTTTTGCGGAGTCTGCGTCCTGACATACCCCCACCGGTTTGAGATCCGGTGGACGTGAGTGTCGACGCAAATCCCGTAATCTCCGAAGCCCACGGTAACAACCAGGTTGGCGGTTTTCCTCCCCACGCCGGGGAGGGCGAGGAGAGCCTCGATGGTGCGCGGCACTTTTCCGCCGTGATCACGCAACAGGATCCGAGATGTGGCTTTCAGGTTGCGCGCCTTGGTGCGGTAGAAACCAACGGGATAGATCAGTCTTTCGATCGTGCGGAGAGGGAGCGCCGCGAGAGCCTCCGGTGTGGGGGCGTGAAACAGCAGGCGGCGTGATGCCTGTTCGGTGACAGCATCCTTGGTGCGAAGAGACAGAATGGTGCTGACGAGTGTTTCGAATGGCCGGTCTGACGCCTGGTCGGCAACGACCGCCACGGCCGGCACTTTCCATTTGTGGATCTCCCTTCTCAGCACGCGCAACGCTTTTTCGATCGTCTCCGTGGTCATTTTCCGGCAGCTCCCCGCATGCGGTATAATAACAGGCTATTCTATCGCAGAAAGTGTGCCCAGGCGGACAGGCGGATTATGATGAAGAAGGCGCCACAACGCGAATCGGATTTTTCCTACTCGAACATCCCCTATGGAAGGGCCCTCATCCATTCGTCGAAGTTCAAAATCAGCACATCCTTTATGCCCTGCGGCGATCAGGCGAATGCGATCGAGAAGCTGACGATGGGTATGGAGGAAGGGGCGGAGGCCCAGGTCCTGCTCGGGGTTACCGGGTCAGGCAAGACCTTCACGATGGCCAAGGTGATCGAGGCACTGCAGCGGCCGACCCTGGTGCTCGCACATAACAAGACGCTCGCCGCCCAGCTCTACCGGGAATTCAAGAACTTCTTTCCAGGCAACGCGGTCGAGTACTTCGTTTCCTACTATGACTACTACCAGCCCGAGGCGTACATCGCAGCCACGGACACCTACATCGAGAAGGACGCGCTGATCAATGACGAAATCGACCAGTTGCGGCACTCGGCCACTCGATCGCTCTTTGAACGGAGAGATTGCATCATCGTGGCCAGCGTTTCCTGCATCTACGGCCTGGGTTCGCCGGAGGCCTACTACGGCATGCTTCTCTTCCTGGAGCGGGGACAGCACATCCGGCGTGACGAGATTCTGCGCCGTCTGGTGGAAATGCAGTTTTCGCGCCAGGATTTCGAGCTCGATCGCGGGCACTTCCGTGTGCGCGGCGATGTGGTGGAGGTGTTCCCGACCTACGAGGATTATGCGCTCCGGATTGAAATGTTCGGCGACGAAATCGACTCGATCGCGCAGATCGATCCCGTTACCGGCCGGACTCTCAAAAAACACGAGCGGCTGCCGATCTACCCCAAATCTCATTATGTGCAGCCTCGCGACCAGCTCCTGCGGGCCATCGAGACCACGAAGGAAGAGCTCGAGGAATGGCATACGCATCTCATGCGGGAAGGGAAGGAACTGGAGGCGCACCGTGTGCGGCAGCGCACGCTGTTTGACCTTGAGATGATGAAGGAGCTCGGCTACTGCCGGGGCATCGAGAACTATTCCCGCCATTTGACGGGGCGCAGACCGGGCGAGCCGCCGCCCACTCTACTCGACTACATGCCCCGCGACTCGATTCTCTTCGTGGATGAGAGCCACGCCACGATCCCGCAGGTGCGCGGAATGTACTTCGGCGACCGTTCGAGAAAAGAGAACCTCGTGAAATACGGGTTTCGGCTGCCGTCGGCACTCGATAACCGGCCGCTCAACTTCGGGGAATTCGAAGCACGAGTGAACCAGGTCGTGTATGTCTCGGCCACTCCGGGACCCTATGAATTGACCAGGTCAGGAGGAGTGGTGGTGGAGCAGATCGTGCGCCCGACCGGGCTCACTGATCCGGAGATAGAGATTCGTCCGGTTGCCGGGCAAGTGGACAGCCTGATGGAAGAGATCCGGCTCCGCGCGGAGCTCGGGGAGAGGGTTCTGGTCACCACCCTGACCAAACGCATGGCGGAAGACCTTTCGGACCACTACCTCGAGCAGGGCTTGCGAGTGCGCTACCTTCACTCGGAAATCGAGACCCTGGAGCGGGTGCGGATCCTGCGCGCTCTTCGGGCAGGCGAGTTTGACGCTCTGATCGGCATCAACCTGCTCCGCGAAGGCCTCGACCTGCCGGAAGTCTCCCTCGTTGCCATCCTCGATGCCGACAAGGAGGGTTTTCTACGCTCCACGACCTCACTGATCCAGACCATGGGCCGGGCTGCGCGTCACATCAACGGCAAGGCTGTGCTCTTTGCCGACACGGTTACCGGCTCCATGGAGGCGGCCATTCAGGAAACCAATCGGAGGCGGGAAGCCCAGAAGCGTTACAACGTGGAAAATCACATCGTCCCTCAATCTGTGATCAAGCCGCTGGATCCGGAAATGATCCGGATCTACGAGGGCGATTACTACGAAATTCCCGAGGTGGCGGAAACAGCGGGAGCATACTCTTCACCGGAAGAGGTGGACCGGGAGATCCGGAGGCTTGAGGCGGAGATGCGGGAAGCCGCCAGGCAATTCGAGTTCGAAAAAGCTGCCGCCTTGCGTGACCAGGTCAAGAAGCTCAGGAAACTGGAAATGGAATTTCTCTCTCCGGAGATCGGCTCATGATCCATACGATCCAGCGAGGCCGCCCCCTGAGAGGCACCGTCCTTTGTCCCGGAGACAAGTCGATCTCCCACCGCTATGCGATGTTGGCGGCACTGGCCCACGGCACGTCGGAAGTTAGAAATTTCTCCCCGAGCCTGGATTGCCGCAGTACCCTGCAATGCCTGCGAAGTCTGGGAGTAGAGATCCTGGAGCAGCGGGAGTCAATTCTGATTCCAGGCCGCGGCCTGCGGGGCCTGACCAGCGCTGCGGAGGTCCTCGACGCGGGCAATTCCGGCACTACGATCCGGCTGCTTTCCGGCATCCTGGCCGGACAGCATTTTTCGTCGACAATTACCGGGGACGAATCGCTCTCCAGGCGTCCCATGGCGAGAATCATCGAGCCTCTGCGCCTCATGGGTGCGAAAATCGAAGCGGCCGATGGGGGCCTGCCGCCGCTGCGCATTCGCGGAGGCGGGCTTCGTGCCGTCCGCTATGAGCTTCCCGTGGCCAGCGCCCAGGTGAAATCTTGCATTCTGCTTGCCGGCCTGTTTGCCGACGGCCTGACCGCCGTGAGAGAACCAGTCGCGACCCGGAATCACACGGAGATCGCACTGCGGCAATTCGGTGCTGCAATCCGGCTCAGCGAAAGCTGGATCGAGATCGAACCGGAGCCGAAACTCAACGGGCTTGGCCTCAGCGTCCCTTGCGACCTCTCCAGTGCGGCCTTTTTCATCACCGCTGCCGCGCTGATTCCCGGCTCTGAAATCCTGCTTCACGACATTGGCACGAATCCAAGCCGCCGGGCGCTCCTGGATTACCTCAAGCTGGCCGGAGTGGACCTCGCGGTCCTGAACGAGTCTGAATCCGCGGGCGAGGCTAGAGGAGACATCCGCGTCCAGTACGATCCTGCGCTCCCGGGGCGAGCGCTTCCTCCGATCCAGGCGGAGCTGACTGCCTCGCTTATAGATGAAATCCCGGTGCTGTCGGTGCTGGGCGCGCTGTCCGGCGGACTGGTTGTTCGGGATGCACGCGAACTGCGTGTGAAAGAGAGCGATCGGCTTGCCGCAATCGCACGCAACCTCCGTGCTATGGGGGCGGAGGTGGAGGAGCACGCTGACGGGATCGCGATCTCCGGCGGGCGGCCGCTGCGGGGCGCGAAAATCGAAACCTGGGGCGATCATCGCATCGCGATGGCGTTCAGTGTCGCAGGTCTGGCGGCTGACGGTGTAACACACATAACCCAGGCCGAGTGCGCCGGCGTGAGTTTCCCGCAGTTTTTCGAAACGCTGGCACGCCTTCGTCAGCGGTAGGATCAGCGTCAATTGTCCGCAGCGCCGGCACGGATCAGATAGTGGGATCTGTTGGTCAGGACCTGCTTGACGTACCCGCGAGTTTCACTGAAAGGGATCCGCTCCACAAATACCGCCATGTCAGAGTCCCCGAACTCATGCACCCAGCGGTCCACCCTGGTATGGCCGGCGTTGTATGCCGCAAGGGCCAATTCCACTCTGCCGCCATAGCGCTGGAGGAGCGACGCGAGATAGCGCGTGCCCAGTTCGATGTTTGTCTCCGGCTGGTACAGCCTGCTGGCTGTATACCTCTTGATTCCCGCCTGGGCTGCCAAGGCGCGTCCGGTCGACGGAAGCACTTGCATCAGGCCCCGTGCGCCTGCCCTGGATAGGGCGGAGGCCTGGAATGCGGATTCCTGCCGGATCAATCCCAGGACCAACTCCGGATCCAAACGGTTTCGTGTCGCATGCTGCCGGATGATGTCGATATGGCGCACAGGAAAGAGCATTTCCCAGACCTGGCTGGGTAGTGAGAGCGTGGGGAGGATTGTGTAGTCGGGAAATACCCGGCGCAAAGTGGAAATGACCCCGTAATAATCATTCTTGCCGGCATACACGCGCGACAAGGCATAGCATATCGCCGCAGTCCGGGGGGTCGCGTCACACGCACGAGCCAACTCCGCGGAAGCCAGATCCTGTAAACCTGCCGCCTCAAGCTGGCGGGCCCGTTCAATCACCGGCACTACCGCGGGCGAAAGCTGAGGAATAGCCGGCGAATTGAGCCGGAGTGAGTCCAACCGCTGCTGCGCAGCGCCATCACCCTTCGCGGTGGAGCCGGCAGGAGGGCTCACCGCAGATGGGGCCAGGGAGGCCATGGCCTCCCTGGCCCGCTGGCCGTAATAGCTGTTTTCCGCTAAATCTGCGGCGCGTCGAAAAAAACGGACCGCCCGTTCATTATTGCCGAGTTGTTCCCAGCAGCGCCCCATCCAATACGCCGGCGCGCCGGCAGTGCCCGGGCTGGAGTAGGAGAGAAGGAATTGCCCGAAACGGTCCAGAGCGTCCTCATAGCGTTTGTTCGCGAAGGCAAATGTCGCCAGCCTCCACAGGGCCCGCTCCGCATAATCGCCCTTCGGGAAGTTGCCGACGAGCGCCAGATAGGCTTCCTCGGCATATGCGCTGCGGTTGTCGACATCGTAATACGTTGCCACCGAATAGAGCAGGCTTTCGGAAGAGGGGGATCGGGGATACAGCCGCAAGGCCCGGTCCCGCCGTTCCAGGAATGCGGCTTCGTTCCGCAGACCCCGGTAACATACCGCTTCCAGATAGTTGACCCTGGCGGCAAGAGCCGGGTCGGTGATGCGTCGCAGATATTTCAACGCTTCGGTCCAGCGGGTCAGGTTCGTGTCCGCATCGGCTATCAGGGCAGCCACCCTGTCCGCCTGCAGCTTTGCGGCATTCGTTGTGTCCAGTTTCAGCAGCAGCCTTCTTGCATCCAGGTTTCTGCCTGCTCGGATGAGGTTTTCGCTCCTCCGGATGAGCTGTTCCCGGTTTTCGGGTCTGGTCTGAAAAGCGGGAGACAATGCCTGCAATCGCCGTTCGGCGCGGACAGCCTCGTTCGAGCCCGGATTTTCAGAATAGATTTCCAGATAAACCCGGATTGCCTCTCTGCGTTCGCCGGTCCTCTCCAGCGCCTCCGCCCTCAGGATTCCGGTTTTTGCGCCACTTTCGGATTGCGGAGCCTGCAGAACTTTCAGCGCCTCGGATGCTTCGCCCAGTTTCAACAACGACTCCGCTTCGCCGCGCACTGCTTCGGCTGCCAGCGGCGAGTCAGGGTAGCGCTTCCGTAGGGCGCGAAAAAGCGCCGATGCCTCTCTGCCTTTGCCGAGTTCGAACGAGGATCTTGCCCTGAAGAGCTGTATGTAATCCGCCACGGCGGTCGAGTCCGCCGCCCTCTCATCCGGGAGCGAATCCAGGGCTGCGGCAAACCGGCCGCCCGAAAAGTGTTCCACACTCTTCCCGAAAGCAGTCAGTGCCGCCTGCAACTCGGCATGGTAAGCGTGCTGCAGCGGGTCGATCCCGGGCGGGACTCTGTCCGGCGCCTCCCCGCTTTGGCAAATCGCCCCGCCTGCCCGGATGGCCAGCAGGATTGCGAGGACCAGGGATAGAAGTCTCCGGGGAGTAGTGGACATCGCCGACTCCCGGCTTGCCTCTTCGTTCTTGGGAAGATTCCGCTGCAAGTCCGCCTAGCTTTCGACGCGAGGGCCGGGATAATCGCTCCCCATCGCAGATGGATCGTTCTCCCCGAGGATACGGACGAGTTCGTCGTGGAAATAATCGACCCGGCGCGAAACGACCGGCGAGATCCTTCTTTCATACATATCGCGGCTGCGATCAATATCCCGCTTGAGCCTCACATACAAATCCCTGTTTTGCCGTCCTTCCACCACACGCTGCTCATTATAGAGTTTTATTTCGGAAGCCAGCAAGCGCGCAAACCGTTTTGCATCCGCGTGCAGCTTTTCCTCCTCGCTCAACGGCTGCACTTCCCTCAGAACGGCGCTTCTGACTGGCTCGGGGACTTCGGTTGCGGGATGAGGGAACGGCGCACCCTCCGGCTTTGCAGTCTCCGGAGGCGGCGATTCGACAGGTTCGTGTTCCTCTGGGACGGGCGGCGTGAGGGGATGGATCTGTTCTGCAGTTTCGGGTTCGACCAGGCGCTCGATTTCCGGGACGGGAGAGAGCGCCTCCTCCACCGCCGGAATCTCGGGTACAATCTCCTCTGCCTCCAGCTGATCTGCGGCTTCCGCTGCGGGCGCGGCTTCCGGGATCGGCGCAGCGGTCAGTTCCTCCGCAAGCGGCGCAACAGGGACCTCCTCGAAAACGGATTCCGCGGGCGCCGCTTCCAGAACGGGTTCCACCTGCGGTTCATACGAAACGGGGGTTGCCAGCGCCTCTTGTGAAACAGTTTCTGATGCAACGACCTCCGGCACCGGCTCCGGGACGGCTTCCCGGATCTCCGGTTCCAATGGTTCTTCCGGGGGAATAGGAGTATGCAACCCGCCTGCATCCGCCGATGCAGCTTCCGGCTCGACAGGGCTCTCGTCGGGCGCCGCTGCCGCCGGTTCCGCAGGAGGCGGGGCCGCGGGCTGAGCCTCCGCCCCGGTTGTCGCAATAGGCTTCGGGCTTTGCATTTCGTGCAATATCCGGAGCGCCATGTTTTCGACGCAGAGACCGGTCAGGTCCATCAACACGCACAGCGGTTCCAGGTCGCACGTGCGTCCCTCAGCAGCTAACGCCAGTAGCACCGCGATAGGGCGGCGGATCGCCTTCAGCGGGAAAGCATGCCAGGGATCTTTCCTGCCATCAGGCAGCAGGACCGAGAGGCAGGTCTCCCCTTCGTGGTCGTCGGCCGTCGTCAGGCCATCCGCTTCCAGCGCACTCCGGAGCAGCGGACTTTCCCAAGGAGCCAGGACAGAACCGTCCAGCTTCGCAGCCGCGCATGCTTCAATTCCACGGGAGGACCAGGCAACAAACTGGCTTTCCCTCACAACGAACAGCACAAGGCGGGGGGCGAATCGGCTCGCTGCGTCGAGCAAGAGGTTCAGGATCTCCTCCTGGGTTTCCTTCTGCCGTATCTCGTGCGCGAAATGTGCAAGAAAGGACCTCTCCTCGTCCCGGCTACGAACGCTCTCCCTGTTCGCATCCGAAATGGCTTCTGCGAAAATCGCTTCCACAGGGGAAACATCCGCGCCGCGGGTCGATCCCAACCTTGCCGTAATCTGATCGACGGCGGATGCCGAGGAAGAGAGCGTGGCCCGCAGAGCCCGAAACTCGTCTTCAAAGCTCAGCAGGTGCGCCGCCAGCATACGGCGCATCTCGGCCTGCAGTCGGCTTGCATGATCGTGACCGGAAGGCATGTGCGTCTCCTAATTATTCAAAATAAAAAGGATACAGATATCTTTGCATCTACCGAAAGTGCCGGGAAGTGTCAATAAACTTTCCCCGCTGTAGGGCAGATCGGTCACTGGGGGACAATACCTTAGAACACGATGTTATAATTGTAATCGAGGCAGAAGAGCGAGATCCGGCTCTTCCGCCTGCGAGCGGCTTGCCTGCGCACTCCTGACCTTCCAGAAAACGGGGAAAATACTCCAATCCGTTCCCCTCTGCCGGTTTGTCGGACAAGGGAGAAGGAGATTGAGAACCTGTTTCCGCAGTGATCCGGTCTATAACCGGCGCGCCGAATTCTCGATCACCTTACTCAGCTTCTCGATGCTTTTGGAGAGAGATGAGTAGGATGGCCGTTTGAGCAAATCCACCGAGACGGTGGAGGTCTTTGATTCCTCAGCCATGGCCTTCAGCTGGCTGTTTAGATCGAGTGCAACCTCGCGGAGTCGCACGATGGCGTCAATGCCGAGCTGTTCCACCGGAGTGTCCTTCAGCAGGTCCTGATCGGTTCTGAGATCGATGTACTCCAGGGACCGGTCAGTTCGAATCGCTTTGGCCAGGATCCGGATCTGGCGCGTGTTGGCTTCGATCTCCTTCACGTCTACCGGCTTCCCGGCACGAGCTTCGTTCAGCAGGGATTCCAGTTCGTCAACCACCGCGAGCAACTGCATGCTGAGCCCGAGCGGCCTGCGTGCTGCAAGGAAAGCGAACTGGGGCGTGAGAAGGGGCTCGGAATTGCGCAGGAACCGGCTCGTGTCGAGATTGAAACGATACATGTAGCCGAGATTCATCAAGAAATTCTGCCACATGAAGTAGGCGTTGTTGTTCCTGAATGAGGTTCCCTCCAGCCTCGGTGCAGGTGCATAGGAACCCCCGCCCGAGGTGCCGTAATATCCCGAAGACATGTTGCCGCCGCTGCCACCGGAGGAAACCATTCTGGAGGATTCGCCGCCTGAAGAAGTGCCCCGCGTAGAAACGGATGTTGTCGACGAAACCGTAGCCGCACCGGTGCTGTTTCCTGTGCTCCTTCCGGTATCACCACCACCAGTCGCTCTCCCTCCGCTCTGAGAGCTCCCTTGGCTCTGGGCCTGATTCTGCGCCGCCAGCGGCAAAGCAATGAGGCAAACAACTGCCAAAACCCTTGATAGGAACTTCATGGCTATTCCCTCGCTTCCTGCGGCTTTCACCCGCTCTTGTTCGCTAACGATATCACATCCTGGCGTTCCGCTACAAGCACTATGGATGTGACGCCTCGGATCGACAAAAGGTTCAGCGGAGCATGCACTTTGCGGGATGTTGCGGCCGTAATCGACCGCGGCCCCTATAACATGCACTAACTGGAAAAGAAGAAGCGGCGAAGCAGAAGGCGTCATTCCGCTTCGCCGCCCACGAAGGAGGTTATTGAATGGGTACTCTATTAGACGAAGCAGAGGCGAGAAAAGTTTCCTTTTCTTTGTCCATTCACAAAAAAGTGAACTTCGGATGGATTGCTACGAGACGAAGGCCCGCTCCTCCCTGCCTGCTCGCGAAATTTTCCTCCCGCCTCGAGCATACTCCGTATAATCAGTACGTATGAGAAACCGGCTGTGTCAACAAACCTGTGCCCGGCTTCTGGTCCTCCTGCTGGCATGGCAAGCCGTCCCCGAATTGAGTTGCCGGAATGAGCCTGCTCGCCGCGCCTCAACGGAGGATCCGCTCATTCGGGAGAGGAGGGCCAAAGATGCTGCCTTCAGGTCAAGCCCCCAATCGCCTGTTCCCGTGGCGGATCGGGGAGCGTTTCAGGGCCTCAATTATTTTCCGATCAACCCGGCGCTGCGATTTCACGTGAAATTAAACCGCTACCAGGTCCCGGAGCGGCTCCGAATGACCACAAATACCGGAGAAATCCGGGAGGCCCTGCGCTACGGGCACTTCGAGTTTCGCCTGGAAGCCCAGGATCTCCGTCTTCAAGTTTACCGTATGGAAGACAGCTCGGCTCCGGGAAAACCCAATCTCTTTATCCCTTTCCGCGATGCCACCTCCGGCAAAGAAACCTATGGAGCCGGCCGCTACCTGGATCTGGCTGAGAATACCTCCGGGTATTACGAGTTGGATTTCAACCTTGCCTACAATCCCTATTGCGCCTACGGCGGGGATTTCAGCTGTCCCGTGCCACCGGAAGAAAACCGTCTGCCCGTCGCGATTAGAGCCGGCGAAAAGGCGTATGCGCCGGAGAAAGGTCCGGCGGCGGGTGTATCATCGTGGGAAAAAAAGGCGCTCGCAGGAACGGAACCTGCGAGCGCCCGGGTAATTCAGGTGAGGGGACAATCCAAATAACTCTTCCCACTGCCTGCCGGCGGCCGGTACGGTATGATGCCAGTCGGCAATCCGGCTACATGTGCATATTCCAAGCAATTAGCATTCCTGATTTGCGGAAGATTCTAGTGTCGAGATTTTGACTGGCAATAAGTAGTTTTATTTTAATCACTTATAGAGATTATTTCGTGCCAGGGCAAATTGGAATCGGGACTCCACCCCAGCAGGTTACTATTGAGATTGTAATCATTTCTGACAGACGGGACGGCAGTGCGCCGCAAACCCTGGGCGGAGATCAAACAATCACTTGAAAATAAACACCTTGCCTTGTGGAGTGCCTGATCTGTGCCGGTGTAAGACAAACCGACATCCACCGTCATCCGGAGCCGAAAAAATCTCGCCGCCAGTTTTTGCGGCCTGTGTGCATTCCGTGCCGGACGGGAGGGCAGGCCGCTGTCAGGATTCCGACATGCCGGACCCTATTTTGAGCATGCGGAGAGGGCACCTTCCACGTTGATGGCGCTGCTTCCGAGTTCGATGCTGACGATTCTGCCCTGTTCATCGATTACGAAAGTGGCACGGTTGGCGAAACCGCGTTCCTTATTGAACACGCCATAAAGGGTAGCCACCTGGCCTTTGGAATCGCTCAGGAGCGGGAAGTCCGCTCCGTTCTGGCGGGCAAATTCCTTCTGATCGGCGACGGAATCGACGCTGATGCCCAGCACCTGGGCATTGGACTCCCGGAACTTATCCAAATTGTCCCGGTAGGCCCGGACCTCGCGCGTTCAGCCGGAGGTGAAGGCCTTGACGTAAAATGCCAATACTACCTTCCGCTTACCCACCAGACTGGAGAGGCGGACCGGATTATTGTCCTGGTCCGGCAGAGTGAAGTCCGGTGCCGTATCGCCGGTCTTCAATGTGGCAGTTTGGACTGCTGCGGGCTGTTGTGCGTAGCCGGCGGGGAAGCTCGCGGCCGCCAGCAAAAGAACTGCTGCTGCAAATGCTCGTGCCATGAAGCATGCTCCTTTCGCAACCTCTGCAGTAACTCTAGCTGCACTTCTCCGCCTCGTCAAATCAGGACGTGGATAACTTGGACCGCCTTTCCGGAAACGGTGACGATGTTCCGCGATTGCCTTGTGTGCACGATTTCCCCGCAGGCACGCTTGCTGCCTGCCGCAAATTATGATAAAAGGATGAGATATTTTCCGGACATCCTTGATTCTCGCGAGGCTACCATGTCTGATCTGAACCAGGATTTGAGAGAACTGCTCGTCCGCACAAAAATCTCCGTGCTCCCCGAGGATTACCTTGCGATCCGGCTTCCCGTGGACGTTAAGCCGCTTCCAGGAGAATGGTATCGGCCCGCGACGACCCACTTTGCAGTGTTTATCCGCGAACCGAAGGAAATCAGCCTGATCGTGTCGCGGCGAAAGTGGCTGCGCATGCAGAGCATCTTTGACAAGTACCATGTTTCGGGCCCCATGAAGGTAATCTCTTTCGACAACAAGATCTCGATGGTGGTGCCGGGTTATATGTGTACGATCGGCAGCGTGCTCGCGGATGCCAAGATCAGCGCCATCCCGATTTCGACACTGTGCGGCGACCACTTGCTCGTGCAGAAGGCTGATCTGCCTCGTACTGTACGGCTGCTTCGCCAGTTTATCCATCAATGCCAGGACTGAGCCGCCGCTAGGTTTCGGCCCATCTGCGGAGAAAATCCACAAGGAAATTTTCCGATCCTGCTCCCGCCGCCCGCATCGTCAGGTTTTCGCGGGCTGCCGCCATCGCCGACTGGTAGCCTGCCGGGTCAAGTTTGCCCCGCAACAGTTCGACGCGGAGGAAGAGCAGGAACGTCTGCAGCACATCCGTCATGCAGTATTGATTGATTTCCTTTAGGCGCTTCTGGCGATACAGATACTCGACGTCTTCGCCTGCAATCGAGTACTTTCCCGGCAACCCTGCGAGTCGGGACAGCACGTCGAGGGAACCTCGACGCAGAGCGGCGCCAAAATTCGCGAGAAAATCGCAGAGGTCCATGTGGAACGTATCGCTGTAGCGGCTTCCGCGGTAGGTTTGCCTTGATTGACCGGCCGCGAAATACCGCGGCAGCGACAGGCAGTGCTTCAGAGCCTGGATTTCCATGACGGGAAGATCGAATCCCCTTCCGTTGAACGTGACCAGCGTCTCCGAGTTTTCGAATACCTGCCAGAAGCGCGAAACCAGCTCCGCTTCGGGAAAGCGGTCGACACCCAGGCACCCCAGCGCGTGGATCCTGTAGTCCGCATCCGCCTGCAGCGTTGCCACGGCAATCGGGATGTGATAGGGCAGGGGAAAGAAATCGCTCTGCTGCCCGCTACGTTCCAGAATCTCGTCGCGGGCTTTGTCGTAAGCCTGTTCCAAAGTTAGCGTGTCTTCCGGATCGTAGATCTGTTTGACCAGTGCCTTGTCAACCCTGGTCTCAATGTCGAATACCAAATATCGAATCATAAAAGGGCGTTCCCGTCGCACCCGCCATTCTGGACACCCGCCACCATTCTGGACATTCTGGACACCCGCCGCCATTCTGGACGAGGCCTTGCCCGTTGTCAAATGGACTTGCGGCGCATCCCCGCCGGCCATGCCGGAATGAGGCGGCGCCCCGCAGCCTGCACTCGATCTCTGGACCTGAATCAACCCGCCGTAACCCGGACGGTGCATCGAGACGCGCCGCAAGTCTCATGGAATGAACAGAGTGGGAGTTTTTTTAAAGCGCTACATATTGTGGTATGCTGTCTGTTAGGGTACAATATATTGAGATTTTTGATTGACGATGCTCGCGAGATTGTGTACAAGAAACAGCAATCCTCTCTCGGTTCGGAATCGAATCAGGAACGGAGGGAGGGGTCTTCACTGGTCCTTGTCACCATCGAAGTCGTCGAGTCGGATTCACGGGTATTCAGGAGGTTGGAATGGAAAGCAACAGGGCATTGCCCTCGGAGTCGGGAGTCGCGGCGAAGCAACCTGTGGAAGGGGAGGTGGAGCAATCTGCCATGGGGATAGAGTTCGCCCGCCATTTTACCCGGGAGGGCAAGTCTCCCTACGACGAGATCGAGTGGGAGATTCGTACGGCAGCGATTCTGAGCGAAAAGGGGGAAGTGCTATTCCAGCAGGACGACGTGGAGATTCCCTCATCATGGTCTCAGATGGCTACCAACATCGTGGTATCGAAATATTTTCACGGGCAGGTAGGCACTCCGCAGCGGGAACGGAGCGTGAGGAACCTCGTGGGTCGTGTGAGCCGCACGATCACGGAATGGGGGATCAAGGGGGGCTATTTCGCTTCCGACGCGGACGCGCGGGTCTTTCAAGACGAACTGGCGCATCTCCTCCTGAACCAGTATGTGTCGTTTAATTCGCCCGTCTGGTTCAATTGCGGGATCGAGCCGAAGCCGCAGTGTTCCGCCTGCTTCATCAATTCGGTGGAAGACACCATGGATTCCATCCTGGAACTGGCGCGAACGGAAGGGAGGCTTTTCAAGTGGGGTTCCGGGACGGGGACCAACCTGTCTCCGCTGCGTTCCTCCCGGGCCTGCCTCTCGAGAGGCGGAATCGCGTCGGGACCTGTGAGTTTCATGAAAGGATTCGACGCTTTTGCGGGAGTGATCAAGAGCGGCGGCAAGACGCGGCGCGCCGCGAAAATGGTGATCCTCAACATTGACCACCCCGACATCGAGGAGTTTATCGAGTGCAAGGCGAAGGAGGAGAAAAAGGCCTGGGTGCTGATTGAGGCAGGCTACGACAGTGCTGTGGACGGAGAAGCCTACTCGAGCATCTTTTTCCAGAACGCCAACAACAGCGTCCGGGTTACGGACGAATTCATGCAGTGTGTCGAAGCGAGCGGTACATGGGAAACACGGGAACGGCGCACCGGAGAGGTGGTCCAGAGATACAAGGCTCGCGACCTTATGAAAAAGATCGCCGCCTCGGCCCACATCTGCGGCGATCCCGGAATGCAGTTCGATACCACGATCAACAAGTGGCACACCTGCAAGGCCAGCGGCCGCATAAATGCCTCCAATCCCTGCTCCGAGTACATGTTCCTGGACGATTCGGCCTGCAACCTCGCCTCTTTCAATCTGATGAAGTTTGTGGACGAAAAAGGGCATTTCGATGCGGCCGGCTTCCGCCGTGCCGTCGACATCGTGATCTCGGCGCAGGAATTCGTTGTCGACAACGCTTCCTACCCCACGGACAGGATCTCGGCCAACAGCGGTGATTACCGCCCGCTCGGCATGGGCTATGCCAACCTGGGCGCGCTGCTGATGTATAACGGCCTGGCCTACGACAGTGACGAAGGGAGAGATTTTGCCGGGGCGATCACGGCGCTGATGACGGGGGAGGCGTACCTGCAATCCGCCCGCATCGCGTCCGCCAAAGGGCCTTTCCCCGCCTACGCCAGGAACCGGGAGTCGTTCCTCGAGGTCATGCGGATGCATCGCAACTCCCTGCAAAAGTTGAATTCCCGGTACGTTCCCAGGGAGTTGATGCAGGCCGCGCAGGAGGCCTGGGATCTGGCGGTCCTCGAGGGAACCGTGCACGGCTACCGGAATGCCCAGGCCACGGTCCTGGCTCCCACCGGAACAATCGGCTTCATGATGGACTGCGATACCACCGGCGTGGAGCCGGATCTCGCCCTGGTGAAGTTCAAGAGACTGGTGGGTGGCGGGGCGATGAAGATCGTCAACAACACGGTGCCGGCCGCTCTTGCCAAGCTCGGTTATCAGGAAAGCCAGATCGAGGCGATAACGAAATACGTCGATGAAAGCGGCACCATCGAAGGCGCTCCGTTCGTGCGGGAGGAGCACCTGCCGGTCTTCGACTGTGCCTTCAAGGCGCAGCGCGGATCACGCTCCATTCAATACATGGGGCACATCAAAATGATGGGGGCGGTGCAGCCGTTCATTTCCGGCGCGATCTCGAAGACGGTTAACGTGCCCGAGAACATCGCCGTCGAAGAAATCATGGAAATCTACATGCAGGCGTGGAAGATGGGATTGAAGGCGATCGCCATCTACCGCGACAACTCCAAGTGCACGCAACCGCTGACCGCACACAAGGGCAAGCCTGCGGCACGGCCGGCGGAAGGCCCGACCTTCCGGCCCGTGCGCCGGAAACTGCCCGCGGAACGGCGGGCCATCACGCACAAGTTTTCGATCGGAGGGCACGAAGGCTACATCACCGTGGGCATGTACGACGACGGGCAGCCGGGCGAGATTTTCCTCGTGATGGCAAAGGAAGGGAGTACCATCTCCGGCCTCATGGATTCCTTCGCCACGGCGATCTCGATGGCTCTGCAATATGGTGTTCCCTTGCGTGTCCTCATCGACAAGTTCGCCCATGTGCGCTTCGAGCCCTCGGGGCATACCGGAACTCCCGAAGTCCCTTATGCTAAATCGATCGTGGATTATATTTTCCGCTGGCTGGCAGCCAAATTTCTGCCGGTCGCGGATCAGATCCAGGCCGGCGTCCACGTCCGGGAAAGCGCTTCCGCCACCGCTCCTGCCGAAAGCGGACCGGGCAACAGCCGGAATCCGCTGGCAAGCATGAAAACCATGTACGCGCTCGACGACGCCCCAACCTGTGCCGGATGCGGGAGCATCATGGTGCGCAACGGCTCGTGTTACAAGTGCATGAACTGCGGCGAAACCAGCGGGTGTTCGTAGGTCAGACTTCAGAGCTCAGACTTCAGGCATCGATTCCGGCCCGAGGCTCATCCTTGCGGGCGGAATCCTGTCCGGATCATCAGAAGAAAGCCACGAATTGCACGGATTGACACCAAAAAGCAAAGTATCCGGCAGCGGCAAAGTACTTCGTGAGATCTGTGGCTGTATTGCTGCGCTCGCGCATGCTGGCGCCAAACCGGGAGTTGATCTGCGCCCCGCGATTGATTAGGCTTTCTGTCTGAAGTCTGATATCTGAAGTCCGAGGTCGTTCATGAAATTCCTCCAGTTCATGTTTCGAAACGTGATGCGCAACCGTCGGCGCACGTTCCTCACGATCACCAGCATCGCGGTTTCCCTTTTCCTGGTCGCGCTGCTGCGCACGGTGCTGACCGAGCTGGAGAGCCCGCCCTCGACTCCGGAGTCCGCGCTTCGCCTGGTGACGAGGCACCGGGTGTCCCTGGCCAACACCCTGCCCGTGGCATATCGCGGCAGGATCGCTCAGGTGGAGGGAGTGGATGCCGTAATTGGACTGATGTGGTTCGGAGGTGTATACAAGGATCCCAAGAATTTTTTCCCGCAGTTTGCCGCGGACACGGATGGTTTTTTCACGCTCAATCTCGATATGCGGTTGCCGGAGGCCGAAAAGCAGGCGTACCTCGCCGACCGGACCGGCGCTCTCGTCGGTGACAATCTCGCCGAGCGGTTCGGCTGGAATTTGGGGGAGAAGATTCATCTGACCGGCGCCCTGTTCGAGTTCGATCCGGAGTTGACCATTCGCGGCATTTACAGCGGCGGGTCGGACGACGGCAGCAGCCTGTATTTTCACTGGGACTACTTCAATGAAGGCATGGGCAACGCCGGCTTCACGGGCACTTTTTCGATCCGCTTGCGCGCCCCGGAAGAGGCAGCGGCGGTGTCGCAGAGGATCGACGACCAGTTCCGAAACAGCACGGCGCCGACCAAAACCGAGACCGAGAAGGCCTTCGTGCTCGGTTTTATCTCGATGCTGGGGAACGTCCGTCTGCTGATCAGCGCCATCGCTTCGGTTGTGATCTTCACCATCGTGCTCGTCGCCGCCAACACCATGGCGATGTCGATCCGCGAGCGGGTGCGCGAAATAGGGATCCTCAAGGCGCTCGGCTTCCGCAGATCCCACATCCTCGTGTTTCTCGTCGGCGAGTCGACCCTGCTTGCCCTGGGCGGTGCGCTGATTGGATCGGTTGGAGCGCGGTTGCTGTTTTCGAGGATCAAGATGTCGCAACTGACGGCCGGCTTTGTCCAGCGGTTCCACGTGACGACGGGTACGCTCGCATGGTGCGCGGCCATCGGACTTTTTGTCGGCGTGGTGGCGGCCGGAATCCCGGCCTGGCGTGCAGCCCGGCGCAGAGTGGTGGAAGCCCTGCGCGGGGTCGACTAGGCGCGGCAGCCTGCAGGAGCAGACGCGTTGAAGATCCCGCTTCGATACAACCTGGGCAGTCTCCTGGCGCGGCGCACGGGCACCGCGATGACCGTAGTCGGCATCGGACTCACGGTCGCCATCTTCGTCATCATGACCGCGCTGGTGTGGGGTCTGGAATCGACCTTCGTCGAGACCGGCCACGACAATCAGCTGATCGTGATTCGCCAGGGCTCCCTGAACGAAACCAACAGTTACTTCGGTCGGGATTTGTTTCAGGTCGTGCGGTTCCTGCCGGGCGTCTCCCGAGGCGAAAACCGTGAGCCGCTGGCCTTTGGGGAGATTGTCGTCAACGTCAACCATACCCGCATCGACGGCGAGAACTCGAACTTCATCCTGCGCGGCACCGTCGAACCGGCGCTTGCGCTGCGCCCGGAAGTCCGCCTCGTCGAGGGGCGCATGTTCCGCGGCGGGCTGAGGGAACTAGTGGCGAGCCGTGCGATGTCGGCACGCTTCCCCGACCTGGCACTCGGATCGACGGTGCATCTCGGGCGCAGCGACTGGAATGTTGTGGGAATCTTCGAATCCGGCGGCTCGGCCTATGATTCCGAGGCGTGGGGCGACTATGGTGCCGTGGCGCAGGACTGGGACCGCCCGGTCTACTCCTCCATTATCCTGCGTGCCGAGAGCGACGCCGCAGCGGCACAGATTCGCACGCGCATCGCCGACGATCAGCGGATCAACCTGCAGGCGATCCCGCAGAAGCAGTACTTTTCGGATCTGGCGTCCGCCTCGACCGGGATCAAGCTGCTCGGCAACTTCATCGCCGTAATCATGGGCATCGGAGCCTGCTTTGCTGCAATGAACATGATGTACGGTTCGGTGATGTCCCGCACCAGGGAGATCGCCACCTTGCGGGCGATCGGGTTCCGCGGCAGAAGCATCCTGGCCTCCTTCCTGCTGGAATCCATGATCGTCGGGTGCCTGGGCGGCATCCTGGGATGCCTGCTGGCCCTGCCGATGCACGGCATCTCCGCTGCCACGGCGAATTTCGAGACCTTCAGCGAGGTGCTGTTTCACTTCAAAATTACGCCTGGAATTCTACTGCGGGGAATACTATTCGCCGTCACGGTCGGAATTCTGGGCGGCTACCTTCCGGCGCGCCGCGCAGCCCGACTCAGGCTCATCGATCTGCTCAGGGAGTAATTGCCGGAAAGTTCATCGCCACCGAGGATGGGAATCATGGCAGGACCGCTCATCGAGATGAAAGGCCTCAGCAAGACGTTCCGGCGCGACAGCGTGGAGATCCCCGTGCTGCATGACATCAACCTCAATGTGTACGAGGGGGATTTCATCAGTCTCATGGGGCCGTCCGGGTCAGGAAAAAGCACGCTTCTCAACATCGTCGCCGGCATCGACCGGCCTACGGGCGGGGAACTGCGCGTGCTCGACGGCGACCTGCTCTCGATGAGCGAAGACCAGCTCGCGAGCTGGCGCAACCATCATGTGGGATTCGTATTCCAGCACTTTAACCTGATTCCGGTACTTTCCGCCGCAGGCAATGTCGAACTGCCGCTGCTGCTGACTCCGCTGAACCGCAAGGAACGGCGGGAACACGTCATGACCGCTCTCAAACTGGTGGGGCTGACCGATCGGGCAGACCATTATCCGCGGCAGCTTTCGGGAGGTCAGGAACAGCGCGTGGCGATCGCGCGCGCCATCGTTACCGATCCCACCTTTGTCCTTGCCGACGAACCCACCGGAGATCTGGATGCCGACTCGGCTACGGAAGTGATGGAGGTGCTGCAGGGCCTCAACCGCCAGTTTCACAAGACGGTTCTTTTGGTGACCCACGACCCGCGCGCCGCCTCCTATGCCAGGATCCGCCACTACCTCGACAAAGGTATCCTGGTGGAAAGAGACAGTTAGCGTGCCCTCTGCCCAAGTTCTCTCTTCATGCGGGGGATCGTAAGAGAACATGGAGAACATGGACACCCCAACGTGCCTGATGTTTTTGCCATATCTTATTTTGCTTTCTGAGCCTCGGCTGCAATGAGTGGAGATTGGGAATTTGGGGAACGGATGGGGCCTTCCGGTAAAACAATTAGCGGGTTCACACTGGCAGGGCGGCGGAGCAGCAGCGGCTGTTGGAAAAGTACCGGGACAACCGATACCGGTTGCAACCGGTGTAAAAGAAACAGGCAGATACGTTAAGATCCGCAGCGAATTTCGCTGCCGGGCGCGGTTGGGCGATCAATCCCTAAAGATCTGGGTATGTCAGGCCAATCGCGGCGTCGATGACGCAAACGCGA
>JAFNAG010000142.1 GCA_017860135.1 Acidobacteriota bacterium
CTGCTGATCGGGAGGAGATTCATCGTTTCCCGGGTTTCCGAGTGCTCGACTGCCGGAGACCGCCTGCCCGTAATTCTGGCTCACGGCCGCGCCTTCGGTTCCGGCGAGCACGAGACCACCCGCAGCTGCATCGAAGAGCTGGAAGAAATCGCTGTCGGTCCGGATTCGAGGGTGCTGGATCTGGGCTGCGGCACCGGAGTGCTGTCGGTGGCGGCTGCGAGGATGGGCGCGCGCTTTGTGGTTGCGCTGGATCCATGTCCCGACGCAATGGCGACTACACTGGCAACGATCCGGTTGAATGGCATGCAGGCGGTGATGTATCCGGTACAGGGAGATTTATCGGCGCTGGGACGGACGAGTTTCGACCTCATCCTGGCGAATCTGTACGGGGATATCATTCTCCGTTTCGCGGAGATAATCAGCGCTCTGCTTGCGCCCGGCGGCGCTCTTGTGGTTTCGGGAATACCGTATGGAGATACATACGAAGTGGGCATCCGCTTCACTTGGGCCGGATGCGGGGTGATCAAGACGCGTTACCTGGAGGACTACACTGTTATGGTGATCAGGAAAAGGCGTCATGCATGAACGATCCGGCCGGCATATCCGGGGTAATCTCCTATCTCATCGAAGAGCGCAGGCGCGAGGTCGGCGCCCGACCGGAGCGGATCATGCGGAACTCGTTGCCAATCCCGGTTATAATCTCAACGCATCGATTCTGCCTCCTGTTCATGCACTCCCGAGGCGAACATGCGGATGAACGGGCAATCCATCGCCAGAACTGGAGATGATTTCAATGGCCAAAGTGAACCGCCGCACTTTCATTGTAGGAGTAAGCGCGGGCACAGCCGCGCTCGCTGCGGCCTCCGGCAGCGCCGAGGCGAGATCTAATTTTCCACCTCGCAGTATGGAAACGGCAGCCGGAACGGAGTTGGCCGAACCCGCTTTCCGTCCCCTGCCTCTGGGATCCATTCTTCCCACGGGATGGTTGCGCCGGCAGCTTCGCATCCAGGCGGACGGGCTGAGCGGTCATCTGGACGAATTCTGGCCCGACGTAGGGCAAAGCCAGTGGTTCGGCGGGCAGGCGGAAGGCTGGGAGCGCGCGCCATATTGGCTCGATGGGGTCATTCCGCTGGCCTGGCTTCTCGACGACGCGCCCCTCAAGGCGAAGATCGCGCGATACATCGGATATATTGTCACACACCAGCGCGAAGACGGCTGGTTCAGCCCGTATCCTCTGGACGCAGTGACCAAACGATATGATTTGTGGGCGATTCTCCTGGCCAACAAGGTGCTCGCCCAGTATCACGAAGCCACGGGGGATGACCGGGTTCTGCGGGCGGTGGAACGGAGCCTGCGAGCTGTGCAGGAAGGGATGGACCGCACTCCACTGTACAATTGGGGGAGTTACCGATGGTTCGAGGGACTCATCCCTGTCTATTACGTGTACGAGAGAACCGGCGGAAAGTGGCTCCTCGACCTCGGCCGGAAACTCCGGGCGCAGGGCTTTGACTACCAGGAATTTTACAGAGGTGAAGACGTCACTGTGCCCACGCCCCGTCGCGGACTCTGGAAGTGGGGCAAGCATGTCGTGAACACCGGCATGGCTGCCAAAGCTGCCGCTCTCTCCTGGCGGCTCGATCGTCGAGATGCGGATCGCATTTTTGCCTTCCGGATGCTGGAGATCCTCGATCGGCACCATGGCCAGGTTACCGGCATGTTCACCGGAGACGAGTGCCTTGCCGGGAAAAACCCGGTTCAGGGTACCGAACTGTGCGCGGTCGTTGAATTCCTCCACTCGCTTGAGATCCTCGCATCGGTATTCGGCGATCCCCACTTCGCCGACCGGCTGGAAAGGGTGGCGTACAACGCCCTGCCCGCAACCTTCAGCCCCGACATGTGGGCGCATCAATATGACCAGCAGGTCAACCAGGTCCAGTGCACGATCAATCCCGATCACATGTGGACCACCAACGGACCGGAATCGAACCTCTATGGCCTGGAACCGAACTACGGATGCTGCACGTCCAACATGCATCAGGGCTGGCCGAAGTTCTGTGCCCATCTGTGGATGAAAACCCCGGGCGAGGGCATCGCCGCCATCGCATATGCGCCCGGCAAGGCGAGTTTCCTGTCGCGCGGCATTCCCGTCTCTGTTGCTGTCGACACCGACTATCCGTTTCGCGAAACTCTGAAGATCCGCGTTACGACAGAACGGCCCGCCCGCTTTCCCTTGTTGCTGCGCGTCCCGGCATGGACGGACGGCGCCGCACTCAAAGTGGCTGCCGGGGCGGAAACCAGGCTCAGACCCGGGACTTTTCACCGGGTGGAACGGGAGTGGGCGGGCACGGTGGATATGGAACTGCGGTTTCCGATGAGAGCCAAAGCCACTCTCCGGTACAACGACGCGGTGGCGATCGAGCGCGGGCCGCTTGTCTACTCGCTTTCCCCGGCCGAATCCTGGACACGGGTCAATGCCGACAAACCTCATCGTGAACTGCCGCACGGCGACTTCGAGGTCCGTCCCTCCACCCCCTGGAATTTCGGCCTGCTCGTGGATGAAAAGAAGCCGGAATCGGGCTTGAGCTTCGAAGAGCGGCCTGTGGGCGAGAGGCCATTCTCTCCCGAAGGCGCGGGAATGCAGGCCAGGGTTCGCGGCCGGCAGTTGCGCAACTGGAGACTGGCGCACGGCTGGGCCGGCGAGTTTGCTCCAGGTCTTCAGGAATCGGCAGAGCCGTTGCAGGAGCTCATCCTGATTCCTTATGGCTGCACCAACCTCCGTGTGACCGAGTTTCCGCGGTTGAAAAAATAGCAGGCATCAACGCATTGACTGATGATTGTTCGACCAGTTTTCGGGCCGCAGCGAGCGGACCGCAGCGCCAACCTGCCACATTTCGGATTCCCGCATTTGCCTGAGTTCTGACTCCAGCCGTTCCTTGTAATCCGGTGAGCCGTTGGAAGCCAGCACGATGCTCGTTTCTTCGCCGCACTTGACGCTGTCATACAGCTTTTCAAAGACCGGCGCGACCGCGCTGCGGAAGCGGTCCTTCCAATCCAGAGCGCCGCGCTGCGCCGTAGTCGAACAATTGGCGTACATCCAGTCCATGCCGTTCTGGCCGACGAGGCGGATCAGGCTCTGGGTCAGCTCTTCGACAGTCTCGTTGAAAGCCTCGGTGGACGAGTGGCCGTGCCTGCGCAGGATTTCGTATTGCGCCTCCATCAAGCCTGCCAGGGCGCCCATTAGCACGCCGCGCTCCCCGGTCAGGTCGCTGAAAACCTCGTGTTCAAAGGTGGTCGGAAAGAGGTAACCGGATCCCACAGCCATTGCGAGCGCCAGAGCCCGCTGCAGGGCGCGGCCCGTGTAGTCCTGGTATACCGCATAACTGCTGTTGATGCCGCTTCCCTCGAGGAAGTTCGCACGCACGCTGCGTCCGGAGCCTTTGGGAGCGACCAGGATGACATCCACACATGCGGGCGGAACGACGCCGGTCTGGTCACGATAGACGACGGCAAACCCGTGCGAAAAGTAGAGCGCAGCCCCTTTCACGAGCCGGTCTCTTATCGCGGGCCAGACGGTCCTCTGTGCCGCGTCGGACACCAGAAACTGGACTATAGTTGCCCGCTCGGCGGCCTCTTCCAGCCGGAAAAGAGTTTGGCCGGGAGACCAGCCGTCAAAAACGGCTCTGTCCCAACTCGAGCTTCCCGGCCTCTGCCCCACGATGACCCGAATGCCGTTGTCGCGCATGTTCAGCGCCTGCGCCGGACCCTGAACGCCGTATCCGAGTACCGCTACCATTTCGTCCTTGAGCACCTGACGGGCTCTATCCAGAGGAAACTCATCGCGGGTCACGATATCTTCCGCGATGCCGCCGAAAGTTAATTTAGCCATGAATCCGCATCTCCTCCGCATAGAGAGCATCCAAATCTTCCGGGCCGTGCCCTGCTCCCGCCGCCTCATCAGACAGCCTGCCGTTGCCGTTCATCAGCGCTCCACAGCCGCGCGACATCGCCACGGCGCCGGTACGCACCATTTCAATGATTCCGAGTGATTTGAGCACCTCCACCAGGCCGTCGACTTTCTCTTCATCGCCGGTGGCTTCGATGGTGAGCGACGATGCGGTCACGTCCACCACGCGAGCGCGAAAGACATCGGCAGTCTGGATGATCTCGGCCCGGCTCTTCGAGTCCGTTCTCACCTTGATCATCGCAAGATCGCGGCTGACCATGGGCTTGCCGGTCAGGTCCTCCACCTGGATAACGTTGACCAGCTTGTGGAGATATGATGTCAGGCGTTCCACGCTGACTTGATCTCCATCCACCACGATAGTCATACGCGAGATCCCTTCGGTTTCGGTATGGCCGACCGTCAGGGATTCGATATTGAATGCGCGGCGGCGGAAAAGGGATGCCACCCTGTTCAGTACGCCAGGCTTATCCTCAACCAGAACAACCAGTGTGTGCTGCAAGAGATCCTCCTTTTTTTCGTGAAACCGGAACTGACTGAATCGCAACCGCGAAATACAAGAAACACCCAAAAACCTTTGGTGCGTCCCGAGTTTTTCGTGGTTTGAAGTTTTTTGTCACTACTGAACCCGACACCCGAAGATTCATTGTGCCGTGCCAGGGCGGCGGATCATTTCCCGCAAGTCGGCCCCGGCAGGGACCATTGGATAGACGACGTCCTCCTGCTCCACCAGGAAGTCGATCAAAACGGTGCCGGGTTCCGCCTCGGCTCTGCGGATGGCGTCCGGGATTTCGCTGCGCCTGGTGACGCGCACTCCTGCAAGCTGGTGCGCTTCGGCGATTTTGGCAAAATTCGGGTTGCGCAAGGGGGCTGCGGAATAGCGACCCTGGTAAAAGAACTGCTGTAGCTGACGGACCATTCCCAGGCAGCCGTTGTTGATTATCGCCACGTTGATTTTAATGCCCTCCTGAGCGGCAGTAGCCAGTTCGGCCTGAGTCATCTGAAAACCGCCGTCGCCGGCGATCACCCAGACATCGCGGTCCGGGGCGGCCAGTTTGGCTCCGATGGAAGCAGGCAGGCCGAATCCCATCGTTCCGAGGCCGCCCGAACTGATCCAGGTGTGGGGTCTGTCAATGCGGCAGTATTGTGCCGCCCACATTTGGTGCTGGCCCACGTCCGTTACGATGGTGGCCTCTCCACGGGTAAGGCGCCACAGGTCGTGGATTACATGCGCCGCGTGCAGGCGGCCGAGATCAGGAAGATTCTGAATGTCACGCCCGATGCTGCCGGAGCGCGCACTGCTGATGTGTGACAGCCACGCAGACCTGTCCACGGTCTCGGTCAAGGGGATGATCTGGCGCAGAATGTCCTTCAGGTCACCGACCAGACCCGCATCTACCTTGACGTTCTTGTTGATTTCGGAAGGGTCGATATCTATGTGGATCTTGCGCGCATTGAGAGCGTAGGTTTTCAATTGCCCTGTCACCCGGTCATCGAAGCGCAGGCCGAATGCAAGCAGCAGGTCGCCTTCCTGGATTGCTGTGTTCACCCAGGCCTCACCGTGCATGCCCATCATTCCCAGGTTTAGAGGATGGGAACAGGGAACGGCTCCGAAACCGAGCAGAGTCATTGCTACCGGAACTTGTGCTCTCTCTGCGAACCGGCGGACCTCCGTCATGGCCCCGCTGATCAGGACGCCATGTCCCGCGAGTATCAGAGGACGCCTCGCGGCGTTGATCATCGCGGCCGCCCTCTGGATCATCTCCGGGGCGGGCCGCAAGTCCGGACGATAGCCGGGGAGACGGATGGGACTGGAATCATACTCCCAGTCTTCTACGGCTGTCTGCTGCGCGTCCTTTGCAATGTCCACCAGCACGGGGCCGGGACGGCCGGAACGAGCGATGTAGAATGCTTCGCGGATCGCCGGCATGATGTCCGCAGCTCTCGTAACCAGGTAATTGTGTTTGGTTACCGGCAGTGTGATTCCGGTTACGTCAGTCTCCTGGAAGGCATCATAGCCGATCAGCATGCTTGGAACCTGCCCGGTGATGCAGACCAGAGGCACCGAGTCCATATAGGCGTTGGCGATTCCGGTTACAAGGTTAGTCGCGCCAGGTCCTGATGTCGCCAAGACCACCCCGACTTTTCCCCCGACGCGCGCATACCCGTCCGCCATGTGGACGAGGCTCTGCTCGTGCCTGCCCAGCACATGGCGGATCGGGTAATCCAACATCGCGTCGTAGATGGGCAGGTTTGCACCTCCGGGATAGCCGAAGACAATCTCAACCCCCTCCCGCATCAGGCATTCCCAAACAATTTGTGCTCCGCTTCGTTTCATCGGGTTTCTCTTTTCACCGACGCCATCAACATTCCAGGACGGCGCCGGCGTCGGCGGAAGTGACAAACTGTGCATAACGGCGCAGCCACCGGCTTGCAACTCGCTGCTGGAAAGGCTCGAGGGCAGCCAGACGCGACTCGATTTCCGCTTCCGGAAGGCGCACATTCAGCGAGCGATTTTCCAGATCGATCTCGATGAAATCCCCGGATTGCACGGCAGCGATGGGGCCGCCCGCAGCCGCTTCCGGAGAAATGTGGCCGACGCAGACGCCGCGCGTGCCGCCGCTGAAACGACCGTCGGTGATCAGCGCAACGCTGGCGGACAATCCCATACCCATCAGGAGACTGGTCGGGCTGAGCATTTCTTGCATGCCCGGCCCGCCCCGAGGTCCTTCGTAACGGATCACCACCACCTCGCCCGGCTGGATCTCGCCACCCGTGATTCCGGCCACGGCGGCCTCCTGCGATTCATAAACCCGCGCCAGCCCTACAAACCGCTGAATATCCTGCTCCGTGCCGCCGGTTTTAATTACCGCTCCGCTGGGCGCAAGGTTGCCGAACAACACTGCCAACCCACCCCGCGGAGAGTGTGCCTTCTCAACACGCCGGATTACCTCCTCATCCTTTATGACTGCATCCGAGATCGACTCGCCCATGGTTTTGCCCGACACGGTGGTGCGCTCCAGATGAAGCACGCCGGTCCCGCGCTGAATCTCCCTGAGGATGGCCGGCATCCCGCCGGCGCGATGCACGTCCTCCATGTGCCACTTTCCCGCCGGGCTGACCTTGCAGATGTGCGGAACCCTGTCGGCAACTCTGTTGATGCGCTCCAGCGGATAGTCAATCCCGGCCTCCCCCGCGATCGCCAGCGCGTGCAGAACCGTGTTGGTTGATCCGCCCATCGCCATGTCGAGAGCGAATGCATCATCCAGGGCTTCCGCTGAAATGATGTCCCGGGGCCTGATGTCGTTTCTGATCAGCTCCAGGACGTGCGCGGCAGCCCGGCGCGCGAGATCATCGCGCTCGGCTGTGCGGGCCAGGGCGGAGCCGTTGTACGGCAGCGCCACTCCCAGCGCTTCCATCAGACAATTCATGCTGTTGGCAGTGAACATGCCGGCGCAAGAACCGCACGACGGGCAGGCATACCGTTCGAGCATTCCCAGGCGTGACTCGTCGATTTTACCCGCCTTGCACTCTCCCACCGCTTCGAAGACCGAAATCAGATCCACGACCCGTCCGTCCGGAGTACGCCCGGCCGCCATTGGGCCGCCGGAGACAAAGATCGCCGGAATGTTCACCCGCACAGCAGCCATCAGCATGCCGGGGACAATCTTGTCGCAGTTGGGAATACAGACCATGGCGTCGAAACAGTGCGCCTCGATCATGGTCTCCACGCAGTCGGCAATCAACTCCCGGGAGGGCAGGGAGTACTTCATTCCCATGTGGCCCATGGCGATCCCGTCGTCAACGCCGATGGTGTTGAACTCAAACGGAACTCCTCCCGCCTCGCGCACTGCCTCTTTTATCAGGCGGCCGAATTCCTGCAGGTGCACATGCCCGGGAACAATGTCCACATAAGAGTTGACGATCGCAACAAACGGTTTTTCCAGCTCCGCATCCGTGAGACCGGTGGCTCTCAACAGCGCCCGGTGCGGAGCCCTTTCCATTCCTCCCTTGATGGTATCGGATCTCACGTTTTTCCTGCCCCTTCGTGCAAGTACCAGTTACTTTTCCCTGCCCGTTTCACTATCCGGGTCAGAATTTGCCCGGTGCCAGCCATCCCTCAGTTTCAAATCCTCAATGGAGTGATTCCGCCCGAGATTCGATCAGGATTATCCAGTAGCGCACTTCATTTGGCAAATTTATAATAACAATATAAAATATCAAATATATTTATATTATAAATATCGATTATTATATACTGGTTTTATATCAGAATGGTTTATCTAATTATGAAAGGGTTTGAGACAAGCATGCAGGTGGTCTTCCCCTCGGTGTACAGGCTTAAGATCGCGCAATGAACTCAGTGAGTGCGGATGGCAACCCCATCGAATCTTCATACACCCGAACGTGGATTCCCGATACCGGGCATTATTCTGGAATGGGTGGAACGGGTTAAAAAGCGTTTACAAAGAAGTTGCCGAGTGGCAGACTTTGCTGTGGAATGCTGATAGCAGGCGTGTTCTCCACTTTCGCATTTGGGTTTTTTAAAGCCCGGGGCCGATTGCCCGGCGAATAGCGGAGCGCTGAGGTGCGTCATGGGGGCCCTCGCCGCTAGCCGGGTGAGGGCCCTTTTTAATTTGCAGGGAAGAAGCATGAATTCAGGAGGAATATTCCTGCGATTTCCATGCTTCTGAGGGTCGGGGAGCTTATGGATGAGCTTGAGGAAATCCGGAATGACATTGATGCCGTTGATGGGAAAATCCTGGAGGCGCTGGCTGTGCGCCGGAATATGGCGAGCCGCGTCCTCGAGGCCAAAGACCGGAAGGGGGTGCCGCTGCGGGATACCCTGCGGGAAGAAGAGGTGCTGGGGAATCTCATTGCAAGGGGCCGAAGCCTGGGCCTGGATGCGCATTTTGTGACCCGGGTATTCCACGAAATCATCGACGACGCGATTCGCTCCCAGCAGTTGCACTTGACGGCTGCCCGGAATGAACCGGAGTTGAAGCGAGTTGCTTTCCAGGGCATCGAAGGCGCATACAGCCACCTGGCCGGGCAGAAGTTTTTTGACCGTTCCCTTGACCAAGTCCTCTTTGCGGGTTATCCGACATTCGAGCAGGTTGTGGATGCTGTGGAGCAGGGCATGGCGGAATTCGGCATTCTGCCGGTGGAAAACACCACGGCCGGCAGCATCAACGAGGTGTACGACCTGCTGTCGTGTGCTCAGGTCTCGATCGTGGGAGAAGAGGTCTTGCGTATCGAGCACTGCCTGCTGGCGGCGAACGAGGTGCCACTGGCCAATCTCCGGCGCATTCTGTCTCATCCTCAGGCGCTGGCGCAGTGCATGAAATTCCTTTCCCAACTGCCCAACTGTGAGGCCGTACCTCATATCGATACCGCCATGGCGGCTCAGAAGGTAAAGGAGGATAACGATCTCACGCTTGCCGCCATCGGCAGCGAGGATGCGGGGCGACGCTATGGGCTGGCTGTTTTGTATCGCAACGTCGAGGACCAGCAGAACAACTACACACGATTTCTGGTGGTAGCGAGAAAGACATCGCCGGCGGATATCCGGATACCGTGTAAGACATCGCTGGTGATGGCTGTGCCGCACGAGGAGGGCGCCTTATTAAAGGCTCTCAGCCTGTTGCACGAACATAAAATCAATCTGTCGAAACTCGAGAGCCGGCCGATCCCCGGCATGCCATTCCAATATCTCTTCTACATCGATTTCGAGGGCAATACGGCGGACCCGAGGATTTCGGAGGCGCTTCGAAAGTTGCGCTCGGCCACAACCTCCCTCAAGGTCCTGGGCTGTTACCCGAGCCAGCATCGATCCAGGACATCGCCCAGGATTCAATCGAT
Organism: Acidobacteriota bacterium; assembly: GCA_017860135.1. GTDB lineage: Bacteria > Acidobacteriota > UBA6911 > UBA6911 > UBA6911 > JAFNAG01. The sequence goes on from JAFNAG010000142.1 coordinate 9,824, forward strand.
GGTCGGCGGAGCACCACAAACCGCCGCGCCATCAGAAAGCGCTGCGGAGCCCTCGATCACGGTCAGCTACAAACTGGTCAGCCGTACGAGCAAGCCGGAGGACACGATTATCCATGTGAACGGCGTCAAGATCGGGGGAGACGATTTTGTTGTCATTGCCGGACCCTGCGCCGTGGAATCGCGTGAGCAGATCCTGCGTTGCGCCCGCCATGTCAGCGAATGCGGGGGAAAGATCCTGAGAGGTGGTTGTTTTAAACCACGGACGTCGCCGTATAGCTTTCAAGGTCTGGGTTTCGAAGGACTGGAGCTTCTCGCGGAGGCAGGCAGGGAGTATGACTTGCCGGTGATTACCGAGGTGCTGTCCCCGGCGGATGTAGAGGTGGTAGCCCGCTACGCGGACATTTTGCAGATAGGCGCCCGCAACATGCAAAACTTCAGCCTTCTGAATGAGGTCGGTCGTATCAACCGCCCGGTGCTGCTCAAGCGAGGCATGATGTCGACTCTGGATGAATTCCTGAATGCCGCCGAGTATATCCTGGATCGGGGCAATCATCAGGTGATGCTCTGCGAGCGGGGCATCCGCACATTCGAAACCGCTACTCGCAACACGCTGGACCTCGGGTCCATCCCCATCCTCAGGCGACTGACGCATTTGCCGATTCTGGTTGACCCGTCACACGCGGCGGGGCGTCGTGAATGGGTGATTCCCCTTGCGGTCGCGGCGCACGCCGTGGGGCCGCACGGCCTGATCGTGGAGATTCACCCTGAACCGGAAGAGGCCCTCAGCGACGGGACGCAGGCCTTGCGTTTTCCGGACTTCGCCGAACTGATGCGCCGCCTCTATGGTG
>JAFNAG010000444.1 GCA_017860135.1 Acidobacteriota bacterium
AGTGTGCGGCGAACGTACGATGCGACGTATAGCGCGCTCAACGACGCGGCGGCGTGCAAGTACTGGAAGGCATATCCGCCGGCCCTGGAAACCCTTCCCAGGTTGGCGGCCGACTTTGACCTCTACATCGCCTCGGGCGTGCCGCAGGATGTCCTCGAAGGCGATCTCGCTCGACACGGGTACGACCGGCGACTATTCCAAGGAATCTGGGGAGCCGACCGCCAGGGGGGCGCCGACAAGGCGGAACTCCTAGGTCGAATCAAGGCCCGAGGCTACCGGGACGTCCTCTTCGTCGGCGACGCCAATCGGGATCTGGAGTATGCCCAGACCGCCCGAGTGAAGTTTTTCCGGATAAGGGTTCCCGAGGATTTCCGGCGCCTGGCCGTGCTGGTCCGACACGGCTTCCCGAATCAGACGGAGCCATGGTTTTGGACGGAAGCCGACAGGGAGTTTTTCCGGTCCAAAACCCGCCGGCTCGTCGAGGCGCTCCTCGCCGGTCGGCCGCTCTCCCCAACCGAGATCACCGACACGGTCCACGAAGAGCGTCACATGCTCCGGTAACCCGCCATCTTCTCTGGGCTCCGCCAAGAGCACAGAGCCTGCCCTTCGTCCAAGCGATCACCGGATCGGCGTGCGGCCGTGACACTGCTCGGGGTTGACCAGCGAGAGCCGGGAGGAGACGGGCCCGCACGCGGTCGGCGGCGACTCGGGCTCGTGCGTGCCGGAGACGCCCGCAGACCCGATGGCATGAGGATGTCCGGAGGGTCGCTAGACGGCGGTGTAACCGCCATCCACGGGCAACACAGCACCGGTAACGAACCCCGCCGCCGAGGATGCGAGGAAGAGGGCCGGCCCGACGATGTCGGCCGGCATGCCCCAGCGGCCCGCCGGCGTGCGGTCGAGAACCCGTTGGTAATGGGTGGGGTCGGCGCGGCCGCGCGCTGATTGCTCCGTGACGATGAAGCCGGGGGCAATGGCGTTGACTCGCACGCCCTGTCCCGCCCACGCCAGGGCCAAGGACCTCGTCAGTTGCGCTACCCCTGCCTTGCTCGCTCCATACGCCGGCACCCGCGGACTACCAAAGATCGAGTACATGGAGGCGATGTTGAGCATCGACCCGTGACTCGCCATGAGGTGCTTCTGGAAGGCATTGGCGAGGTGCAGCACGCCGCACAGGTTCACGTCCAGCACGCGGGCGAACACGACGGGATCGTACTCCTCGTCCCGCCGCGCGATCCCCGCACAGTTTACGAGCACGTCCAGCGTGGGGACGCTGTCGGCCAAGCGCTGGACGGCGCCTGCATCTGCGACGTCGAGTTGGGTGTACGGATACCGCCCCTGATCCTGTGCCACCGGCTCCGGCTCGGCGCCGGTGATGCGCACGAGTGCGCCGCATTCAGTGAATCCGGCGGCAATCGCGGACCCGATCCCGCCGCGGCTCGCGCCGACTACCAGAACCGTGCGCCCCGTAAAATCGAAGGCCGCGTTGATCCCCATGGCTCCCTCCGGATGTGAGGACTGACATCGACCGCTATCGTTTGCGGGGAACTCACGCACACCTGTGAACGCCGCGGCCTTGTGTGCTCACAATAATGGGGAACGACAAATTCATTTGACAGGATAATAACACTCCTGTATACAACATCACACTCAACGTTTGGAACGGTAACGGGAAAGGGGGGGATAGAGATGCGAAAATTGTTCACCCTAGTGCTTGCGCTTGGATTGCTCGTGGGCGTGGCGGGCAGTGCCCTGGCCAACTGTGGAGTCGACCACGCGAACACTGACAAACCGTCCTCAGAACAACCTCGGCCCCAGACGTAAACGTGGCCCGAAAAAGTCCGCGAACAAGAACGGCGGCCTCCAAGGCCGCCGTTCTTGCGTATGCCTGAAGTTCATCCCGCCAGCTAGGAACGGATCAGGGGCATTGCATGCCCGCTTCTGGCGCCTGTGATTTTGGCCATCACCGCGCCGGTCTCGTGCGCTTCCTGCGACAGGCACATGGGTACACTCCGCCGATCCCCGCCTCCGCGACTTCCCTGCGACCGGGGCACAACGCCGTGAGCGTGGCGACCACCGATGAGACGTCATCGAGGCAAGGCGTGCGCTATGCCACCATCCCAGACGGCAGGCTGGGAGCGACCAGCTCTACCTCGCGCGGGTGCCTCACAGGGAGAAGAACAAGAAGAGCGCCAGAGCAATCGTGCTCACGCCGCACCCGATGAGTGTCATCGGGACCGGCTCGGCCAGACTGTAGATCATCGGCACCGCAACCACTATGCACCCGACCAGGGCCAGGAGTAACGTGCCGAGCCGGGCCTTTCTCGCCGTCGCCGCCTGCGTCATCTGCTGCCTCCTTTCATTGAGCGTCCGCTGGGAGGTTATCCGCTGCAACTCGTCTGTGCAGGAAAGGAGGCTAGCGAACGGAATCGGGGTTGTCAAATGGGTCAGCGCGCGTAACACGTCGGGCCCGCACCCGTATTCGTTCTCATGCTGATTGTTTCCGGAGAGACTCCAGCGCCGAGAAAGATGGATGGGACACGGGAAGGAACGACTGCCGCAGATGGATGCCTATACGTGGTCGGGCGCCTTGCGACTATTCCGTAACGCCGCTCTTTGTTCGCAGATTCTGCAGATTGTTTATGACTCGCGTCACCCGCTTGATGCGGGCGGTCAGCTGCTCGTTCTTGGGATCCAGAATCTGCGCCTGCTTCCAGACATTCAGGGCCTCGTTGTATTGCTGCTGACTGTAATGGATGACACCGATCTTGATCAAGTGTTTTACATGCCTGGCGACATCAGTAGCGAGTTCTTTGCTGAGATGTTCAAACTCCGGATCATCGACGCCCTGCTTCTCCAGTCTTGACATCAAGCGCTGGGCTCGCGCGAAATCTTTCTCATGGCAAGCCTTCTTGAAATCGGCCATCAGCAGAGCGGCTTTTTTCCGCTCAGGACCATTCGTATTGATTTTCTGCTCCTGACCATTGGTATCGATATCGATCGCGGAGCGCTGTTTTTTCTCTTGCCGTTCCCCGCGGACTTTTTCTTCGGCTAACTGCGCCTCAGCAATTCGTTTTTGTTCGTTGAGGATTCGCAATTCTTCTTCCTTGCGCATTTCCTGGAATCTTGCATTCAGCGCCGCAATTTCGATCGCGTTCGACAGATTCGACGCTAAAGGAAGTACCCGTTGTGCCAAGGTCAGGTCTCTATGCTCGAGGGCGCGTTTTCCACGTTCTGCCAGGTCAAGAGCGAGCTCATTTGCGCTTCCAATCTTTCTGTCTAACGAATATTGTCCGATCCAGCTGTGCGGCTTCTTTGCCTCCGCCAGTCTGCTGATTTCCAATTCTTTGAGCATCCATTCGCCTTTGGCGATTAAGCGATCCATCTCTAACATTTCGACATATTCGGCGTGGCGCCGGAGGAGTTGTTGTTCTCCTTGTTGTAGCCGTGTGCTCTCCGGCAAACGCGATAGCGCGTCGTGATACAAATCGAACGCTGTCCCCCAGTCCCCGCTGCCGGCGGCGCTCTCGGCCTCCGCAACGACGCGTTGTTCATAGCTCGCTATTTGGACGTCGATCCTCTCTTGCGTTTCCTGAAGATTTCGAGTCGCGAGGGAGGGTGATTCTCTCAACTCGGCTACGAGAGCCAGGGCCTTGCCATACTCCTGTTGGCTGAGCCAGCGATCGATCTGGTCGTCGGCATTGCCGGTCGACGTGAGCAGGCTGGCGCAGCCGGATATTTGACTGAGAACGATGATGCCAAGCAACCACACGAGTTGTTTCATGCGACGGTTTCCTGATAATTCAAGAGTGGCTCGAGCCTGGTTCTGATAAAGTCCTCGTGTTTGCCCATGTCCAATAATGCGGAATACGTCATCAACGGCTGTGTCGCCCCGCGCAAGGTAATTCTGCCGTGCTGTTTGCAGTGAATCGGTCCCGTTTTCCTGATGGCATCGTACGTCGCATCGCTCAGCAAAATCTGTCCGGGCTTCGCGGAAGACGACAGGCGCGCAGCGACATTGACTTCCTTGCCCATAACGGTGTAATCCATTCGATCGGCCGCACCGATGTTGCCGGCCAACATAGCGCCGCTGTTGATACCGATATGAAACATTAAGACCACCTGGCCCCGCATGACACAATCGCCGATGTACTTGTCGATGTGACCATGGCAAGCATCAACGATGTGGGCGATGTAGCCAAAGTATTCATTCAGTAGGGTATTGATTTCATCTGCCGACATGCTTTCCGACAAGGCAGTGAAACCGAAAATGTCGGCAAACAAGACGCTGGCATTGACGTTACGGCCGACCGCACCGGCCTGAGCGGTATCTCTTAACACTTCTCTGGCAACCTGGGGAGCGACATAGCGGGAGAAAGTCTGCTCCACACGTTCTTTCTGCGCCAAGCCCTCGGTCATGTCATTCATGGCTTTCATCAACTCACCCAATTCATCATTGCGTGGCTTGGTAAAGCGGACGTCGTAATTTCCGGCCGACACGGCACTGCTTATCTTGATGATTTCATGTATCGGCCGAGCCAGGCGTTTGCCGAGGGCAATCGAGATCAGCGAACCAATGAGAACAAACAACAGGGTCGCCAGACTCACCGTTCGAATAGTCTGGTGTTTGGCTGATTCAACGATCGAGCGATCAAAGCCAATCAGCGCATAACCAACCGTTAAGCCGTCAACTGTCATGGGGCTCACGGCAGCCATCACAGTTACACGTTCACCGCCGTCGTTCGCAGCTTTGGTATAAAGGAACATGCTGCTTTTCGTAGAATGCTCGGCGACCAGCGTGGTATCAGGAACGATTCCAGCCTGCACAATGGGTTTGATCTCGTCGGAATAAATCGCTGCGGCCAATAAACCACGCTGGTCGTTCAAATGTTTGACTATCACCTCAAGCGTCAGGGTGTCATCGGCCAACACCGGTTCCTTGGCGATCTGGGCAAGCTGTTGAACGACGGTGCGACTGGACTCGACCATTTGCTGCTCGAGCAGAACAGTTTGGTCCCTGGCAACGACCCATCCTAGTACCACCATGCCTGAGCTGATAATAAGCGTGAACGTCAGTGCCAGTTTATAGGCGATGGGCAACTTCTTCGGGAAATAGGCCGGTAACGCCCGACCCAGAAAAACGCCGGTCTTGTGGCTGAGCGTGCGTGACCCCGAGATGCAAGCCTCGACACCGCGCATGACGCCGGCCCCTCTGAGCCTGTGTTCCTTCTGATTGCCGGGCGGATTGCTGGGCGAGTTGCCAGCAAGCGGAATGCTACGACCCCGAGTGTGAGAGTCAAGGGTAAACTAAAGCGCGGCGCTCGCCGAATCATGGCCAATGCTCGTTGACGTCTTGCGTATAGGGTCGCAGGCCGCTTCAAGAACGGCGCCACATGCGGCACGGCTGAGGACTTTCGGATGCGTAATTGCCACCGCAAGAATCAGGAGGAATCGTCGCCTATGGACGAAGAGACAGGCGGACAGGAAACGACAGGAGAACAGGCGGGGGAAGAATCAAGAGTCGGAGGAGGTGCCGAGGTGCACTCTGGTTTGAGTCAAGACGCTGGAAAAATAGGTCACTGAACGGCTTCTGCATGTGCAGCGGCGAGCGAAAGGCTGGGGAGTTTCCAGCATCGCCACCTCGGCCAGGGCCAACCGCGCACCTATGCCGTCTCCGGGAGGGTTTTCCAAATGCATACCCTAGGATTGTCTGCGGTGTCCCGGCTCGACCATTCGCCTGGAGGGAACGCTCGCCGCGTGCGCGTCGGGACCGGCGAGACAGGCCCTACACAAGTCAGCGAGGCGATGTCAGTTTGAGAGGAATCTCGGTGGTGTTGTCCGTATAGGTGATCTTGAGCGTCGCGCCCGTGGTTCCATGCGGGATCACAAAGGTCACGTCGCCTTCCTTGGCCGATTGCCCCGGCACTATTTCGTTGAGACCGCTCACGGGCGCCATCGGCACGCCGTCCACGATCAACCGGAACGAGCTATCCCAGAAATTTGCGTCGTACCGGTTGTGATTCATCATGCGGAGCCGCACCTCCAGCGTATCCTTCTCAGTCGTCCGCGGCGACACCTCGGCTTTGAGTAATGTAAAGGTGGCCTCACCGAGCCTGAGGTCGCGCATCGCGGGGAGCGCGACGACATAGGTCGACCGAGGCGGAGGTGATGGGGAAGTGGTCAGGGGTGGGGTTTGCGCGGGCGGTACCGGCGAGACAGGACCGGGCGGCGCCGACGGAATGGCGGCAGAGGCCTTGTTGGCAGCCGGGGTGGTCAATGCCCCAAACCAGCCGGTCTGGTTAATCGCCGCCACCAGTCCGGTCAGGGCCGTGACGGTCGCGGTCACGGTGGTGATGATCCCGGGCAGCGTGTACCACCAACTCTTGGGCTTTCCGTCGTCGCTCATGGACTTCTCCACAGCCGATTGGCGACACCAGACGACGCCACTCCACGGCGCCATGCGAGCTTGGCGTCTGTCGTCGGGGATTCCGTGGAACCTGATCCAACAGCGCCCAAGCCGCGAGGGAATCTGACCGGAGCAGCTCTTCGGCGACGTCCCCGTCGTGGACGGAGAGGAGAGCTCCAGGAACAATCGGTCCATGGGGGCGGGCGCCATCGACTTGGTCCGGAGCGAGGCGACATTCGCACGGCTCCTTGGACCACACAGTACGCCCCGGGCCGCCTGACACGCCCGACACGCCGAGCGTTCGGCCCCGCGAGCCATGGGCTACCGGCGCGGATAACGAAGGTGCCGGCCACGCGGAGTGATTCGGCCTCAGCGAACCCACCAGACAATAACATTAGCATTCCAATGATAACCCCCCACATCAGACGGTCTGTCGCATGGTCCCCCTCTCCTTGGGTAACGCTGGTTCCGAACTTGCCGACTCGTGACAAAACTCGAGTATCATAGGGGTATATCCAGGCGACGTAAGGAGGTGAAACGCATCCTATTTCAATTACGTGTGGCGATCACCACAGAGTCGTTCACCTTGAACGTTGACGGCGCTGGACGCGCGTGTTACGAAATGAGTCCAGGATCGCGCAACAGACAGCCGAAGAGAGAAGGGGGGAGGATCATGACCATCGTGGCGATTTCCCGGGAGATGGGGAGCGGGGGCTACGAGATCGGTGCCGCCGTGGCCAAGGCGCTGAGCTTCGACTACGTGAATCGCCAGATCCTCCTCGAGGCCGCGCACGCCCACGGGGTGCCGGAGGCGACGCTC
>JAFNAG010000143.1 GCA_017860135.1 Acidobacteriota bacterium
TGCCGACATGGGAAGCCTCCGGCCCTCTGGATTTAACGCTTTCGTCCCAATCCCGAGGTTCTGACAAACCGGATATCAGAAAAATGGTCTGTTCTCGGTGCCATAACGACCGCTTCCTCTTTTGGTTACGGCTGTTTTCTTTCGGATTTCACCCACAAATTCCGCCGAGGAGGCAAAAATTCAAATTCCCGTTTGATACCAGGAGGAGATGCGACGGATGGACTCGCATCGCCAAAATCCAATTTCCCAGACCTGACGCCGACTATTGGGTTTCATTTAAACTGGATCACTACATGCTTGAGCTCATCGTGGGTTTCCTCCACCTGGAATAGGAACGAACCGCCCTGATCCAGAGTGCCTTTGGCTACGACCTGAGTTTTAGTCTGCTGGGCCGCTTGAGACGGGTGCAGCGTTTCCTTGAAATAGACTGCGGATCCTTTATTGAGCGAGGGCAGGCTTTCCATTTCAGTCATGTACAGTGCCCCATCCGAGTAAGCATCCTCAAGCTCACCCATTTTTACGAACCAAATGGGGACGGCTCCAAGACCAAAACTGTGTTCCTGAATGGGCGCGGAATCCGCCCCTGGCTCCCACGGAGCGATGCGCCATATCTCGAAGCCCTCAACGGTCAATGATTCCCTGGCAGCGTCACTCATAATATCCAGCCCAGGATCGAAGAAATCAAGCAGGTTGAAATCTGCCGGAACGATTGCCGGATCTCGATAGAAGGTAATCGCAGCCCACTCGCCATCGTTGTGCACCAGAACCACGCCATTCTCCAGCCTTTCGATACGTGCATAAAAGGGCGGGCCGCCTCCAATCTCGGGATCGGGGGAAAACCGAAGCAGGACGTTCGCATAAAGCGCGACTGCCGCCAGGCCGAAGAGAATAAGCGAAACCAGAACACCGACTTGAATGCGATGTTTCATAGGATCCTCCTACTGATTTTATTGTGGTTTTGATAATATCGGCTTAATCCAGCGCCCCTCCAGGGTGAACCCTTCGGAAGGGATTGACTGGTAAGCCGGTCTCATGCTGCGCGGAAACAGATAGCTTACTTCGGGCCGAAATGTCCCGAAAGCCGCGCCGAGAAAGGCCGAAAAACGCCGAAATTTCTGGATGGCATGGTGAGACGCGGGGATTCATGACCCGGAAACGCAATCCAAATGATCCGGAAAACCTGTTCTCAGGCATTCCTTCCCCTCTGCTCACCTTTGAAACCTTCACCCTCGACATCGAGAAACATGCGCTGTATCAGGCCTCTGGGCGGATCCGACTCACGGCCAAGCCGCTCCAGGTATTGGAGTGCCTGGTGGGAAAAAGCGGGACTACGGTTTCGAAAAGAGAATTGCTCGACATCGTCTGGAAGGATCTCTTTGTCACTGAGGATGTATTAGTTCAGGCAGTCGGAGAGATTCGTAAAACGCTCGGGGATGACAAAGATAATCCGCGTTTTATTCAGACTATCCCGCGGGAGGGGTATCGCTTCATCGCCCGGGTTTGTTCGGTGCATCGCATGGAAACCCGTGGCCAGGTTGAGCCGTACCCTCTTGCGGATTTTGAAGAGAAGCATTCGACTGAAACTCCTGGAGCGAAGAACCTGACTGCCGAAGGGCAGGTTCCTGAAATCCCGCTGGCTGACGTCCGGCTTCCGATGATGGGTCGGATTTGGGCATACCTGGCGCTCTTTTTGCTCCTGGCATGCGGATTGGCGTACCTCGTATGGGTGCGAATCTCGCGTTCGGGGAACGCCTGGGGACAACCCGTTATGATTGCTCAGGTTGCCGGGACGCCCAGGATGCCGAGCTTCGCACCGGATGGGAGCATAATTGCCTTTGTCAATGAGGTGAATGGGACGGATCAGATTTTTGTCAAGCATGGCGGCCAGGGGACAGCCAGGCAATTGACTTTCGGCGACCTGCCCGCACGGCGGCCGCGGTGGTCTCCCAGAAACGATCAAATCCTCTTCTCCCTGGGGGAACAGCCACCGGCAAGCAGTTCCTCTTTTGGCAATCAGGCCATTTGGTCGGTGCCGCCCCTTGGTGGTGTTCCTCACTTGGTTATCGAGGGCGGACGCAATCCCAATTGGTCCCGTGATGGCACACGGATCGTTTTTGAACGCCGGGACGAGGTATGGACTGCCGGGAGTGACGGGAGAAACCAGTCCCGCGTAGAAGGCATTCCACATGCTGCATATCTCCTGGCAGACCGCATGCCTGCTTTCTCGCCTGACGGCACCCAAATCATCTTTTTCCATCCCCAATCAGGCGTCGAAGGGGATCTCTGGGTCATTCCCGTTCAGCGAGGAGTGCCCAAAAGGCTGACTCTTGACGTGTTCGAGGGGGGATATCCTGTTTGGACTCCCGACGGCCGCTCGATAATATTTATGTCACAGCGCAGCGGTATTGCGGACCTGTGGAGAATCTCGCCATCCGGAGGCAATCCTGAGCACCTGTTTGGAGCCACCGGAGAGAACAGCGATCCCGAAATCTCCGCCGATGGCCGGAAGCTAGCATTCAGCAATACCCGGAACCAATACGTATTGACCATTCTTGATCCCGCCAGTGGCCGCACTCGTGAACTCCTGGAACGTAGGTTGGCGGTGGTGCATCCAATGTTTTCGCCGCGAGGAGACAAGGTTGCATTTTTTGCCGCTGAAGGTGATCGAGGCTTCAACCAGATCAGCACGATCGACGCCGATGGAGCCAATTTGAACCAGGTTACCCGCGACAATAAGGAACGAAATTACTTTCCACATTGGTCCGGCGACGGAGCCTCGCTCTACCATTACCGGAGTCTTCCGGATCTCTCCTTTCGTAGAATTCCGATAACAGGAGGCGTGAGCGAGGTAATCGTCGATGGCTGGTCCTGGGAAACCAATTACGGTGCGCGCGTCGACGCGAGCGGTGAGTGGATCGTATACACGGAGACGAAAGCTGGGGCTCCTTTCAGAACCCTGATCCGGAATATCAAAAGCGGCAAAGAACGCGCTCTGGCAAGAGCCCTGGACGACCCGCGTTGGTCTGCCGATGCGACATATGTTCTGGGCACTGATCTTGGAATAACGCCGCCGCCCCAAGGAGACGTCTCCATTTGCCCGGCGAATGGGAAGGAATGCCGGAAGCTTGCGCGCGGATACCTTGCGGTGTGGAGTTTCGACAATCGATCGGTCTACTTCCTGAGGACGGCCGGCTACTCGGACCGCGCGGAGCTCAGGAGCATCTCGGTCACCGGAGACAACGAGCGCACGCTTGCAGAATTGAGGCCGATGCGGCCCATTGGTCATTATTATGATGTTTCGCCCCGGGGCGAGATTGTCTACGTTCAGTTCAAGCCCGGCAAGCGCGATCTTTGGCTGGCCGAAATCAAATAAGCGCATGGCAAGACACGGCTTTTTGGCCCTGCGGCCATTGGGATCACGAAACGCCGCAAGCCGGGGGCTGCGCCTCGCATCCAATGTCACGCGCGGCGAAGGATAAAATACGGCTGATTGGAGAGACTGTCTGCGAAACCGGAATCGCCCCGCGGCCCGCCCGGGTCTTCCGCGCCCAATGCAGAGTGCAGGTTCGGCATCGACTGTGCTCTCAGCCACTCCGGCGTGCCGACGGTGGAAGCGTTGTCCACAATGTACAGGTCGTGCTCGAACGGAGTGTTTTACACCCTGCTCTGCGCGCTGCAATCAGGTATAGCTGCGCCGAAAAATCTCGAAACCAAATTCGGCCTTATAATGCTGCTTGGAGAGGGCGAAAGCTCCGAGGTTTACATAACTCGTCTTTATCAGAAGCTGGCAAGAGGGGTTGGAGCGGCGTGCTCCACGGAGGAAAGGAATTCGGGGGCAGCCAATTCCTCCTATCCATTGAGCGCATCGATTAGACCTATGTAGAAACCGATGTCGCCTGAATGGAACGGGACTCTCTATCGCCTTGGTCCGGATTCATCCTTCTGGATCGCTATCGTCGCCGTCATCGTCGCGCTCATCCTTATTACCGACCGGGTCCGCTCCAGCGGCGTGCGCCATGCGGCCTGGAGCGCGGTTTTGTGCGCGATGCTGCTCATGCCGGTCCTGCCGTCCTGCGTTCCGTCCATCTCAATTCCCGTTCCAGCGGCGGCGAGCGGGGTTGTGGCGCCGCCTGAAATTCCGGCAACCACGCCGCAGGCCGGCGCCATCGAGCGCCGCGAGGTTATTGCCCCGGCACTGGCGCCGATGGTCCCGGAGGCACCGGCCGCAGCCGCTTCTCCGGCACAAGGTCCGATGTGGCCCGGTGTCGCACTGGCGGTGTATGGCATAGGTGTCCTCGCGCTGGTCTCCCGCCTGCTGCCGGGCTGGCGGTCCGTGGCGCGGATCGCGCGCACAAAAGCAGGAATCACTCTGGATGCCGCGATCAGTCCGGCATTGCGGCCGAGTGCGACTCCAGTGCATGAATCCGGGTTGGTTGCCGCCTCATTGACCGTCGGGATTTTCTTCCCACAGGTCATCCCGCCCGTGGCATGGCGGCAGTGGCCTGCCGAAAAGCTCAATGCTGTTCTTGCGCACGAATTGGCCCACGTGCGCCGGCGCGACCCGCTCATCGGCATGCTCGCGCACCTGAACCGCTGCATCTTCTGGTTCATCCGCTCGCCTAGTGGCTGGAGCGGAAGCTGGCCGCCACCGCCGAACTCGCCTGCGATGATGCCGCCGTGCGTGCGATCGACGCGACCCGCCGATACGCCGAAGTCCAGCTCGACATGGCGGAAGCCGTGCGCCGGCGCGGCGGCCGATTCTCCCAGCAGGGTGTCGGCGTCCATGGTGACGGCCTGCTCGGCCGCAGAATCGACCACATCCTGCGCGGCGACCTGTTCCGCGAGATCTCGAGAACCCGCAAGGCCATTGTGGCCGTCGGCTGCGCGGCCACGATCTTCATTGTCCTCGCCTGCCGCCAGCAACCGAAGCCGCCCGCCCCATTGCGGGAGGATCCGAAACTCGCGGAGCAGGCAGCCCAGGAGAAGGCTCGAAGCGGGTTTTATCAGGCCACCCGCGCGATGTATTCCCAGCAGGTCGCCGATTTCGAGGCAGCCGTCAAGAAAAACCCGGAAGATCTGGTGAGTCTGGAAGAGTTGCTCATGTTTTATGCGCCGATCAGTGAAGATGTGGAACGGCAACCGAGCGGCTGCGGTCCGCTACCTCCTGGATGCTTCCAAGGCTCCCGCCTCGGAAGAACTGGCTTACCATGAGGCTCCGGCCGCGGAGAGACTGGTCAAACGCCTTCTCAAAGACGGCGTAGCAGAATCCATAATGCTCGATCCTGGATTCGCAGCCGAGGACGAGGCTGTTTTCGCTTGAGTAGGCCCAGCGGCTGACGTAGGGCAAGGATCTCGACGCCGAGGTCGTAGCGGGAACGGAAGAAGGGGCTGAGACAGCTGAGCAAGCCGATGAGAAATGCAATCGCGGGCCCGGATCTATAGCACAGGGGTTCATCCCGGCGCCCGCGTTGACTGCTTGAATTTACAGCCTCACGGAGTTATGGCGACACAGGGCTTCGATCCGTGACCCATTCGTGGGTCTCGATATCTTGCCGAAAGACGCAAAGCAACCGAAACACTGCGCAATCTCGCGTTGTGAGCAGTATCGAACATACCTTTGTGCAATATTGTACAGACACCCTTTTTGCAGTGGCTTTATAATGTGCGATGGTGGGTCGGGACTGCATCGCAGCACTCCGCACAATTCGGGTCGCAGGCGACGGTTGGTGGGGTCGGGGAGCCCGTTCCCGCCGGGATTCAGCAGAAAGGCAGATTACAGGAGGACGTGCATGACAGTTGCAAAGGTCGAGGAAGTCAGCGCCACTTCCACTGTGAGCTTTGAGGACGCCATCGCGTAGGGTCTGGCCCGGGCGATCAAGACGCTTCGCAATGTTCGCAGCGCGTGGGTCAAGGAAGAGCACGTGCGCCTCGATGGCGAGAAGATTGTCGAGTATCAGGTGAACCTGGCCATCACCTTTGTGCTGGATGACTAGCCCGCGTTTCTCACCAGATTTCGTAGCGAGGCGGCGCAGACGGGCATGGATTCAAGGCGTGCGACCGAGGGCTCCGCAGGCGCACTCGACAGTACGTCGGGGAGCCCGACCGAGCGCAATGCAGTAGACATGCCCGGATGCGCCGCCGCAGTAGAGAGCCGGTGAGAAATGCGGGTTAGCGCGGCCACGCGGGAAGTGCGACTCTGGGTTTCTGGTTGCTCGCCTTGTGCGACGTACTGCCGTGTAGGCCTCTGCCGCAATTCATCTTCCGGAAGCGATTCGAGAGATTTTGGATTGCCTCGGCCCGCAGTCAAGGGAGTCATCGATTGCGGTGACGCTCCCGCACAACAGTTGCTGTTCAGGTGCCGGAATCTGCCGGGTCAGTCTCCTTGCGGCGGAACTGGCTTGGTGAGCTCTCGTTTTTGGTCACTGGCGTGGGGTATCCCCTCTGGGCGGGCTCTCCGGCATCGGCTTGGGCCGAATCGAAGAGTTCAGGATCCTCCCAAGGCGTAAACGCCGCAAGGATTTCTAACATGACTCTCTTCCGCAACCGACCGTTCTTCCGCAGGCGCTCCGAGAGGGGGCCTGCGACAAGCGCGATTGATTTGCGCAGTGCTTCAGTGCCGGTGGCCATCAGCGCATCGCATCGCTACCTCCCAAGCTCAAATAAATGGGCGATAGTCATGCTGTTTGGTACGATCGCGGCGCTGTACTTTGCCCGCGAAATTCTGATCCCCCCGGCATTTGCTCTCATTCTGACGTTCGTTTTGACCCCTGTGGTCGCGCTCCTGCAAAGATCACGCATTGGCCGCATACCGTCCGTCGTCGTGACCGTCCTGGTAGCGCTGACGGCGGGCGGCTGCGTTGCCTGGATTATAGCGACTCAGCTCGTTGACGTCGCCGAGAAGCTTCCCGGGTACCGCCAGAACATTCACGTCAAGATGGAAGCGCTTCGCATTCCCACTAAGGGACCATTGGGCCTTGCAGCCAACAGCTTAATGGATATTGCGCGCGAACTTTCCAGCCCGGTGGCACCCTCTCCGGGGCAGAATCGGAAGCCGCGCACTGTGCCGAGTACTCCCGCACCTCCTCTGCCCGTACAGATTGTGCAACAGCCGTCAAATGGATTGGACTACCTTCGAAATCTGGCCCAGCCCGTTCTTCGGCCTCTGGCAATGACAGGACTTGTCCTCATCTTCACGATCTTCATGCTGACCAAGAGATTCGACTTGAGACATCGTCTTCTCGGGCCGGTTGGACTCGGTCAGATCAACATCATGACGCAAACGCTCGACGACGCGGCGCAACGTGTCAGCCGATACCTGTTGATGCAGGTCCTGGTCAATGCAGGCTTTGGAACTCTGTTCGGATTCGGTCTGTACTGCATTGGTGTCCCCAACCCGGCGCTATGGGGAGTCCTCGCCGGGCTCCTGCGCATCGTCCCGTATGTCGGCACGATGGTTGCCGCCTCGCTGCCGATCGCACTCTCGTTGGCAGCTTTTGACAGCTGGCTGCCGCCGCTGCTGGTGTTCCTGCTGTTTGCCGGCCTCGAACTGATCATCGCCAACTTCGTCGAACCGTGGCTTTACGGGGCGCACACGGGAATATCTTCGTTGGCGCTACTGGTGGCGGCTGTCTTTTGGACTGTGCGTGGGGGCCCGCCGGTCTCATCCTCTCAACGCCTCTCACGGTTTGCGTCGTTGTGCTGGGCCGCTACGTTCCTCAACTCTCTTTTCTTCATGTCCTGCTGGGAGATGAAATAGTTATGGGGGAAGAGGCTCAGATCTACCAGCACCTGCTGGCGATGAACCAACCGGAGGCGCACGCGATTGTGGACCAGTTCTTGAAAGAAAAATCCCTGGTGGAGTTATACGATAAGGTGCTCATACCTGCTTTGAGCCTGGCCGAGCAGGATCGCCACAAGGGGGCGAGTGACACAAGCAGGGAGGAGTTTCTCTTTCTCAGCATCAATGAAATGATTACGGAATTTTCGGAGTATCAACTGGCGCACGATTTATCCCAAGCCGAAAATGCCGCGGCGGATTCAGGCCCAGAGGAGCGTCTCAGTGCCAGGATACTCTGCCTTCCCGCAAATGATCGGGCCGATGAGGTCACGGCCGCAATGTTGGCGCAGCTCCTGGAGCAGGCGGGTCACGCGGCTCTGTCTCTTCCGATCGCCCACGCTTCCCCCGCTGAGTTGCTGGCGTTGATTGAGAGAAGACAAGTCGACGTCATCTGCATCTCCGCATTACCGCCTTATGCCTTTCCGCCCGCGCGGACGATGTGCAAACTGATTCGGGAGCGCTTTCCTAAACTCAAGCTTGTAATCGGAGTTTGGGGCTTCAGCGGAGATTCGGAGAAGACCAAGGCGCGTTTCGAACGAACCCAACCAGATCGATTACTCACGAGCCTGGCGCAGGCTGTCGAACAGATTCAGGAGCTGATCCGGCCCACAGCGTCATGAGCCGGCGAGAGCGGCGACGGTAAGCGCCTATTCAAGGAGGGGTACCAATGTCATTCGGCATTTACATCGTCGGGTACATCATACTGATCGTCGGCCTGGCCATGGGCGCGCGCTTACTCCACTTGCCGCCGAAGTGGATCGTGGTGGGCGTTATCTGCCTGGTCGGATTGGCCATCGTACATGGTGTGACGGCGACCCGCCAAAAGGATCCGCCATCCAAATGACAGGGAGGGGCGAATATCTCGATGGATCGACAAGGTTATCTATCCTGGGATGGCAGGAGAAGCAAGCGTGATCCCATCCCGGGTGTGGGCCTGGCAGACTGGTGTAGAACACGTTTACGAGTGCAGGTCAGGGTAAAAGGATTCGAGGGACATTCACGGACATGGTGATGCCGATGACGACTTTGCCGAAAGGGGATCCGCCGCCACCCGATCGCGGCGGGCACATTCGGGCGCCCGTCGATGGCGAAAGCACGCCTGGACTTGAGGGATCCTCTGAGCATGAGTTGCCCCCCGAAATCCTCAATAAACGCATTTGCGATTTCGACCTCCGCATCGAAGGCGGGCCGCTCGAGAAAGTGATCGAGCGTTTTCGACGCGAGCTGGCGGAGCGCGGGATCACAAAGCTTCAGCCCGCCTTCTACCTCACCGACGAATGGGGAGTATCGGAAGGCACAGTAGCGATCGGTATCCCCTTCTACCTGGCGGACGGGCGGCTTCGACGAGTCCAGCAGGCCAGATCGGGCATCGTGGAAGGCAAGGACGACGAGGACATTCTGCGGTACCTCCGCCACGAGATGGGCCATGTGGTCAACTACGCCTACCAGCTCTATGAAGACTACGACTGGACAGCCTTGTTCGGTCCGATGTCGCGGCCCTATACCGACGAGTACCGAAGCGTCCCCTTCAGCCCGGCCTTCGTGCGCCACCTGCCCGGAAACTACGCCCAGAAGCACCCGGATGAAGATTGGGCCGAGACGTTCGCCGTGTGGATGACGCCAGGTTCCGATTGGACGAGCCGGTATCAGGACGCATCGGCGGCCCTTGCCAAGCTCCTCTACTGCGAGCGAGTCATGACGGACATCAGGGACCGTGAGCCATACGTCACTCTTACCGTCGTGGACACGGATGTGCGCGAGATTCAAAAGACCGTGGCTCAGTTCTACGACGAGGGGGAGATCCAGGGTGTCGCCTTACCCCGGAGCCTCGATGGGGATCTCAGGGGCATTTTCTCTCCCTACGAGGCGCAGGCCGGTGACGCCGATGCCGGCCGCGTGGCGAAAGCCTCATCCTTGATCCGGCGGCATGAGGACGAGATGGCCGACGCTGTGTATTGGTGGACCGGCATGGATCATGAGTTGACCTACGCCCTGCTGGATCACGTGGCCGATCGTGCTGAACGGATGGACCTCGGCTACCCGCTCGCGCACCGGGACAGGGTGCTCGTTCAGCTCGCAGCCTTCCTCACTACCCTGGCGATGAACTACGTGTATCGGGGAAGTTTCATCGCCACCTGAGCGGCCCGCCTTCTCATTCCCGTGGCGAAGATCACGCATCTTCCCATGGAGGCCTCGACCCGCCCGGGGAAAACTCCGCTCGCCGCTCCAGGTACTTTTCCTTATCGGCCTTCCATGATCCGAGCTCTTTCGCGACAGGGTCCGAAGGCTTCAGCCCTGCTTTCCGTCCGTCCAGCGCTGCCCACAGAAACGGCATCACGCGGTGACGGTGCCATTTCATCGGGTCCTCGGACTTCGCCTCGGGGCGCGGGTCGAACACGCTCGCCTGCCGCACACGCTCGATGAGGCCGAATACGACCTCGCGGGCGACGGCCGCCTTCTGGGTCCTGGGGAGCACCTTCCAGGCTTCCCAGAGGAGTGTTTCAGGCTCGATGAAGTCGCTCTTGATGCGCTCATGGCCCGACTCCAAATTGAGCTTTCGGGCCTTGCGCCTGAGCCGGTCGAGCGCCTCGGCACCGCCATACTTGGCCACGGTCTTCTCGCCATCGATTAGGAGCATGTCCTGGAGGATCGAGTCTTCCACTTTCACGTGGGGATGGGCCTGCAAGTACTGGCAATGATGGACATCGAGCAGCACCGACTCGACGAAATCGCGGGCAGTGGTCTTGCCCATCTGGCCGCGGTCCTCGAAGCTCGCCTCGTCGTACAGCATGCTGATGTCGAGGGGGGCGTCGAGTTC
>JAFNAG010000445.1 GCA_017860135.1 Acidobacteriota bacterium
CTTCCCACGGCGGCGCCGCCCTGGAAAACGAGCAGATAAAATGCCAATGAGCGGGCCTGAACCCACGCCGGGACAACCATTCGAGCCGCCACATTCAGAATTGAGTGCACGACAATTAGAATGCGAAGCAATCGCAGCCAAAGCCCCAGAAGTCACTGTAACAGGGGCCTTCAGCCTTTTTATGATGCTGGTGGGCGGCATTGAAACGCCCATCCGGATCGCTCGAGTGAACCGGGATACCTGCGCGAGCCGATTGGCCGATGTCTGACGGCGCCCCGTATCCACCATAGACCTTAATGGGCGACCATTCCGGCAGAACGGGCACCGGAGGCGGGTCAAAGCCCTGAAATTCCTGAGCACCGTAAACAATCTGCCCATCAACAATGGTAAGGACGGACTCGATTCCCTTGATTTTCTCTTCCGGCACAGAGAAGTAATCTTCGGTGAGAGCGGTGACATCCGCCAGTTGCCCGACTGCAATTGCCCCTTTCTTGCCGGCTTCACCCGAAAACCAACTGCTGCCCTGGGTATAGAGCCTCAATGCCTCCTCCCGGCTGAGGCGGTTTGTATCGGGATATAACAAGGCGCCGCCGACTGTCTTCCCGGCAACCAGCCAATAAAGGGAAAGCCAGGGATTATAGCTGGCCACGCGTGTTGCGTCAGTGCCTGCTCCGACGGGAATGCCAAGCTCGAGCATCTTTCGGATTGGAGGAGTTCGCTCCAGCCCCCTATGACCGGCACCCATTGGCCGGGAGGCGTGCGCTGCGCCTGCTCCTTCAGCATCCGCAAGCCGTCGGCAAGCGAGGGAACGCCGTCCCAGCGCAGTTCAGTGTTGTGGGAACGCCGTCCCAGCGCAGTTCAGTGTTGTAAGTGAGACCACCGCGGATCACATGCATATGCGAATCGTTGAGGCCCGGGATCACGGTCCGGCCGCGAAGATCGATGGCTTTGGTTGCCGGGCCGCGATGAGCGCGCAGAATTTCATCGCTTTTGCCGGTTGCACCGATCTTGCCGCCCTGGATCGCGATTGCTTCAACAAAGGACGGGGTGCCGTTTGTGGCGATCTTGCCGTTGTGCAGAATGCTGTCGGCGGGCATATCTTCCTCCATGATTGACCAGATTCCCGGTTGGCTGTCGGGCAGGCTTACCGGCCTGCCCGAGAACAACTCTTACTTGTGCTCCGCAGGCGCCGGCAGAACATACGGCGGAAACACCGTGGCAGGCGCCTTGTGGACCATCGTGTACGCGTATTCCACGCCGGAGCCGTAAGCTCCAAAATGGGTCTTCACGATGTCCATCACCGCGTCATAGGTGCCGCGCAACGCCCAGTCGCGCTGCAGTTCAAGCATCACCGAGAGGGCCGTGACCGGCTTCGCTCCCGCCTGGATGACCCGCTTCATGGCGTTGTCGTGGGAGAGCGGGTTCACATCTCCGCAGCAGTCTTCAACGACATAGACCTCATAGCCGTCGTGCATCGCCTGTATCGTGGGAAGCGCGACGCAGGTTTCCGTCCACAACCCGGCCAGAATGATCTTCTTCCGGCCGCTCTTTTGGACGGCAGCCACGAAGTTTTTGTCGTCCCAGGAGTTCATGGTGGAACGTTCGATCGGTTCCTGATCGGGGAAGACCGCCCGGAGTTGCGGCCACACATTTCCGCTGAAACTCCTCGTTTCAACGGAGGTCAGGACCACAGGAAGGCCGAAAACCTTCGCGGTCTTCGCGAGCGCCACGGTGTTGTTGATGATTGTTTGTCGGTCGAAATTGGTAACGCCGAAGAGCATCTGGGGCTGGTGATCGATCAACGCGAGGACGCAGTTGTCCGGGGTCAACAATCCTTTTTCGCTTAGCTTGGACTTTGGGTCTGCCATGTGTATCTCCTTTGCAATTGAAAAATGAAACGCTTCACAAAACGCTGCACAATTGCAGGGGGCCGGCCGTTCTGCCTCCTTATCTTGAGCCGAACAGCCATTTCTCGAATAACCTCGGGAGGGCGGGCATCACTGCCCAAGTCGGACTTGCGACGATCAGCGCCGCGATAATCAAGCCTTGCAGCCACAAAGGCCAGCCGGGCGTCAAGGGAGTAACAAGAGCAGGAAGGAGCATGCGCAGCGGATACACGCCCTGCAACGTCACTGCGGACATCTTGAGGTTCGAAGGAAGATGCCGGAGCGGCTTGTCTGGAAGCGTGAACCAGAAGGCCAAGCCCCCCATCTCCTGAATTTCCGGGTCCGTCTCAGAGACATCAAGAAGACGCCGCATCCAGTCGTGGTACTCAACCGAAGAGGTGAACCGCCGCCTGTCTTCTTCACTGGCAGAATGATCCGTCACCGTGCTGTCGCGCGACCCTTGAGCGGGGCGGATTACGTTGATGCACAGATGCCCTGGCTGCTTCAGAACAAAACCCATAAACTCCTGCATCAATTCCTCAAACCGCGACTCCGCACCGGCCTTGATGCGCCGCCGAACCACCGCAGCGATCTGTTGGCTTATGTTGGCGTCAAGCAGCGTTCACCTCTCGCTCCCAGGGTGCCGCTCACTGCGCCTCTGGGGATCCTTCGATTCACCTGATGCGCGTGTTGTTGTCTGCGCGAATCTGCCCTTACTCATAAGACTAGCACCCAGTTTGAGTTAAGGTAGGAGGAAAGAGCATTGCCCTTTCTCTCCCCAATCAGATGGCGTGGTTCCTTTCACTTTAACGGCTGCGCTGCCTCCCATCAGCCTGGCAGGAGCAGTTCTCATTGCTGCAACATCGAGGGTGATCGATATTTCATCACCGACCAGGACACCACCCGTCTCATGGGGGCGATCCCCGAACCGGCTGCCGTATCGGGTCTGATTCGTACCCGGCCATCGCTCTCTCCAGCTACCGATGAGGGAGTGAGGATGTCTGTTCGGCCTATGAATGCCATTCAACGGAGAGGATGCGCTCGGTCCATCCTGACAGCTCGACTTCGAAACTACCTACTCTTCCTGGCGCATCCCATGCGGTCCGCGGCGATCAGTGCCGCCACAACCCGGGAAGGACTGACAGCGCCGGCTTCGTGATGGATGCACTCCGCAGGAGCACATGCCCGCCGTGCCGCCGTCAGAAGATCCTCCCGAGTCACGCCGACCAGACCGATGTCGGCCAACGTGGTTGGCAGTCCGACAGACTCACAGAATTCATAGACGGTAGCCATCTCCTTCGGATCCGCATCTGTCATATGCAGGCCGGCCAGCGTGCCGATAGCGACCTTCTCGCCGTGGTAGTACGCGTGGGTTGGCGCCAGAGCCGTCAGGCCGTTGTGAATGGAGTGGGCGGATGCCAGGCCGGAACTCTCGAAGCCGAGACCGGACAGCAGTGTGTTGGCTTCGACAATCCGCTCAAACGCCGGAGTCACGATTCCTGCTTCGTTGGCCTGTTTCGCGGCCACTCCGTAGTCCAGCAAAATGTCGAAGCACAGGCGGGCCAGTGCGAGCGCGGAGATGGTGCTCAGGCCGCGGCATTCGTTGGCAGAGGCCGTCCGTTCGCAACTGCGGGCTTCGAACCACGTCGCGAGAGCGTCTCCCATGCCGGAGACCAAAAATCTAACAGGGGCCTTGGCGATGACGCCCGTGTCCACCACAACCGCATCGGGATTGCGACGCTGGTAGGTGACAGCTTCGAATACACCTTGATCCGTGTAAATGACCGCACAAGCGCTGCAGGGAGCGTCGGTCGAGGCGATGGTTGGAGCGACGATGACGGGCAGGCGGACCCGGTCGGCGACAATCTTGGCGGTGTCGATCGTCTTCCCGCCGCCGACCGCCACGACAACCCGGGCGCGGCACTCCGCCACGAGGGCGGAGAGTCGGGCCAGCTCTCGCTCGCAACACTCCCTGCCAAACCGCTCCGCGCGGCTCCCCTGCGGCAGCGCATCCGCAATGCCTGGCAGAACCTTCTCAAAGGCGGATGGGGCGCAAATGACCAAACCTGCGCCGCCGAGCGACTGCATCAATTCCGGCAGTGCACTTGACGCGCCGTCACCCTGCAAATAGAGTCCCGGAAAAATCGCTTTGCGAAACCGTGGCTTGTCTGGCATCGGGTCTTCCCCTTTCTGTTTGGAGCCGTCTGACCTGGGCGGCTCGATATTATAGTCGGCCAGCGCGGCCCTCGACAAATGAGAGCCACCAGTATCCCCGAAGAAACGGTGGATACTGGCGATTGTCCCTCTCTATCCCCCGCGGAGCCCCTGTCTCAGTTGCACGAATTCGGCGGGTGCGCCCAGCGGCGCGAGGCTCGATGCGAAATCGGACACGGCCTGCTCGGAGAAATAAGCGTTCGCATCCCGGCTGAACAGAGCACGGTCGATCCTGCCTTTCTCTAAATCGGCGAATACGCGCCGCGCCCGGTCCAGCGCCTTCGTCGCCTCGGCGTCGACCGGTTCGAAGATCACCGTCGCGATGCGCTCGGCGATCTGCGACTCCGGACCCGCCGCCCCCGGATAGACGTTGCAGAACACGACGAGCGCAGCGCGCTCGTCCGGGTAGATCTCGTTGACCGTCCGATCGCCTGATACAGCGCCATTGTGGGCAATCTGCCGCCGTTCGCCAGCAGTAGGTCGGTCTGCGTGAAGGAATATTGATCTGGCGAGCTGTCTGATCCGCGAAGCCAGTCAGCCCGCCGAGCGAGACCAGCAATTCCCGAAAGTCCGGTGCATAGGATTTTATGCACCGACTACAAGCACTTAGAAATGAAAGGGTTATAGGATCACATTATTTTGAGGGGACGTTGCCTTCAGGCGGTCAGCCAATCCGGCGGACGCCGAAGAGGCACGATAGTCGTTTCCGTGCATAGTTCAGGTTTTATTGGCGAAAATCGTTTGCTTCCCGGAAAGGATTGGGGGATAAGTAGTACGGGA
>JAFNAG010000446.1 GCA_017860135.1 Acidobacteriota bacterium
ACCCGTAAATTCCATCCCTGTCGCGGATGAGGTATCGTGCGGGTTTTCGATCGTAGAAGGCCTGAAGCAGTTGGCGAGCAGTCGAGGCGGAAGTTGGATGCTCCGTCACATTGAAGTGCGGCCGGGGTTTTGGCGAAATACAGGTCCGGGACTTGGTCCGCGGCATGGCCTGCCGCCTGATGCTTAGCAATTATCCAAGAGCGAGAAAAACGCTTGCCCCGTAATCCCAGCAGTTCGTACGAGGTTTAAGGTGATATCGGGACTGATGTCGTTGTACCGAGGAATGATCAAGGGCCTGGCTACACCCGGCTTTTCCATCTTGATATGGCTTCCCTTCTGGCCTGCGCAGCGATAGCCGAGCTGCTCAAAAACACAAACCAGCTTTTGCCATGAGAGCGGAGTCAGGCGCGGCATTCGACTTGTTTTTCAAAGCCGAACGGAATTGGGACTGGGAATTGGAAGGTTCCGGGCGGCAGGGTTTGGGAACGAACGCTGCGGAGAGGGACAAAGCCCAATTCTTTCAGAGCCTGATCCAAAGTTCCCCTCTCAAGGCAACTCATGATGAAGAGCTGGGAAGCCTCAATCAGGTTTTGCCGGGCTTCCTCCATGGTCTTCCCCTGCGTGGTGAGGTCGAGCGGGGGACAGTAGGCGATATACCAGCCTCCCCGCTGCTTAATGCGGCCAAATAGGCGGAATTCAGCTTGAATTCCAACTTTCATAGGTCGTTGCCTCTCACGCGCCTGCCAGTCTATCGGCACAGGCTTGCCTGATCAACAACAAATTGTAGCAACAGTTGCGTACCGGGGAAAGGTGCGATCTCCAACCACGGTAATTGGCGAAGGTGATCGGGGCCGTTTGCCGTCATCCATTCACCCGGATTTTCAGGAGGAACTGCATGAAAACTCTTTCTTATTGCAGTATTTGTCTGCTCGCTCTGGCCTTTGTGTTTGCCGAACCCACGAGGGGAACCGCAATCCAGGGAACATCCGGCAATACGGTAACGCTGGCCTGGGCTGCCAACAGCGAGCCCGACCTGGCGGAATACAGGGTCTACTGGGGCCGCACGTCGCGCCAGTACGACAACTCCCCTGTGCCGACCGTCGCCCCAAATGCCAATCCCACTTACACGACTCCCGCGCTTCCGAACGGGACCTGGTATTTCGCGGTTACCTGTGGTTCGCCAAAATCTCGGCCGACCAGTTTTTGAGTGGGGAGTAGCGCCGCAGGATCGCACTGCTCAAGCCGATCGTGGGCTTCGGGCAGGATCTTCCGATTCGCCATCACATGGGCAAGAGTGAAATGAGCATCGAATGAATGAAGCCAGGAGTCTCATGGACCGCTCATCCGATTTGCCGGCGGGCCCCAGCATGCTGGTCTGGGAGCACATTTAGTTAGCCCCCTCAGCCCTCCAGGTTCATTTTCCGGAGGAGGGCCTGAAAGCCGGGGTGAGATCGCATGGGATCGTAGACTGGCGCGCTCTTGAGTGCTGTCACAACGGTCGGATCGCGCTCTTCGATGCCCCTTGCAATCCACGCCAAGCTCTCGTCCCGTTCTCCCGCGCCGGCATGGGCCCAAGCAAGAGCGGATGACGGCACATAGGTCAGCTGCCGCCGCGCCTTCAATTCCTCCAGCAATTTCCGGGCCTCGGCAGCCCGCCCGGCCCGGCCATAAGCGGCACCCAGCGCTCCAAGCGTCAGCGCATGGCCTCCGGAGAGCTGATTTGCCCTCTCGCCCGTGGCAATGGCTTCGTCAAGCCGCCCATTCAGTGAATACACCGATGAAAGAAACCAGAAGGGGAAGAAAAAGGTTGGATCCAGATCGATGGCGTACCGCAGTTGTGCGGCCGCCGGCTCGAATTGGTGCGCGGAGTGAAGGAGATACCCCAGGAGCGAGTTATAGAATGGATCGAGCGGATCCAGTACAAGTGCCCGCCGCATCTCTCTTATGGCCTGTTCTACTCGTCCCAACGGGTACAGGAACCACATGGCATAGCACCAGGCGTAGTCATAGCGGACAGCCGCGGCGGACGGATTCAATTCCATGGCACGGCTGAACTCACGTTCGGCGCCGCGCCAATCGAACTCGCCACAGCCCAGGGCGGTTCCCAGGGCGCTGTGGGCGTCGGCGATCGTGTCGTCAAGCCTGACAGCCTCGAGAGCCGCCGACTTGGCGCCGGCGAATGCTTCCCGGGGGCGCGTGGATCCATAGAAGGCGCTCCACAGGTGAGATTCCGCCAGCATGACATACGCCAATGCGTAGTTCGGGTCGAGCGCGATGGCTTGTTCACAGTACTTCCGTCCTGCCTCGCGTCCTGCCTGTGTCATCTTCAGCAGGCGGGATCTAGCCTTTAGACAGAGATCATAAGCGGCGAGATTCTCCGTATAACGCTTGACCATGGGGCGATCCCCCGCCAGCCGCACCCGCAGCTTCTCCACGATCGCCTGCGAGATCTCATCCTGAATGGCGAACACGTCGGTCATTTCCCGGTCGAAGCGCTGGCTCCACAGGTGGTAGCCGTCGCTTGCCTTGACGAGCTGCGCTGTCACCCGGACGCGGTTGCCCGACCGGCGCACGCTCCCTTCCAGAATGTTCTCGACGTTGAGCCGCGCCCCGATTTCGCGAATGTCCTGCTCCTTGCCGCGGAAGGCGAAGGCCGAAGTCCGCGCCATCACCCGCAGCCCCGGCACCTGGGTCAGGGCGTCGATGATGTCTTCGGCCAGGCCGTCGCTGAAGTACTCGTTCTCCTTGTCCGCGCTCAGGTTGGCAAACGGCAAAACAGCAAGCGACGGGATGCGTGCGGGCTCATCGACGATCAGGGCGGCAGTTCGGTCTGAATCGCGGTCGCGCTTCAGCCGCTGCAGTTCAGCGCGCAGGTCGGAGGCGCTTTGAAAACGCAGCGCGCGGTCCTTTTCGAGCGCCCGGTTGATGACGTGCTCCAGCTCATCCGGTAGCTCGGGATTCAAGCGCATCGGCGGCGTCGGCGCTTTGGTAAGAATTGCGTTGAAGATGACGGCCGAGGTGTTGCCGGTGAATGCCTGCCGGCCCGTGGCCATCTCGTACAGGACCACACCGAAA
Source organism: Acidobacteriota bacterium (assembly GCA_017860135.1). Lineage (GTDB taxonomy): Bacteria > Acidobacteriota > UBA6911 > UBA6911 > UBA6911 > JAFNAG01. The sequence continues at coordinate 3,076 of JAFNAG010000446.1, forward strand.
GAAAACAGATCGGAACGGGCGTCGAGTTCCTCGCCGCGGGCTTGTTCGGGGGACATGTACGCGACGGTGCCCACCGCGATGCCCGGGCTGGTTAGCAATTCCCCGGCGGTGGCCGCGGTTTCTGCTGCCTGTCGTCTCACGGCGGGGAGTTTGGCCAGTCCAAAGTCGAGGATTTTGGCTTGCCCGCGCCGGGTGATGAAGATGTTGGCCGGCTTGATGTCACGATGGATGATGCCTTTGGCGTGTGCCGCATCCAGGGCATCGGCGATCTGAGCCGCCACGTCGAGCAGTTCTGCCAACTCGAGGGGCCGCCCCTCAATGCGTTGCCTGAGGGTTTGGCCTTCGAGCAGTTCCATGGCGATGAAGGTGCGACCCTCGGGCTCGTCGATGTCGTAGATGGTGCAGATGTGGGGGTGATTGATCGCAGAGGCCGCGCGGGCTTCCCGCTGGAAGCGGTCCAGCGCGTGGCGGTCTCTGGAGAACTCCTCGGGCAGGAATTTGAGGGCGACGTGGCGGCCCAGCCTGGTGTCTTCCGCCTTGTAGACGACGCCCATGCCGCCGGCGCCGAGTTTCTCGAGGATGCGGTAATGTGAAACCGTCTGGCCGATCTCAGCCATGCCACCCTCCCGGCTTGAGCTTGAAATGCGAATCGGGCTGCTCGTGAAATCGGGGCCATTATACGGCCTTGCCGCGTCTTCCGGTTAGTTAAATGCCTGTGCCAGCGCTACTCGACATCAAATGCTCCGGGTCCCCTGCGGCTTATCCGCGACAACTCAGGGTCTCTTTGCCCGACAAACCGTGGGAGCAGAGCCTATCGGGAGGCAGGCATTGCAGGAAACACATTCGGCTTTGGCCAGTGCCTCCCCATATAGCCAACGATGCAAACCGAACCGGCATTGTGCACCGCCCGCGGGCTCTTCGTGAGACCTGGAACGGGCTTACAGCCCTTGATTATTCACGGTCTCCTTTCCCTGGGGCGTTGCCCCAGGTTGGTATGAAGCCGCGCCTTCGG
>JAFNAG010000447.1 GCA_017860135.1 Acidobacteriota bacterium
CGCGAGCGAATCCCGAATGGCGTCGCGATTTTGAGGATACGCTGCCGGACCTCAACGACGAAGACATCGCCGGCTCCGGGTTCGCCATTCAAAACTACACCGTACATCGCAGTCTGGGCGGCGATGCGGCGCTCGCACGTTTGCGACAACGGATGCAAAAACACGGACTGAAGCTGATGCTCGACTTCGTCCCGAACCACATGGCCCCGGACCACCCGTGGATTGACGAGCACCCGGAATTCTTTGTCCACGGCAGCGAGGACGATCTGGCTCGCTCGCCACGGAATTACTGCCGGGTGCAAACAAAAAACGGTCCGCTGTTGCTCGCCTACGGCCGGGATCCTTATTTTGACGGTTGGCCCGACACGCTGCAGCTCAACTACGGCAACCCCGAATTGCAGCGAGCGATGATCGGCGAGTTGGAGAGGATTGCCGGGCAATGCGACGGGGTACGCTGCGACATGGCCATGCTGGTCCTGCCCGACGTGTTCGAACGCACCTGGGGCATCCGGGCGGATCTCTTCTGGCCGAAGGCGACCGAGTCTGTCCGGCGGAAGCACCCGAACTTCCAGTTCATGGCCGAGGTCTATTGGGACCTGGAATGGACGCTCCAGCAGCAGGGATTTGACTACACCTATGACAAGCGGCTCTACGACCGCCTCCGCGAGGGACACGCCCGGCCGGTGCGCGAGCACCTGCACGCGGAGCTTGACTATCAAACCAGGCTGGCGCGTTTTCTGGAGAATCACGACGAACCCCGCGCTTCCGCCACATTTGATCCCCTTGTTCATCGGGCGGCTGCAGTGATCACCTATTTCATACCCGGCCTGCGTTTCTTCCATCAGGGGCAGTTCGAAGGCCGGAGGAAGCGCATTTCACCGCACCTCGTGCGGGCACCGGAAGAATCTCGGGACAAGGAGCTCGAGGCGTTCTATGACGATCTGCTCGCCATCCTCCGGAAACCCATCGTGAAAATCGGCGAATGGCAGTCGCTTGCCTGTCGGCAGGCTTGGGATGGGAACCAATCCTGGGATTCATTCGTCGCCCATTCCTGGCGAGATTCCGGCGGTGAACGGGTGCTGATCGCCGTGAATTACGCGCCCCATCCCAGCCAGTGCTATCTCGAGCTGCCGTTTCCCGAAATCCAGAACCGTTCGGTCCGGCTCAAGGACTCGCTCAGCTCCGCCTGCTATGTCCGCGAGGGGAATGAACTGCTCGAGCGCGGCCTCTACCTCGACATGCGACCCTGGTCGTATCATGTTTTTGACCTGGAAGTCAGCCCATGAAAGCGATCACCGTAGAACCCAGGAAGCCCGGGACAGCCCGCTACGAGGATTTTCCGGAGCCTGGTGTGCATGAGGGCTCGGTCCTCGTTGAGGCAGTGGCCGTCGGGGTCTGCGGAACGGACGTCGAGATCGTGGAGGGCAAGTACGGATGGCCCCCGGCCGGTAAGGAGCGCTTGGTGCTGGGCCATGAATCCCTGGGCCGCGTCATTGATCCGGGTCCAAGCAGCTCCTTGAAAAAGGGCGACCTGGTGGTCGGGATCGTCCGCCGTCCGGATCCGGTCCCCTGCCCCAATTGTGCGGTGGGCGAATGGGACATGTGCCGCAACGGCCAGTACACCGAGCGGGGGATCAAAGAGATTCACGGGTTCATGTCGGAACGCTGGCGCATTGAACCCGAATACGCCATAACTGTGGACCCATCCCTGGGAATCCTCGGCGTACTGCTCGAGCCCATGACGGTAATCACGAAGGCGTTGGAGCAGGTCCTCCTTGTAGGCCAGCGCTCCTTCTGCGAACCCAAGACCGCGCTGGTGACCGGCGCGGGACCGATCGGTCTTCTGGCCGCTCTCCGATTGAGTTCGAGAGAGCTTCAGGTCCATGTCCTCGATCGTGCCGAAACCGGACCGAAACCGGAACTCGTGCGTGCCTTGGGTGCAACGTATCACACGGGGAGCGTTTTGGGGCTTGGGTTCGATCCCGACATCGTCGTTGAGTGTACGGGTGTTGGGTCGCTGATTGCGGACTCGATCCAGAAGGTGGGTGCGGGCGGGATCATCTGCCTCACGGGAGTCGGCGCCGGCGGCGTCGCCAGCCGCGCTGTGGCCGACGTCGCGGCGGCAGCGGTCCTGAAGAATAACGTGTTGATCGGCAGTGTGAATGCGAACAAGCGTCACTGGTACAGGGCGGGTGAGAATCTGGCCCGCTCCGACCGCGAGTGGTTGAGCCGCCTGATCACGCGCCGCGAAAAACCGGAGAATTTCAAACAGGCTCTGACGAGACAACCCGGCGACATCAAAGTTGTCATCCAGTTCTCCGAGGTGTGACAGCCGGAGAGGCGGGCTCTGTTGCCGGTTCCGGATGCGCGCCAACCCTGAACGGAATGAGATAAACGGAGGATATCGGCATGCTCATAACGGGTCGTTTTCCAGGGAGCATGCACTGGTCCCCGATTATCAAACTGATTTGTCTGCTGATCTTTCTGCCCGTGACTGCCGCTGAAGCCCTTGCTTACGATTACCTGGTGTATGTCGGGACCTATACCGGCAAAGGGAGCGAGGGCATTTACGCCTTTCGGTTCGACCCGGCCACCGGTGAAACAAGTTGGATTGGTCTCGTAGCTGCGACGGATAATCCATCTTTTCTCGCGGTGGATCCGAAAGGTCGCTTTCTGTATGCAGTGAATGAGCTCGACACGTTCCGTGACGAACCAACTGGCGCGATCAGCGTATTCGCACTCGATAATGAGTCAGGCAAATTGAAACTGCTGCAGCAAGTTTCTTCGCTCGGTGCAGGTCCGGCGCACGTGTCGCTGGACAAGTCGGCCCGATACCTGATGGTGGCGAATTACAATGGCGGGAACGTGGCGGTATTCCCAATCGGAAACGATGGGCGACTGGGCCGGCACTCAGCGTTCGTGCAGGACGTCGGATCGAGCCTGAATCCCGAGCGCCAGGCGGGGCCACATGCTCATTCCATGCAGGTTACCAACGACAACCGGCTCGCAATAGTAGCAGATCTTGGACTCGACAAGTTGCTCTTGTACCGGTTCAATGCCAACACGGGTTCCCTTGTACAAGGCAGGCCCCCGTTTGTTGCGGTGGACCCTGGTGGTGGACCTCGACATGTCGCCTTTGCCCCGTCGGGGAAGAACGTGTATGCGGTGAATGAAATGGCGTCCAAGGTTGCGGTCTTCGCATACAAGCCGGGCTCGGGAACGCTGCAAGGGATACAGACGATCCCGACCCTTCCAAAAGATTTCGCCGGGCAGAACACCGCGGCGGAGATAGTGGTGGATGCGAAAGGTAGATTTCTTTATGTCTCGAACCGGGGCGACGACAGCATCGCAGTGTTCAGCATTAATCCGGACGATGGGAAACTGAAGTCTCTGGAGTGGGTCCCGAGTGGAGGGAAGACGCCCCGCAACTTCGTTATTGACCCGACTGGCACATGGTTGTTTGCCGCTAACCAGGATTCAGGCAACATCAAACTCTTCCGGATCGATCAGACGAGCGGCCGACTGACGCCGACGGATGAGTCTTTAAAGGTAGTCTCTCCCGTCTGCGTGCGTTTCGTGCCTTTAAAATAGCTCTGCGGCATGAGCGCGGAGGGGAAGGGAACCTGCAACAACCACGGCGAGGATCCACGCATGCAGAATGATCAGAACGGTAGACATTTCCCCTGGCGGGTGTTTGCCTCCGAGCTTGTTGGCACGGCCTTGCTGGTGCTGGTCGGCCTGTCACTGGTCATCCTGATTTTCGGGGCCGGCAGCCCCATCCTGCTGGCCTTCCCGGATGAAGGACTGCGGCGGCTGATCACGGGATTCCTCTTCGGCACAACGGGTGCGCTCATTGCACTCTCCCCTGTCGGCAAAGAAAGTGGAGCGCATATCAACCCTGCCGTCACGCTCGCCTTCCGGCTGATGGGCAAACTCGATTTGCGGACCACCCTCGGATATATCGTGGCTCAGTTGATCGGTGCGGTCGTGGGATCGCTGCCTCTTCTTTTGTGGGGCACGATGGGGAAAAGCGTGGACTTTGGGGCGACCTTTCCGGGTTCCGGCACCACACTCACGACCGCCT
>JAFNAG010000031.1 GCA_017860135.1 Acidobacteriota bacterium
AGAAACGCGAGTGGGGCTCTTAGGGTTCGCGCAAAAATAAGTTCACATTCTGGCGCGAGCGCCGAGCGGGCAGATGCAAGGCGCCGCGACGCAGGCGATGTGGTGACATCGTCGAGGAGCGGCAACGCAGCAGATGCCCGCCCGCCGCCGCGCCCCAAAGCGCTGCAGACTTACTATAAGGGCTGCAACCTCTCCGATATCTGAATTCCTAAGCCCATCGTGCAGCGCATTCCTCGCTTTCCCATGCTGCAGCAGAATGTGAAGTTATTTTTGCGCGAGCCCTTAGTACCGGGGTTCATGGCTACGAGGACGCATTTTTCAGGACGCAGAAGAACCCTGGCAGGCGCACCCGCGGCTTGCAAGGAAAAAAGGGCAGCGTTCGAAGGCAGTATATCCCGCATCCTTGAAAATACGTCGTCGATTTTGTGAAATCGTGTACCTGGCAGGCACGAAAAATCCGCTCTTGACCGCATTCACCTGCCGAGCAGGACCACGGTGCTGCGGCCGTTTGCCAGGTAGTGGTCCGGGGGATCCAGAGGTATCTCCATTCCGGAATCGAGAAAATCCTGGCCGTCCGGCGGACGGAAGGCTGACCCGCTGCAAATAAAAGTCCGCGTTGACAATGAGGAACAGCAGGTATTTCCCCGACTCTGATTCCTCTTCTCCTCCATCCAGCATCAGACTGAGTGTCCGGTTCCTTGGATTGTTCCAGTCCGGCCGGTTCAGGGAGTTGTCAAACCAGGTGATGTCCGAGAACTGATCGTTGTCCAGATCGCTCCCGGTCAGGAATTTCCGTCGCTGCAGCACCGGGTACCGGCGGGTGAGGGCGATGGCCCTTTGGAAGAAGCTCAGGATTCCAGCGTTTTGCTCTGCCAGCCGCCAGTCAAACCAGCTGATCTCGTTGTCCTGGCAATACGTGTTGTTGTTGCCCTGCTGCGTCCGGAGAAATTCATCGCCGCCCAGAATCATGGGGGTGCCTGCGGAGAACAACAGCAGACAAGCGAAGTTCTTCGCCATTTGGCTTCTCAGCCGGAGGATCTCCGGATCAAGGGTTTCCCCTTCGGCGCCGCAGTTCCAGGAGCAGTTGTCGTTGCTGCCGTCGAGATTGTTTTCCCCGTTGGCTTCATTGTGTTTCTCATTGTAGGAAACCAGGTCGTGCAGTGTGAATCCGTCATGGCAGGTTATGAGGTTGATGCTGTTGTAGGCCGAGCGCCCGTCGTCGCCATAGAGGTCGGAAGAGCCTGTAAGTCTCCAGCCCAGCTCTGTAATCTGTCCCCCTTCACCGTGCTCGAACCTGCGCACCGTATCCCGGAAGCGCCCGTTCCATTCAGACCAGTCGACCGGGAAATTGCCGACCTGGTAGGTTCCGAGATCCCAGGGCTCGGCGATCAGTTTGACGGTGCTGATGACCGGGTCCTGGGAAATGGCGTCGAAGAACGCAGCCGACCGGTCGAAGTGGCCCCCTTCGCGCCCCAACACCGATGCGAGATCGAAGCGGAATCCGTCCACGTGCATCACCTCGACCCAGTAACGCAGCGAATCCATCACGAACTTGATCACCTGGGTATGCGCCAGGTTCATGCTGTTGCCGCACCCCGTGTAATTCATGTAATACCGCCGATACTCATTCGGAGGACCGGACAGATGGTAGTACGCGGCATTGTCGATGCCCCTGAAATGCAGGGTGGGGCCGAGTTCGTTGCCCTCGCCCGTGTGATTGTAGACAACGTCCAGGATCACTTCGATTCCCGCCTTGTGAAGCACCCTGACAAGCGTCTTGAACTCGTCGACCTGGCACGCGGGCCTGGAGCCTGCGGCGTAGGACAGTTCCGGTGCAAAGAACCCGACCGTGTTGTAGCCCCAGTAGTTCGTCAGGCCGCGCTCCCTCAGCGAGTCTTCGACGTAGAATTCCTGAACCGGAAGCAGCTCCACGGCGTTAATGCCCAGTCCCTTGAGGTGCGGGATCTTCCCGATGAAACCAAGGTAGGTCCCCGGATTGCTCACACCCGAGGAAGGATGGGCCGTGAATCCCTTCACGTGCACTTCGTAAAAAATCGTTTTCTCCAGCGGCAATTCCGGCCGCCGGTCCCCCTGCCAGTCGAAGGAATGATCCACGACGATGCACTTCGGCATCACGTGGGAGTTGTCGCGGGTGTCCGGCGAAAGGTCTTTCTCCACGGAAAGGGTGTCGTACCCAAGGAGCAGATTGTCCTTGTTGACGCACTTCGCCGTGATAGCCGCCGCATACGGATCGAGCAGAAGCTTGTGCTCATTGAAGCGCAGGCCTGTTCCCGGGCGGTAATCCCCGCGGACCTTGTAGGCGTACAGCTGCCCCGCCCTCAGCCCATCCACATAGGTATGCCAGACGAAACGCGTGCGATTCCGCATGCGAATGACGTCAGTGGGCGGCTGGTCGGGCTCATCGAAGAGGAGCAGAAACACCTCGACTGCGCTTTGTGAAAAGAGGGCGAAGTTAACCCCGTCCCCCATGAGCGTCGCGCCGCACGGATAGAACTTCCCGGGCAGGAGGCGCCGCCTGGTTCGGTGCTCGAGTGGTTGGCACGTCATATCGCCTCCTCCGGCGAAAGAGAGCCGCCACAAGTTTCACTGATTCCACAGGTTTTCCCATCTGCGGAATCCGTGAAACCCCTGGCGGCTTCCGTACGTTCCCATTGTAAGAGCCTCCGGCACAAGTGGAACTACTTTCCGATCACCTCGACCAGTCCGGCGTCGATGTACTGCCCGCCGCGATCCTGGTGGACGTGCACGGCCAGCGTGTTGGTTCCTCGGCGCAGGGCTTTCGCGCCCGCCTCACCCAGCGGCAGGCAGAAGTACGTCCCGATGTTTCCGTCCAGCTTGGCCACCTGTTCCCCGTTCAGGTACACCTCGGCGGCATCATCGTGAAAGATGCGTAGGTGAGGATTGGCAAGGTTCGCGTCTTTCAGCTCGAATGTGCGGCGGATCCAGAGGTCCGGGCTTTTCCAGGGAGTGTTCACGCGCGCCCGGGCGTTCTGAATGCTCCCGAAGCCGCTGCGGCCCTCCGTCCAGGCGGAGTCGTCGAATTCCGGCCGGAACCAGGATTCGCCCGGCACGGCTGTCGTATACCGCCAGGCGGCAGGTTCGGTGTCCGCGGCAGGCAGGACTGTGCGGATGCCCGGCGGCGGCTCGTACAGCGCCGCATGCCATTGTGCCATCTGGCCGGCAGGCAGCTTCACGACGGCACGGTCGTAGGTCATGATTCCGTTGACCTCAATTTCCACGTCGGTCGTCTGGGTGTAGATGGCGGCCGCCGCGCCCTGCCCGATCTGAAGCCTGAGTTGATACAGCAGATTGCGATAGGCCGCCCCCAATTCCCCGGCCGTGGTGAAGCTTCGGTATCCCCAGTTGCCTTTTTCGAGCCAGGTGTGGCTTTCAAGCGGCAGGCCGAGCCCGCCGAACTCGCCAATGACCGATGCGCGCGCCGGTTCGGTCGGAGGCATGGCCGGCCCCGGGTAGCTGTGGCCGTCGGAAACGTCCCCGACCTTCCTGTCTTCCCAGCCGCTGGCGTTGTTGACGAGGCGGGTGGGGTCTTCCTGCTTCAGGTAGGCGGCATAGCGTTCCGTGTCGTGCTGGCCCCAGCCTTCGTTGAAGGGCACCCACATCACGATCGAGGGCGAATTTCGGTGAGCGGCGACCATGCGGCCGAGTTCCCTCAGGAAATCCTCTCGGCTCCCGGGTGTCTTGTTGTCGCCGCTCGGCATATCCTGCCAGACCAGCATCCCGATGTGGTCGCAGTGATAATACCAGCGGGCCGGTTCTACCTTCACATGCTTCCGGATGGTGTTGAAGCCGAGCTTTTTCTGCATCTCGACATCGAAGCGCAGGGCTTCGTCGGTGGGCGCCGTGTACAGCCCGTCCGGCCACCACCCCTGATCCAGCTGCCCGTACTGGAAGAGCGGCTTGTTGTTGAGGAAGAGCCGGTTCACGCCCGCGGCATCCCGCCCGACGGAGATTTTGCGCATGCCGGCATAACTCGCGACGGCATCTCCAGTCGAGAGGCTGATCTTCAGGTTGTAGAGGAATGGGTCGGCAGGAGACCAGAGCCTGGGATCCGGCATGCGCACAGCGATTGTCTCTCCCGGAGCGCTTTGGCCCTCCGCAACAACCCGCGCGCCGTCGAGCACCTGGACGCGGCCTCCGGCGCGCGCTGCCTCCGCACCCGCAGCCTGCACCCGGATCCGGAGTGCTCCGGCGTCGACATCGGGATCGATGCGCAGGCTTTCCACATACGTGGAGGGCACCGTCTCCAGCCACACGGTCTGCCAGATCCCCGTGACCGCCGTGTACCAGATCCCTCGGGGGTTGAGCACCTGCTTGCCGCGCGGCTGCATCCCTTTGTTGGTCGGGTCCCAGACGCGCACTACGATTTCCTGCGGTCCCTCCGGGGCGAGCGCACCGGTGATGTCGAACGTGAACGGATCATATCCACCCCGGTGTTCGCCGACCGGGCGACCGTTGACCGAAACCACAGCCTCCCAGTCCACAGCGCCGAAATGCAGCAGCAGCCGCGCGCCGTCCGCCAGACGCGGTGCGTCAAATGTGCGGCGGTACCACAAATGCTGTTCCGGGCTGACAGCCCGGGCCACGCCGCTCAGCGCCGATTCCACCGGGAAGGGGACGAGGATTTGTCCCGTGAAAGCGGAAGGCGCCTGCGCCTCGCGCGGCGCGATGGCGTACTGCCAGAGTCCGTTCAGATTCCGCCACTCGGGCCGCACCATCTGCGGCCGGGGATACTCGGGCAGGACACGATCCGCTCTTACGTCCGCCGCCCAGCGAGTCGAAAGACGGCTCTTTGCTTCCGAAGCGGTCGTCTGGCTGTCGGATACAACCGGCGCAGCCGTGCCGGCCAATGCGGCAGCCAGGCAGATGAGAACAATCCTTCGAATCTTCATACCTCTACCTCCGGACCTCAGTCTGGACTTATTGGCAGGCCCGACAGAGCCGCGATCATGTGGGAGCGGGTGGGCTTGGAAGCCACCTGTCACCCGCACCCTTCCTTACGGTCGTGGCGCCGAACCCGGATGGCAGTCCAGCTTATCTGTCTTTGATGGCAGGCAGCTTGCCGGCCATGGCCTTGTTGAACGCGGGCAGGTCGGTCTCGACCACCCGGGCGAAACCGGTCTTCGCTGTCGCCAGCTCCTTCTCGAGCATGGCGAGGATCTCGACCGAAGCGTCTGTCGGACGATATTCGGCACCGCCGGCGACATCGCCGGCGCCGAATGCGAATTCCCCATACTGCCAGAGAAGGTTCATGTAGATCTTATACGCTTCGACGTACCACTTGTCGTCGCTGTGCAGGTCGGTGCGCGAGAGCATCTGCAACTCGACATCCATGGCCTTCCTGTCGAGATCCGTCAGCGGCTTCTCGAGGTCGCCCTTGCCTTTATTTTCCTTGAGGAGATCCTCCACCTGCTTGCGGATGACCTCCAGGCGGTTGATCATCTCGACCGTCGAGTTGATGTCGTTGACGATCCGGACCTGCATGGCGGAATTCGCCTGGAGATCCGCGTCTGTGGACGGGATCGCCGGGTCCTTCACGACATCAAACGGCCGTGAGTACACCGTCCCGTTCACGGTCATGCGCATCGTGAACTTGCCGGGCGCGGCCATGGGCGCGGCGCGCTGCGGCCCCTGGATTCCCCAGTGAACGATCGGCCGGGTCTCCCGGCCCTTGAACCTGGGCTCATCCCAGATGAAAGGATTGTCGGGCGGCGTGGTTCGAAGCGCGACCTGGGCGGGCGGCTCGTAACGCAGATCCCACGACATGCGGTTCAGGCCCGGGCGGCCTGTCACCTGCATGGTGCGGATCACCGCCCCGCTCGCATCCAGAATCTGCACCGGAATCTGCCCGCCGGGCGCTGCCTTCAGGGAGTACAGGAACTCGGCGCGGCCGCTGCGAGCCTGCCGCACGCCGGCGCGCGGGGCATACAGATACACCGGCGCGTCGCCGGGCACCTGGTCCGACTGTTCGAGCGTCGTGATGTCGCGCAGAAGGAACAGGCCGCGGCCGTAGGTCGAGACAACGACGTCATGCGCGAGCCTCGCCGGCACAATCCAGGTGACCGGCGCGGCCGGGAGGCCCTGCTTGAACTGCGTCCAGTGGGCGCCGTCATCCATCGAATAGTAGAAAGCGTGCCCGGTCCCGGCAAACAGCATGCCCTTCCGGTTCGGGTTTTCGGCGACCGTCAGGACGTAGTCGAGCGGGTGTTTCGCGGGCAGGTCGCCCGTAATCTTTCGCCAGGTCTGACCGAAGTCGGTGGTCTTATAGATGTAAGGCAGGCGGTCGTCCATCAGGTGGAAGTCGACGGCGACGTATGCGGCGCCCGCGTCAAACCGCGAAGGAAAGATCTGGCGCATCGTCCCCCAAACGGGCAGGCCCGTGACATTCCCGGTGAGGTCGTTCCAGGTCTTGCCGCCGTCGCGCGTGTTCCAGATCTTGCCGTCGTTTGTCCCCGCCCAGATCAGGCCGCGCTGGATCTCAGAGGGGGCAATGGCGAATACAACCTCACCATAGAACTGTCCCAGGTTGTCCCCGATGACGCCCCCCGAAGAAACAACGCGGGACGGGTCCCGGGTGGAGAGGTCGGGACTGATGACCGTCCATGACTGGCCGCCATTCGAAGTCTTCAAGATTACTTGAGCGCCGTAATACACGACGTTGTGATCGAACGGATCGATTGCGAGGGGCGGAGTCCAATGGGCCCGGTACTTGAGCTTGTCCGGCTCCGAGTCGAGCGTGTGGATCCACGGGCTCACCGAGCGTGCCGTGCGCAGACGGTTGTCAAAGCGCGTTACCTGGCCGCCGTAGCACGTAGCCCAGATGATGTTGGGATCGCTCGGGACCGGGATGGTGAATCCCGACTCGCACCCGCCGATGCCCGACTGCCAGGTCGAGGCGGCGCCTCCCCGCCCGCCCCCTCCCTCTCCTCCGCCGCGCCCCCCGCCGCGTCCGAAAGCCGCAGCGGCTGGAGGAGGTGCATAGGCAGGAGTCGGCACGTTAGTCACAGGGACGGGGGAATTGCTCGGCCCGCGCATGGTGCCGTCATCCTGGCGGTTGCTGTAGATCCAGTAGGGCACCTGCTCATCGATCGCGACGTGATACATCTGCCCGATCGGGAGCGAAACGCTGGTGAAGGACTGTCCGTGGTTGGTGGTGATGCCCATGCCTCCGTCGCCGGTGGCAGCCCAGTGATCGGGATTCTTGGGATCCATCCAGATGTCATGGCAGTCGCCGCACCCGCCGCCCGTCAGCGGAAACGTGAGTCCGCCGTCGGTCGACCGGTGGAAGCTGCTGTTGGCGACCAGGACCTCATCCGCGTTGGCGGGATTCACGGTGATCCGGATGTAGTAACCTGCGCGCCCGATCAGGGTGCGGTCCCAGCTGACCACCTTCCACGAGACTCCGGCATCGTCGGAACGCCACAGCGACCCCTGGGCGTTGGTCTGGATGAGCGCAAACATGCGCCTGGGATTGGAGGGCGCAATTGCGACGTCGATCTTCCCCAGCGGCGATTTCGGTAGCCCCGGATGCTCGATCTTCCTCCAGTTCGTGCCGCCGTCCTGCGTGATGTACACGCCGCTGCCCGGGCCGCCGCTGAACATCGCCCAGGTGTGCATCACGACCTGCCAGGTCCCCGCGAGCAGCACATTGGGATTGTTGGGATCCATCGCGATGCCCGAACACCCGGTGTCGGAGTTGACGAAGAGCACGCGCTGCCAGGTCGCGCCGCCGTCGGTCGTCCGATAGACACCGCGCTCTTCCTGCGGCCCGGTGGTGCGGCCAAGGGCGCAGGCGAATACGATGTTCGCGTTCGTGGGGTGCACCAGGATGCGGCCGATCCGTCCGGTTTCGCCGAGGCCCGCGTTTCTCCATGTCGTGCCCGCGTCGGTCGACTTGTATATGCCGTCTCCCGTGACATCGGCGTCGCGGATCGCCCAGGCCTCGCCGGTCCCCGCCCAGACGGTCCTGGGATCGGACGGCGCAACGGCCAGCGCGCCGATTGCCTGCACCGGCTGGTCATCGAACACCGGGACAAAAGTCTTGGCGCTGTCCGTCGACTTCCAGATGCCCCCGGACGCAGCGCCGGCGTAATAGGTCGTGGTATCCCCGGGTACGCCGGCGACGGAAGCGATCCTCCCGGCGCTCGGCGGGCCCATGTACTGGAAGTGGAGCGGCTCGGGGGCCGCTTCCTGCATGGACATCTGCGCGCCGCCGCCGCGCTGCCCGCCTGCGCCGACCAGCACGTAGGGCAGTGCGCACAGCATCAGGGTGGTCAGCAGCACCGGTCCGACTCTCCCTATCCAGAAGCGCTTCATCAGGCGTTTGTTCCATTCCAAAGAGTTCATGGCATCTATCTCCTGTTTCCCGCTCCGTCCGGAGAAGTCCGGGACGAGCCTCCTCTTTACTTCGTTTGTGCTGCTCCGATAGGAGCAGTAAGGATCCATTCCGACGGCTGAAAGCGCGCGCTCACTAAATCCTGTATGGGAAACGGCCCTTCCCGTTGTGATTCATGAAGCGGCGAGAACGCCCCGCTCATTGCCGATGGATTCGGCGGCTCAAGGGAATGGATCCTTCTCACCCCTGATTCAAAGACCAATAGCCGCCAATGATTTCACTGGGTTTTGCCGCTGTGGCCTTTTTTTGGCCTTCTCCGCTGACTCAGGCTTTGGGCAGGGACCAGGGTTTGCGGTATTTCCTGCCGACCAGGGACTGAGCCTGCGAATCGCCGACGATCTTCTCGGCCACGGGGTCCCATTGTACGTATCGCCGCAGCCGGACGGCGATGTTTCCGAGATGCGGCGCGGTGACGGAGCGGTGGCCGGTCTCGACGTCGGCAACCGGCATCTGCCGGGTCTTCATGCATTCCAGGAAGTTTCTCACGTGGGGCAGATCCATCTCGCCCGAACTGGGCTTGCGGGGCACGTCGGCCATGCGCTTGACCCGTTCGGGCTGCTTGAGCCGGTCGGTCTCGGAAACCACCTCCCAGCCTCCGCGATCCACGATCAGGATCCCGTTTTCTCCGTGGAACTCGCATCCGTGTTCCCGCCGCCATGGTCCGACGCCGCAGCCGATCATGTGTTCCCATACGACAGAAAACCCCGGAAACTCAATCACTTCCTGCGCCGTATCCGGCGTCTCGCGAATGTCGTTGGGGAAGCCGAATTTCCCGCCGATGGCCATCGCGCCAGTGGGCTGCGTTGCCATCGCCCACATGACCACGTCGATCATGTGGGCGCCCCAGTCGGTCATAAGGCCGCCAGAGTAGTCCCAGACCCAGCGGAAGTTGTGGTGGACGCGCATACGGTTGTAGGGCCGGTTGGGCGCCGGCCCGAGCCACATGTCGTAATCGAGCTCTGGCGGTGGTTGCTCGTCCGGAGGATTCCCGATGTCGCCTTTCCAGTCAAGATACGCCCAGGCGCGAATCATGCGGATCCGCCCCAGCTGCCCCGACTGGACGAAGGCGACAGCTTCCTGGAAATGGTCCGAGCTGCGCTGCTGCGTGCCCACCTGGACGATTCGGTTGTGTTTCCTTGCGACCTGAACCATCGCGCGACCCTCCGCGATCGTCGTCGCCAGAGGCTTTTCCACGTAGACGTCTTTCCCCGCCTGGCAGCCGAGGATCGTCATCAGAGCGTGCCAGTGGTCAGGTGTGGAGATGAGGATCGCGTCGATATCCTTGCGGTCCAGGACCCGGCGGAAGTCTTTGTACCCGTCCGGCGTCTGGCCGCGCGCCGCAGAGACGATTTTCACTCCTTTGGCCAGCCGTGCCGCATCCACTTCCACCACCGCCGGACAATCGACTTCCGGAATGCGCAGGAATGTGTTCAGGTTTCCTTCGCCCCGGCCGCCGACTGCAATCACACCGACGCGTATCCTGTCGCTGGGCGCGGGTTTCATCTGGACGTTTGCGAATGCGTGCACCGCCGCTCCGAGCGCGGAAGCCGCGGCCGTTGCAGCAGTAGATTTCCTCGCCGCGCTCTCAAGGAACTCACGCCGGCTGATTGTGCTCATGTCGGACCTCCGCACCGTGGGACAGGAAATACGCTCCTCTTATAGCAGGGAAACAGGCGCTTTGGAAAGCAGGCATTTACGCCGGGCTCAAAGGTCTCGGACTTCAGACCTCTGTTCGATGCAGAAAGCAGCCAGGTGCTGTGTCCGGACTTGGCTTGCAGATTGACTCCGCGGGA
The DNA here is from genome assembly GCA_017860135.1 of Acidobacteriota bacterium. Classification (GTDB taxonomy): domain Bacteria; phylum Acidobacteriota; class UBA6911; order UBA6911; family UBA6911; genus JAFNAG01. Next base: position 10,228 of record JAFNAG010000031.1, read on the forward strand.
GCCGGGAGTCGGGAGAACGCTTCGCGCGGGACGCGTGCGGTCCCGGCAGCGCGGCCGGAGGAACCTGCCGAGGTCCGGCCGGCATTTCTGAGGCTGCCCGGAAGCCTGCGCCTCTTAATACATTGATTTCCGAAAGAAAAAGCGGAAGAATGCAAACTTGACTACACGCAGCGGAGGTGTCGGATGAAACGCGGTCTTTGCATCGGAACGGCGCTCGGCGTTCTTCTCCTGTTTCCGCTGGTCCTCGCAGGAATGCAGGCTTCCGAAGAAACCAATCGGGACAAGGTGCTGGCAACACCAGGCTGGCAGCAGAAATACGATGCCTTTGAACCTGCCGCTGAAATGATGGAAGCGCTCAAGACGAGGCTGGGCCCGGATACCCGGATCGATGTCTACCTGGGATTGTGGTGCCCGGACTCGCGCAACAATGTTCCGCCGTTCATCAAGATCCTGGACCGCCTTGGCGCTAGCACGCCGGTGCGCTATTTCAACTCACCCAGGAAGGCAAGCCGCGACGTGCAGTTCTATGTCGAGGAGATGAAAGTGGAGAAGGTGCCGACCTTCGTCGTTTACCGCAACGGCCGGGAGATCGGCCGCATTGTCGAAAATCCCAAAGTCGGCATGCTCGAAGATCTGCTCGACATACTCTTTAAGTAGCGCTCGTCCGCACCCGAGCCGGGAATCGAAAGACCTCGATCAGGATGGCAGCGGGGTTCCGGGCCAATTGCCTGACATTCCCATGTCAGCCGAGCCCGACGGCGCCGGGTGCCGGCCCATGGCGATTCCCTTGTGTCGGGATGCAATCTGTATTACATAAAGCCTGATCCGGAAACTCGAACCTCGCAGGAATTGCGAATCGTCTTCATTGTCGCGCGGAAAGGACGGAGCCAATGGACAAGGAAGTCATGATGAAAAAGAACCGGGTGGCGCAGTGGGCCTTTGACACCGGCCCGCTCCTGGCGCGATTCCACCTGTGGCTGGAGGATGTGGAAACGGAGTGGTTCCAGGGCGGGCATCTGTCGCGACTGCAGGACAGCATTTCCTTCGTGGATGCCGAAATGGAGCGGATGTTCATGATGACCGCGGCGGTGACGGCGCTCGGGACGCAGCTTTTCGGCAGATATGGCGAAGGCCGCAATCTGGACAAGAAGGGCCTGAACCAGGTGAAGAAAGATGCCGACGCCATCTCTGCATATGCGATGAGCGAGTCTCTGTGGCACCTTTCGCGCTCCCTCCCGGAAAATCACGCGATTATGGTCTGCCTCGGCGAAGGCTTGATGCCTAAGGCCGGGGAAACGCCCGAAATGGGTTCCAATCCCCTTTTGGGCTTCGGGAGGATTTACGCCCGGCCACAGGTCGCGAGATTTCTCTACGCGAAAGTCCAGAGACTGATCAACTCAAACAACTACAAGTGGGAGGACTTCTACCGCGATGTGATCGACGCCGGCATCACCGTTTGGGGAGCGGCGATTGACACCCTCGAAAACACTTCCCGATTCGCTCTCGGCGCCGCGACCGGCCCCATGACCGTCCTCCATGTTTTCAACCAGCCCCTGTGCCTCGCCAAGCCTTATGAAGGTTACGTAGGGAACCTCGTCCTGCCGCGGCGGGTCGCCGACACGGCAGCCGGGGATTCCCTCCTCCTCAATTTCTTCACCCCCAGGTCCAAGGTCCTGGAGTGCATTCAAAAAACCTATCCGGGCATACGCAGCGGGAACATCCATGTCTGGACATTGAGAGGGAAGAGCCGCGCACATCGCATCAGCAGGATATGGGAAGAGTGGCAATCGCTCGGCGCAGACCTGATCGACGACGGCTGGAAACTGCCCAACGGAGGGGAAGCCTTTACCGACTCCGGAACCTATGCCCCGACATTCCGCGTGGGGACGTGGAACGACTCCCGGCGCGACACGCATTTGTTCCTCGTCGACGGATATGCGGCTTCGGCGGAAGCCATTCAGGCCGCCAGCCTGTATCCCATCCTCGGCCTGGACGTATCTCTTGCCGTTTTCACCTCCACTTTCGAACTCAGCTACGACCGGGAACCGCGGATCATGAGCCTGGACGCGGAGGCGGAGGATTTCCCGCTCCGCCTCCTGAAGATCTTCGAGAAGGAAATCGACGCGCAGACCGTCGAACGCTACCGCGCCAATATCCGCCAGGCAAGATCCGCGGGCATCCCGCTGGACAAGGCGGTTCTCGCCGCGGACGATTTTCTGCCGTTGAAGAAGTGGAGCGTGATGGCCATCTCCGGCTACATGCTGCCGGATCCTTATTCCGGCGCCCCTGGAATCCACCGGTCGGGAGACGGTACCTACCAGGTAAGTGTCCGCCTCTCCACGCCGAAAGGGGACAAGCGCACCCGCTTCACGCTCCGCCTGCTGGAGCCGTTTGATCAGAGCAGGCTCATCTTCAATCCTCTGCTGAACCGGTTCCTGCACGGCGAAAACTATCAGGAGCGGCAGGTTACGATTTCGGATTCGGGAAGGATCCGCAACGAACTGCAGACCCTGTGTACGGAGGCGCTCGAGCACTTCGGCGACGGTTTCATCCGGCTCCACTTCAAGAACATCCCCGCGGATGTCATCTCTCCGCAGGACCAGCGGAAGCTCCGCGAGATTCTCCAGTGGTACAAGGAGAATCATCCGATCTGGTTCAAGTGGCTCGAACTCGTGTGACGTGTGGCAATCGGGCTTGACTGCCGCCACGAATCTCACGAATGGGCGTTTCCGGTCTGCATTCGTGAAATTCTTCAATTGGTGGCTGCTCTGGCAGGCGTCAGTCCCGGACTCATAACATATGGGAGATATCGAAATGGTGCGGAATCGGATCATGACACTGATGGCATTTCTGATTGCGAGCCTGTCGCTCGGCGCCGGCGCCCTGGCACCCAGGCAGCCCATCGGCGAGATCATCAACCCGTCGGCGGAATCGGCGGGTCAGAACAACCTGCCCGCCGGCTGGGCGATCGATCCCGCGCCGCGCGGGAGCACTGCGCCGTCTGCCCAGGTGGCGTCGGACGTCGCACATGCCGGCCAGCGCAGCCTCATGATTTCGGCGCATGGCATATCGTGGACAAACAAAGTCCTCCTGAAGCCATACTCCGTTTACCGATTGACCGGCTGGATCAAGACCGAGAGCGTGCCGGAGTCGACGGAGCGGGGCGCCATGTTCCAGCTCCGTGGGGTGAGGCTGACCTCCCCTGCGCTGCAGCTCAACGGGACAAGAGACTGGACGAGGGTAGAGTTATCCTTCGACACGGAAGGGCAGGACAGCGTGATCATCGCCGCCACGCTGGGAGCGGGAGGAGGGCGCGGCAGCCGCGGAGCCGCCCCAGCTGTCCCGCCCGGCAGGGCCTGGTTTGACGACTTGAGGCTCGAGCTCGTTTCGGCGCGCGATCTCAGGCCGGCCGTAAGCATCGATGCCTCCAAGACGCGGGAGGCGATGCCGGATTTCATCTACGGCCAGTTCATCGAGCACCTGGGCCGCTGCATCTATGGGGGCATTTGGGCCGAGGTGATCGAAGACCGCAAGTTTTATTCCGCCGTCGGCGAAACCCGGCGCGACCGCACATTTGTGCCGTCACCCTGGCAGGCTGTAGGCGGGGCGGGCGCCGTCACCATGGTCAAGGAAAACGCCTTCGTCGGCGAGCACACGCCGCAGGTGGACCTGGCAGATGGAAGCGTACCGCGCGGCATCACCCAGGCAGGCCTGGGGCTCGTTGCCGGAATGGGGTATTCGGGATATGTCATCCTGGCGGGCGATCCTTCGGCGGCGCCTCTCGAAGTAAGCCTGAGTCGGGGCGGCGGGGCAGGGGAACGACAGACCGTCAGGATCGAGAAGATCACCAGGGAATTCACAAAGTACCCGGTCAGATATAAGGCCGGCGCCGCCACCGACAACGCCACCCTGGAGATCATCGGCAAGGGGAAAGGCAAGTTCCTGATCGGCCCGCCTTCGCTCATGCCCGACGACAACATCAAAGGCGTGCGCAAGGACACACTGGCGGTGCTCAGGCAACTGGATGCGCCCATCTATCGCTGGCCGGGTGGCAACTTCGTCAGCGGATACAACTGGAAAGACGGGATCGGCGACCGGGACAAGCGGCCGCCGCGCAAGAATCCCGCATGGACCGGCATCGAGCACAACGACTTCGGCATGCACGAATACTTCGAGTTTGTCCGGGAACTGAAGACACAGCCTTTCATCGCGCTTAATGCCGGCCTGGGCAGCGTAGATCTGGCGGTCCAGGAAGTGCAGTACGTCAACGGGGGTTCGGAAACGCCCATGGGCAAATTGCGCGCCCGGAACGGCCATCCCGAGCCATTCGGATGCAAATACTGGGCGGTGGGGAACGAGATGTCCGGCAGCTGGCAGCTGGGCAACGTGCCGATCGCGGAATTCGTCAAGCGGCACAACGCATTCTCCCAGTCGCTGCTCGATATCGATCCATCGATCCGGCTGGTCGCCTCGGGCGAGGCTGTCCAGCCGAGCAGCAGTTGGGACCGCCAGCTGCTCACGAACTGCGCCGACTACATCCATCTCAACAGCAAACACTTCTACAAGCAGGACTGGCACGGCGGCGGCCTGATGACTCACGTGCGCCAGATCGGCGACGCCATCCGCGCCATCGCAGACGCCCACCGCGAATACGTAAAGACGATCCCCCAGATGCAGGGGAAGGACATCCGGGTCTCGCTGGACGAGTGGAACTACTGGTACGGCCCGCACGTGTTCGGCGAGCTCGGCACGCGCTACTTCCTGCGCGATGCCCTGGGAATCGCCGCCGGCATCAACGAATACAGCCGCCAGACCGATGTCATCGCCCTGGCCTGCTACGCGCAGACCGTCAATGTCATCGGCGCCATCAAGACAAGCAAGACCGCCGCGGTGCTCGACTCCACAGGCCAGGCGCTCGTAATGTATCGCCGCCACTTCGGTTCCATTCCCGTGGAAGTCGCGGGGGCCCCCGAACCGCTTGACGTCGCCGTCACATGGACGAAAGACCGGAAGATGCTCACGATTTCGGTCATCAATCCAACCTGGGAAACCCAGCGGCTCTCGTTCAGACTGTCAGGCGCGCAGCTTGCCGCGCAGGGGAGATCCTGGGTCCTCACCGGGCCGGACGATATGGCCTACAACGACCCGGGCAAAGAACCGCCGGTCAGGTTCGTCGAAAAGGCGGTCAGCGGCATCAGGGATGCCCTGGAAGTCGGCCCTGTCACGGCAACGATATTCGAGTTCCCGGTGAAGTAGCCGTGAGGGTCGAGTGAGCACGGGAGATCGTCAGTGAGCACGGGCTTTAGCCCGTGCGCTTTAAAACAAGTGAACTTACGAGCATCGAGAGGTGAGGAGGCCTGAAGCGCGCGGGCTATAGCCCGCGCTCACTGTTCTTTAGCGCGCGCCCAGTGTGGATGATCAAAAAATATGAGTGATGCCCCGATGGCTGTCAATCCGTTCGTTCGCAAGCCGCCGCCGCGCGGATTGCAGCGCTGGATCCCCGCCATCGCCGTCGTGAAATCGTACCGCTGCGACTGGCTTGCCAGAGACGCCGTTGCGGGGCTGGTGCTCACAGCCATCCTGGTCCCTGTCGGGATGGGGTATGCGGAGGTGGCCGGCCTGCCGGCGATATACGGCCTCTACGCCACTATTTTTCCGATGATTGCGTATGCAATCTTCGGGCCGAGCCGGATCCTGGTCCTGGGGCCGGATTCCGCGCTGGCGGCGATGATCGCTGCGACAGTCCTGCCTGTCGCGGCGGCGAACTCCGGGCGCGCGGTGGCGCTCGCCGGCATGCTCGCCATCCTTTCCGGGGCGATGTGCGTCCTGGCGGGAGTCGCCCGGTTTGGGTTTATCGCCGATCTTTTCTCGAAACCAATTCGCTACGGCTATCTGAACGGCATCGCGCTCACGATCCTTATGAGCCAGATCCCCAAGATACTCGGCTTGCCCGGCGACGGGGAGGACCTTGTTCAAAGAACCTATCACCTGGTGCGGAGCGTCCTCAGCGGAAACGTCAACTGGACGGCACTCGGCGTCGGCGCCGGCTGCCTCATCCTGATTCTCTTCTTCAAGCAGCGGCTGCCCAAAATACCGGGCGCGCTGGTCGCGGTAATCGGCGCATCGCTGGCAGTGGCGTTCTTCGACCTCCGGGCGAAGGCAGGAATCGCCGTCGTCGGCTTCCTTCCCGGCGGCCTTCCTGCTTTTCGAATTCCTGCGGTTTCGGCCGAAGATCTTATCGCGATATCCGCCGGCGCGGGCGCCATCGCGCTGGTATCCTTGGCCGATATGAGTGTCCTCTCGCGCACATTCGCGCTTCGGGGCGGATACAAGGTCGATACCAACCAGGAGCTGGTCGCGATGGGTGCAGCGAACATCGCGGCGGGGCTGTTCCAGGGTTTCTCCGTCACCTGCAGCGCGACACGCACGCCGGTCGCGGAATCCGCGGGTGCGAAATCGCAGGTGACCTCCCTGGTGGGCGCCGCCTGCATCGCGCTGCTGCTCATGTTCGCGCCGACGCTCCTGCGCAATCTCCCTCACGCAGCCCTGGGCGCCGTCGTAATTGCCGCCTGCCTTTCCCTGGTCGAAATCACGGGCGTGCTGCGCTTCTATCGCCTGCGCCGGGTTGAGTTCTGGCTTTCGCTGTCATGTTTCCTCGGAGTAGCCCTGGTCGGGGTCATCAAGGGGATTTTCATCGCGGTCGGACTGGCGCTGCTGAACTTCATCTGGCGCGCCTGGCGGCCTCACGACGCCGTCCTCGGGCGCGTGGACGGTCTGAAGGGCTATCACGACATCCGGCGCCACCCGGAAGGGAGGCGCATCCCCGGCCTGGTCTTGTTCCGGTGGGATGCCCCCCTTTTTTTCGCCAATGCGGAAATTTTCCATGAGCACGTGCTGCAGGCAGTCGCCGACGCGCCCGAGCCGGTGAGGTGGGTCGTGGTCGCGGCGGAGCCCGTGACAGACATCGACATCACCGCCGCCGATGCTCTTGCGCAACTCGACGCGGACCTGCAGGAGGCGGGCATAGAACTCTGCTTCGCAGAAATGAAAGGCCCGGTGAAAGACCACCTCAAGCGCTATGGCCTTTTCACCCAGCTCGGAAAGGACAATTTTTTTCCTACCATAGGCCAAGCCGTCGATCGCTATCTGGAAGTGCACCAGATCGCGTGGAAGGACTGGGACGAAGCTTGAACGGAATCAGAACCGATAGGTGTAGCGCGCCGTCAGGCTGCGGCCGGGCCCGTCTATCCCCCATCCGGGGGCGCGATGGCTCTTGTCGCAAATGTTCGCGAAGTCAACGCCGATTTCCTGGTTCTCGTTGATCCGGTATCCGCCGCGCAGGCCGATCAGGCCGTAGCCGGGAATCTCGGGGAAGAGAGGCATCGAGTTCGCGGTGCCGAGCACCCGGTACTGGACCTGCGCCAGTGTTTCTCCGGTAGCGACCAGCGTGCCGCCGCTCGAGCCGCAGACACCGCCGATTCCAGGTGTCGTTAAACCTCGCACGCAGGCGCCGCGCCGGAAGAAATTCTGGATGTTCGAGCGCGAGCGGGACGCGCCGGTGCGCCGGTCGGACAGATCAAGCGAGGACAGGCGATCCTGGCGCCCGGCGAGAGTCGAATACGCTTCAACCCAGTAGCGGCTCCTCGACGGCTGAAAGCGCACTCGCAGGTGCCCCATTATCGGCGGGATTCCGCCGCCACCCAAATTCGGCGGTGCGCCGGTCGTTTTGTCTTCGGCATAAACCCAGCTGAATTTTCCGCCGAACGACCATGCATCGGCCAGGCGCAAGTCAAGCGTGTATTCGAGGCCGTGCAGCCGGGTCGACGTGAAGTTGGCCTGCACCAGGACAGGATTGGACGACAGCGACACATAGACGGCGCCGTTCGCATTCTGGCTTTCGATCACCTCGCTCCCCAGCATCTGGCCGACGGCGCCCTGCGGCAGGATCAGGGTTTGCCGGACAATCGTGTTTACGTAATCGATCACGTATCCGGTCAGATCGGTCTCCACCCGCCGGCTCCGGTATCTGAGACTGAGGTCGTAGTTATTGCTGATTTCCGATCGCAGGGGTTCGACAGGGACACCGGTCGAGACGGCAGTGTCATCCGCTGTTGAACCGATGGTGGCGCCCATGCCTGTTACGTCGCTGGTGGCGACTTGATATCCGACGCCGACCAACCCGGTAGAGCCCAGGCTGGTGATGTTCGGGGCGCGAAAACCCCGGCTGAAATTGAATGCGAAATGGAAACCCTCGGTCATCGTGACAACCGCGCCGATGCGTCCCGAAAAATCCGCAACGCGCAATGAATCGTCGGGCCACAGCGGCTCCCCGTTGACGAGAGGGCTGTTGGAAGCGAGGGAGAGATAAGAGCCGACGTTATAGCGCAGTGCGCCGCTGATCCGCAGGCGCTTGGGGACCAATTCCAGGGCGTCCTGCACATACACGCCCGCCAGGATGTACCGGGCCCCGTTCGGCACCCGCGGTCGCACAATCGTGACAACGTCGGTCGCCGGATCGTGTGAATAAGAAGGCGCGTTCACCCGATCATAGTACAGGTCGCCGCCGAGGAGGAAGCTGTTGCGGGTCATGCTCTGCTTGTCGAGGTAGAAGCTTGCGCCCCACGAACTGGTCCGTTCCCGGTCGTGAGTGATGGCAGCCAATGGATTGCCGTTGCCGCCCTGGTTGACACGCTCCTCACGCTGGGTGTTGTAGGATCCGGTGGCGTTGAAGTTGTCGAAAAAGCCGGCGCCGTGTTTGTAATAGCGCACATACGCGAAATCGAGCATGAGGTTGCGCAGGTCGGCGATCAGATTGCCGTCCCCCCCGAGCAGCTGGTCGTATCGTTTCCCGCCGTCCTGCTGGCCGCGCTGATAGTGGAAGTTGAGCTGCTGGTCCCTGGCAATCGAGTAGGTCAGCTTGAAGGTCCCGCCGTATTGCGTGAAGGCAGTGTCGGTCAGCCGGGAGGATCCAATGACATTCGAGGGGAGCCCGAGGAAACGTGTGATCGCCGAGTGGCCGTCGATGCCGCCGCCCGGGCGCAACGTGTTGATGCGACGGCTGGTGACGTTTGTCAGCACGCCGAATCGCTCGGTTCCGTAAGTTATCAGCACGTTGCCGCCGTAGGACAGATCGGCACTGTTGAAGAAGGTGTTGACTTCGCCGTGCACCTCCGGCCGGGCAGTGCCCCATTGCGGCTGGCGGGTAAGCAGCTGCACGGTTCCGCCGAGCGAGTCCGAGCCGTACTGTGCCGTGTTCGGGCCGCGCAGCACCTCGACGGCGTGCAGCACCGTCGGGTCGTTCAGATTGAAGAAGGTGTTGATGCCGCCCCGCTGTGTGGAATTGGTGTAGCGCACTCCATCGAGATACACACCGACTTCGGTCAGCCCGCGCACCATCACAGCGCCGATCGTCGGGCTGGTGCGCTGCAGCGACAGGCCGGCTTCTTCACCAGCAACCTGGGCCAGCACGGCGGTGACCCGCTCCGCGACCGCGTTCTCCGCAATCACATTCACCTGAAGCGGAACCGCATCCTTGTCCCGCGCAGATCCGGTCTCCGCAGTCACGGTTATTTCTTCGGTCACCTGGCGCAATGAGAGGACCAGGGCCAGTTCCGTCGCCTTGCCGGTTTCCACCGTGATGGGCCTGCGATCCAGGTTGAAACCCGGATAGGAAACCAGAAGCTCGTACGAGCCCGCCTGGACCTCGGCCAGACGGAAGTTCCCCTGGCTGTCGGTTTCCGTGGTGCTCAAGATCGCCTGATTGGGGCTGAGCAGGGCGACTTTCGCCCGTACGACTACTCCGCCGCTCGCATCCCTGACGGTCCCGGAAATCGAGCCGGATGCCGACTGGCCATGAGCCTGCAAGGGGCCGGATGAGAGCATCAGAAACGCAAAGAGGAAAAGAACACAAAAAGGGTGCGAGCAAATGAGAGCATGGAAGTGGCTGCGCATGATTCTCCCCCTTGGAGTCATGTCCAAGCTGACCGATATCATCCAAGCCGCGATGCCGCGGGCTGCCAGGAATCCATCTGCATGTCGACTGCCAGCCGCCAGTATAGGGACTCTTGGCAACTACTACCACATAAAGTAGATAGGTGCTGCCGCGAAACCCCGCGCTCGTCCGTCCCGGCTCCCGGGCCGGAGCTCAACCTGGACTTCGACCTGGACATGGATGGGGAGAAGCAAGGAGATCTCAATCATGCACCCCCCTGGAATTCGACAGTGAGCACCGGCTTCAGCCCGTGCGCCTTAAAACAAGTGAACTTACGAGCATGGAGAAGTGTGGCCTTGGTTTCGAATAAAGCGGTTTCCTGTTGTGATGGGGTGAGGAAATGCCCTATAAGTCGCCAATGGCTTTTGTCTATGGCATGTTGCTGATGTTCCTGGCCGCCTGCTCCTTCGGCACCGCCGCCATTTTCATCAAGCTCGCATACCGCGCCGGACTGCAGCCGGCAGGCCTGCTGCCTTTGCAGAATCTCGTGTCCCTCGCCTGCCTGTGGCCTCTCTTGCTGGGATTCGCTGGTTTTCCACGCCTCAACCGGCAGCAAGCCCGGAGGGTGTTTTGGCAGGGGCTCCTGGGGAATTTCGGCATTTCGGTCTGTTATTTCTGGAGTGCGCAGCGCATCGACGTCTCCCTTCTGACCATTATTCTGTTCACTTATCCCGGACTGGTGCTTGGTTATGAGATCCGGGTGCGGAAACGCCGCGCGTCGGCACTGGAATATCTTGCGCTGTCCCTGTCGGCGGCAGGGGCGGTGATGGCGGTGGATCCATTCCGCTGGACGGCGGGAGGGATAGATGGTGTAGGTCTCCTGCTGGCCGTGGGGGCCGCCGCTGCATACGCGTTCCTGATCCTGTGCGGCAAGACGCTCGCCGGGGACTTATCCCCGCTGGCCATATCGACTCTCACCTCCACTGTGTCGACGATAGCCCTGATGGCGGTTCTGCACCCGAAGCATTGGTTCTCGCTCGCCGTCCTGCAGCAGGGCTGGTGGTACATTGCCGCGGTGGCAGTGCTCTCGACGGTGGTGCCGATGAACCTCATGTACCTCGGCATGAGAAGGATAGGCGCATTTCATGCATCGATCATCAGCGTGGCGGAACTCCCCTGCATCCTGGTGCTGGCCTATTTCATCCTGGGCGAGCGGATGACCGCATCCCAGCTGCTGGGCGGAGGCATGATCCTGCTGAGTTTCTTCCTCATCCGTCCTGATGAAATTCGGTGACCGGCTGCACGGTCCCCCCGTTTCCCGGGCCAAACCGGAAGCTCTCAACTTCAGGGAAATGCGGGACAGTGTAGCCTGCCACCGAGTTGGCCTGCCACCGGGTTGAAAAAAACATGGAAGAACTTTTTTCGGGGGTGATAGCATCAGTTCCTATCGAAAGGAAACGGGCCATGAAAAGGATCGAAGATCAGGAGGCGAAGCTTCCTTCCGTGCATAACTGGCGCACAACGGATGACGAGGAGATCGCCAAGCGCCGTTACCGCGCCCGGACAGAGTCCTTGCGCGTGCAAAACCTCGATCCGAGCTTCCCGGTTTTTTCGAATTTCGCAGTCAAGTCGGGCAGTGGACTGACCTATTCCGTCGAGATCCGCAGCGTATCGCAGCGGCGCTTTTCCTGCAGCTGCGTCGATTTCCGCATCAACTCCCTGGGCACTTGCAAGCACGTCGAGGCGGCGCTTCTCTATCTGGAAGCACGTCATCCGCGGCTGTTCCGGCAGGCAGGACGCAACGGGGCCGCGCGCCTGGATGTGGTCCCCGATCTCACTGCCGATGCTCTGCGCATCGAGGCGCTCGAAGGCCGGCTGCCTCGCGCTCTCAGAGCGGCGGTGAGCGAAGACGGGCTGATCCGGATCTCCGATCCCGAAGAAGCGATTTCGGTCCTGCAAAGCGCGAATATCCCGTCGCTGCGCATTTCCCAGGAAGTGCCGCCCTGGCTCGAGGCGCGGCGCCGGGCGCAAGAAAGGCGTCTCGCCCTGCGAGAGTATGAGCAGAAGGTCCAGTCTGGAGAATGGCCGGCGCACGAGACGCTGGTGCCGCTCTTCCCCTATCAACGCGAGGGCATGCTGCACCTGGCCTTCAATGAACGCGCCCTTCTGGCGGATGAAATGGGACTGGGCAAGACCATCCAGGCAATCGCGGCGTGCGCGCTGCTGCACCGTCTGGGCAATGCCAGGCGCGTCCTGGTGGTGACCCCCGCTTCACTGAAGACCGAGTGGGAGGAGCAGATCGAGCGCTTCACCGATCTTCCCTACCAACTGGTCTACGGCCATCGCGGCAAGCGCCTGCAGCTGTATGCCTCCGCCCCCTTCTACACGATCGTCAACTACGAGCAGATGCTCTCCGACGCTCTCGATGTCAACGAGAGGCTCCAGCCGGACGTGGTGATCCTGGACGAGGCGCAGCGCATCAAAAACTGGAGCACCAAGACGGCGCAGGCCGTCAAGAGACTGCAGAGCCGTTACGCCTTCGTCCTGACCGGCACGCCGATCGAGAACCGGATCGACGATATCCACTCGCTGATGTCGTTCCTCGACCCTTCGGTGCTCGGCCCGCTCTTCCGGTTCAACCGCGAGTTCTACCATCTGGATGAACGCGGACGGCCCATGGGATACCGCAATCTCGAGAACCTGCACCGGCGCATCAAGCCGTTCCTGATGCGCCGCCGCAAGTCCGACGTCGAGACCGAACTGCCGGAACGCACCGACCAGCGTCACTTCGTAGCGCTCAGCCCGGTCCAGGCGAGCAGCTACGCGGACCACGAAGCCCAGGTGGCACGGCTGGTGGCGATCGCCAAGCGGCGCCCTCTGACCCAGCAGGAGTCGGACAAGCTGCAGCGCGAGCTGGCGATGATGCGCATGATCTGCGATACCAACTTCATTCTGGATCCCGAAGACCGCACATGTCCCAAGCTCGCGGAACTGGAGAAGATCCTTGAGGAGTGCCGCAACAATACGGATGTCAAAGTGCTCGTTTTCTCGGAATGGGCGCGCATGCTCGAGCTGGTGAAGGAATTGTGCGAACGCCTGCGGATTGGGTATGCCTGGCACACCGGATCGGTCCCGCAGCGGCGCCGCCGGGCGGAGATCCAGCTTTTCAAGACCAGTCCCGACTGCCGCGTTTTCCTGAGCACGGATTCCGGCAGTACCGGACTGAACCTGCAGAATGCGAGCGTAGTGGTCAACTGCGACCTGCCGTGGAATCCGGCGCGCCTCGAACAGCGCATCGCGCGCGCCTGGCGCAAACATCAGACGCGGGCGGTCACCGTGATTCACCTGGTGTCGCAAAACACCATCGAACAACGGATGCTGGAGACCCTCTCGATCAAGCAGGCTCTTGCCGAAGGCATTCTGGACCTGCGTGGCGACCTTGGTGCGATCCGCTTCCGCGGCGGAAAACAGGCGTTCCTCGCCCGCCTGGAGCAGCTGATCTCGCCGGCGCAGCAGGTTGCCGCACCCGCTCCCAGGAAGAAGGCGCTGCCGGCGGACCGGCCGCTCGGCTTCAGCAGGATCGCGCGCGAGCTTCTCGGCGCCGCGTGCGTCCGCTGCGAAGAGAGATATCCGCTCGAAGGCTCGCACTCGGTAATCGTA
>JAFNAG010000448.1 GCA_017860135.1 Acidobacteriota bacterium
CCTCAATGACGTGCCGGCCTGGATCGAAGTCATGCGGAAAACCAAAGGTTCGACCGGCATGATGTACACGACCTGGCTCGACAAGTACAAGCTGCTGCCGGATTTTGCCCGGTTGCTGGACGGATCGAAATTGCCCGGTAACTGATGGAGTCGGCTGGGGGCGGCGTCCATCATCGGAGACATCGCCGATTCGTTCCGGCCCGGGAGGGTTATCTGTGCGTCTCTCAACAAAGTCCACGATCCTGTTGGTCGTGCTGCTGGCTGGCGTGCTGCCGTGCCTGGCCAGTTTCGCGGCCCACCTGTACTTCGGCCATACGCCTCACCGGCAGGAACCGCTGCACGAGTGGTTCGAACTTGCCGGAAGCTGCATTGCGCTGGGTGTAGCGATGCTGCTGCTTCTGCACCTGCGTCATGCGGACGCCCCGCCGCACCTGGTCTGGGTGGCCGCGGCGCTCGCCGCCATGGGTGCGGCGGATATGATGCACAGCGTCGCGCACTTCGGAACGGAATGGTCCTGGCTCCGCCACGGCGCAACGTTCACGGGGGGTGTGGTCTTTGGCCTTATATGGCTTCCGCTGCCGGCGCCAGTGGCACGGCACAAACAGCTCTGGGTCCTTATCGTAGCCGGTCTGGCCGTATTGGGATCGATCGCCATCTGGGCACAGGCCGTTCCGCTGCCCGCGCCTTGGGGGCCGGAGGGGTACACTCTTGCACCTAAGGCCGTCAATGCGCTGGGAGGACTGGGCTTCCTGTCGGCTGCCTTGTTCTTCCTCCGACGCTTCCTGCGGCTGGGGCACACCGAGGACGCGGTGTTCGGCAGCTGCACGTTGCTCTTCGGCACCGCCGGCCTGCTATTCGCTTTCTCGGCGGTTTGGACCGCCGGCTGGTGGATCTGGCATGGCGCCCGCCTTGCGGCCTACGTGATCGTGCTTGCCTCCGCCTACGAGATGGTTACGGGCCTCCACGAGAAGATCGCGAGGCACGCGCAGGAACTGGAAGACCGTGTCCGGGCGCGCACGGCGGAGCTGCGTGAGCGCGAGGAGATATCCCGCAGCGCCTTTGCGAATGCCGCCATCGGGTTTGCGATGACCGCGCCGGACGGCCGGTTTGTGGACGCGAACCCGGCTTATTGCCGACTCACGGGCTATAGCATCGAGGAACTGCGGGCGCTGGAATTCTCACAGCTTGTCCATCCTGAGGACCGAGCGGAAAACCTGGAACGGATCCATCGGATGCTGGCCGGGGAGATCCCGGATTTCACGATCGAAAACCGCTATCTCCGCAAGGGAGGCCAGACCCTGTGGGTGCGGAAGAGCGTGTCGCTCGTGCGCACCGCCGATGGCCAGCCCCAATGGATCCTGGCGCTCATTGAAGACATCTCCGCACGGAGGCATGCCGAGGAAGCTTTGCGAGCCGGTGAGGAGCGCTACCGCCGCCTCTTTGAATCCATGGCGGAAGGTTTCGCCCTTCACGAAATGATCTTCGACGACCGGGGTCAGCCTGTTGATTACAGGTTCCTGGAGGTTAATCCCGCCTTCGGCCAGTTGACCGGACTGGACCCCGGGGCGATCCTGGGGAAAACGGTGCGTGAGGTTATCCCCGAGGTGGAGCCTTCGTGGATCGAGACGTACGGCAGGGTAGTGATGACAGGCCAAAGCGAGCGGTTCGAGCGCTACATCGCCCCGTTAGATCACTGGTACGACGTGTTTGCCTACTCCCCGGCATCGGGGCAGTTCGCGACGGCGTTCACGGACATCACCCCGCGCAAGCGCGCCGAAGAGGCGCTGCGCAAGAGCGAGGCCCGGCTGAGACTCGCTCAGGCCTCGGCCGGCGCAGGCATGTGGAACTGGGACATCTCGAGGGGCAAGCTCGAGTGGTCCGAGGAGCTCTTCCACCTCTTCGGGTTGGATTCGAAAAAGGTTGAGGCGGGTTTCGACCTCTGGAGCAGTGCGCTGCATCCCGACGACCGGCGCGCGGCAGAGGAGCGGATCCAGGCGGCGATTGCCGGCCGGTCTCCTCTCGCCAGCGAGTATCGTGTCGTGCTCCCTTCCGGAGAGGTGCGATGGATCAACGCTCTCGGCAACACGACTTACGACGAAGCCGGCAGGCCGCTGCGGATGGCGGGCATCTGCATCGACATCACTGAGCGCAAGTGGACCGAGGAGCAACTGCGCCGGAGCCGGGAAGACCTCGACCGCGCTCAGGAGGTCGGGCAGATCGGGTGGTGGCGGCTGGACGTGCGACGCAATGTGTTGACCTGGTCCGACGAGAACTACCGCATCTTCGGCGCGCCCGTCGGGACGCCCCTCAGCTACGAATCCTTCCTGGGAATCGTTCATCCTGACGACCGCGCTTACGTCGACGCGAAGTGGAGCGCGGGGCTGCGCGGCGAGCCTTACGACATCGAACACCGCATCATCGCGGATGAGCGCGTCAAGTGGGTGCGGGAGAAGGCCTACCTGGAATTCGACCAGGGGGGCGCCCTGCTGGGCGGGTTCGGGATCACGCAGGACATCTCCGCCCGCAAGAGCGCCGAGGAGGAACTGCGTCGCAGCGAGGAAGAACGGAAGGTTGTCGAGGCCGTGCGCGCCGAGCGCCAGCGGCTTTTTGACGTTCTGGAGACGCTTCCGGCGATGATCTGCCTGTTGACGCAGGACTACCATGTCGCCTTCGCCAACCGCAGTTTCCGCGAGCGGTTCGGCGATTTGGCCGGACGGCGCTGTCACGAATGGCGCTTCGGACACGAAAGGCCGTGCGATTTCTGCGAAACCTACAACGTGCTCACGACAGGCAAGCCGCACCACTGGGAGGTCAACACCGCAGACGGCAGCGTAATCGATGCATACGACTTCCCCTTCACCGATGCCGACGGCTCGCGGATGATCCTCGAGATGGGCCTCGATATAACGGAACGGCGGCGGACCGAGAAGGCGCTCCAGAGAGCTCACGAGGATCTTGAGGAGCGGGCCGCGCAGCTGCGCGCCCTGGCAGGGGAACTTACGCTTTCGGGGCAGCGCGAACGCCAGCGCCTCGCTCAAATCCTGCACGATCACCTCCAGCAGCTGCTCGTCGCAGCCAAGATGCGCACGGCAACCATGGCGCCGGCGGGGGACGAGATCATCCGGCAGGCGGCGGCCGAAATCGCACACCTGATTGATGAAGCCATCACCGCATCGCGGCATGTGACGGCTGAGCTCAGCCCGCCGATTCTTCACGAGGGCGGGCTGCCGGCAGGGCTGATGTGGCTGGCCCGGCGGATGGCCGACCGGCACGGACTTCGGGTCGATCTGGTGATGGAGGAGGATCTCCCGCCCCTGGGCGAAGCGGTAGGGCTGCTACTCTTCGAGTCGGTGCGCGAGCTGCTGTTCAACGCTGTCAAGCACGCGCAGGTCGCCACTGCGACGGTCAATGTCAGGCGTATCGCAGCGGATGCGATAGGAATCACCGTCAGCGATCCAGGACCGGGGTTCGATCCGGACACGATGAAGAAGGCCGGCGAGACCGGCGGCGGTTTTGGCCTCTTCAGCATCAGGGAACGCCTGGAACTGCTTGGAGGCCGGATGGATGTCGATAGCGCACCCGGCCAGGGAAGCCGTTTCACACTGACGGCCCCGGCGGGCTCGGAGCCCTGTGAGGCGCCGCTTACCGTGCAGGTGCCGCTGCCGCCCACGCGGGATGAAACACCAGTCGCGGTCGAGGCACCGGGCGGGGGCGCGCCCATTCGGGTGCTGGTGGCTGACGATCACGCGGTCGTGCGTGAGGGGCTCAGGCGGCTGCTCGGCCAGGATCCCGCCATTCGGGTTGCAGGCGAGGCAATCGACGGCCAGGAGGCTGTCGACCTGGCAGCGAAACTCCGCCCCGATGTGATTCTGATGGACCTGAACATGCCGAAGCTCGATGGTGTAGAGGCGACGCGCGCCATTCACAATTCCTACCCCGAGATCCGCATCATCGGCCTCTCGATGTACCAGGAGGCCGACTGGGCCCAGGCCATGCGCGCCGCGGGCGCCGCGGACTATCTCTCAAAAAGCGACCCTCCGCGCAACCTGCTCTCCGCGATTCACCGGGCCTGTCAGC